>JANYFG010000086.1 GCA_025362815.1 Rhodospirillales bacterium
CGGTTTGGGGGCGACGCAGGTTCGACACGCGTGGTAAAGACTCATCTTTTGCCCGGCATGATACCGCCGTTATCGGGTCACTTTACAGGTGCCAATGACAATCATCGGACCTTTGCTGTCGCTGCATAAGCGATAAGCGCGGTTAGGGGGGCCCCGAGCAACAGAATGCCCCCCGCTTTCTCCATCGATACGGCCTGGGCTCTTCCAACGCGCCAGTTGGCCCGCTATGGAACCCTACCAAAACCGAGGGCCTTATGGACGAAACCGAGGACACCGCGCCGGAAAGCCTGCTCCCGTATGACGAGTGGACCGAGGAAGCGCTGAAACATGTGATGATCCGCGCGCTGCGCCATGCCGCCGCCCACGGGCTGCCGGGCGAGCATCATTTCTACATCACCTTTCGCACCGATCATCCCGGCACCGTCATCCCCGCCCGCCTGCGCGCGCAATACCGTGAGGAAATGACGATCATCCTCCAGCACCAGTTCTGGGATCTGACGGTGGATGAACAGGCCGGGCTCTTCACCGTGGGGCTGTCGTTCAACGGCGCCGCCTCCACCTTGCAGATCCCGCTCGCAGCCGTCACGCAGTTCGCCGATCCGCATGTGAAATACGGCCTGGCCTTCCGCGCCGAGCATCACCCCGTCACCCCCGAGCCGGAAGAGGCGCCAGCCGAGCCGGAGCCGCGGCCGGACAGCACGCCGCAGGTGGTCAGCCTGGACGCATTCCGTCGCCGCAGCCCGGCCAAAGACGCCTGAACCCCAGCAGGATGCCGTCATGAACGAGATGTCGCGCCCGGACAATTTCCTCTATTCGCCTATGTTTCCGCTGGGTCCGGACCAGACGCCCTACCGGCGGCTGGACATCGCGGGCGTCAGCAGCATCGTAGTCGACGGCCAAAACGTGCTCAAGATCGCGCCGGAGGTTCTGAGCGAGCTGGCGTTTCAGGGCTTTCACGACGTGTCGCACCTGCTGCGCCCCGCGCATCTCGCCAGCCTGCGCGCCATTCTCGACGACCCCGAGGCGTCGTCCAACGACCGCTTCGTCGCCACCGACCTGCTGAAGAACGCCAATATCGCGGCCGGCGGCGTGCTGCCGATGTGCCAGGACACCGGCACCGCCATCGTCTTCGGCAAAAAGGGCCAGCGCGTCTGGGTGCAAGGCAACGAGGAGGAGGCGCTCAGCTACGGCGTGCACCGCACCTTCACCGAGACCAATCTGCGCTATTCGCAGATGGCGCCGCTGTCGATGTTCGAGGAGGTCAACACCGGCAACAATCTGCCCGTGCAGTTCGACATCTATGCCGCTCCCGGCGAGGACCACGCCGACGAATTCCACATGATGTTCGTGGCCAAGGGCGGCGGCTCCGCCAACAAGACGTTCCTGTTCCAGGAAACCCGCGCGATCCTCACGCCCACCAAAATCCTGCAGTTCCTCGAGACCAAGATGAAAACCCTGGGCACCTCGGCCTGCCCGCCCTACCACCTGTCGATCGTGATAGGCGGCACGTCGGCGGAGACGACGCTCAAAACCGTGAAGCTCGGCTCGACGAAGTGGCTCGACAATCTGCCCACATCGGGCTCGCGCGCGGGCCATGCGTTTCGCGACATCGAGATGGAGCGCCAGGTGCTGGAGCTCTCGCGCCAGACCGGCATCGGCGCGCAGTTCGGCGGCAAGTATTTCTGCCACGACGTGCGGGTGATCCGCCTGCCGCGTCATGGCGCCAGCCTGCCGGTGGGCATCGGCGTGTCGTGCTCGGCGGACCGCCAGATCAAGGCCAAGATCACGCCGGACGGCGTGTTCCTCGAAGCCCTGGAGACCGATCCGCATAAATACCTGCCCGAGACGACCGATTCTGATCTCGGCGGCGACACCGTGAAGGTGGACCTCAATCGCCCGATGGCCGAGATCCTGGCGCAGCTGTCGCAATACGGCGTGAAAACCCGGCTGGCCTTGACCGGCACGATGGTGGTGGCGCGCGATATCGCGCACGCCAAGCTGAAGGAGCGCCTCGATCGCGGCGAGGCGTTGCCGGATTATTTCAAAAATCACCCCGTCTATTACGCAGGCCCCGCCAAAACGCCGGAGGGCTATGCCACCGGCAGCTTCGGCCCCACCACGGCCGGGCGCATGGACAGCTATGTCGCCGAACTCCAGGCCGCCGGCGGATCGATGGTGATGCTGGCCAAAGGCAATCGCTCGCGTGCGGTGCGCGACAGCTGCCAGGCCCAAGGCGGCTTCTATCTCGGCTCCGTCGGCGGCCCCGCCGCACGTCTGGCGCAGGACTGCATCCGCAAGGTCGAGGTTCTGGAATATCCGGAGCTCGGCATGGAAGCGATCTGGCGCATCGAGGTCGAAGACTTCCCGGCGTTCATCGTCATCGATGACAAGGGCCATGATTTCTACGAAGGGATGTCGTGAATGCGCTTCACCGTCGATCGCCTGGACCATCTGGTGCTGCATTGCCACGACGTGGAAATCACCGCGTCCTGGTATCAACGTGTGCTGGGCATGGACCGGGAGGAGTTCGGCGAGGGGGATCGCACGGCGCTGAAGTTCGGCGGCCAAAAGCTCAACCTGCGCCCGGTGGATGCCTCGGTACGCAATTGGCTCACGTCTGAAAAAGTCACGGCCGGGTCCGGCGACCTGTGTTTTGTGACCGCGGTGCGGCCGGAGGACGTGATCGAGCATTTTCGCATCTGCGGCGTGAAGGTTGTGATGGGCCCGGTGCCCAAAACCGGCGCGCTCGGCCCGATGACATCGGTCTATTGTCGTGATCCAGACGGCAATCTGATCGAGATCGCCTCGTACCTTGCCGACTGAAAATTGACCCTTCTCGCGTCGGATTTCGATTTCGAACTGCCACCAGACCGGATCGCCCACCACCCCGCGCGCCCGCGTGACAGCGCGCGGCTGCTGCATGTGGGCGCCGCTTTGCACGATCACATCGTGTCCGAACTGCCGCATCTTCTGCGCCCGGGCGACATGCTGGTGTCCAACGACACGCGGGTGATCCCGGCACAGCTTTCGGCCCTGCGCGGCGCCGCCCGCATCGGCATCACGCTGGACCGCCCGCGCCCGGACGGCACATGGCTGGCACTGGCCCGCAACGCCCGCCGGCTGCGGGTTGGCGACACGCTGGATTTCGAGGGCGCGGTGGCGTTTCAGGCGCAGGTGACGGCCGCCCCCGAAGATGGCGCGGTGGCGCTGCGGTTCAACCTTGCAGGCCAGGCCTTCGACGATGCCTTGCGGCGTGCCGGCGCCCTGGCGCTGCCCCCCTATATCGAACGCGAGGCTGGCCCCACCGCGGACGATGCGGCGGACTATCAAACCGTGTTCGCGCGAAACGACGGCGCGGTCGCGGCCCCCACCGCCGGGCTGCATTTCACACCCGCCTTGCTGGATGCGCTGGATGCCGCCGGGATCGCGCGGGCCACGCTCACCTTGCATGTCGGCGCGGGCACGTTCCTGCCCATGCGCAGCGAGAACGTGTCCGATCACCACATCCATGCCGAGCGCGGCGCCATCACCGCCCAGACCGCAGCGGGCATCAACGCCGCGCGTGCAAAGGGGCGTCGCATCGTGGCCGTCGGCACCACCAGCCTGCGTTTGTTGGAGGCGGCATCAGGACCTGACGGCACGTCGGCGTTTTTCGGAGAGACCGATATCTTCATCCTTCCCGGACATCGCTTCCACGGGGCGGATCTGCTGATGACGAATTTCCACCTGCCGAAATCCACCCTGTTCATGCTGGTCTGTGCCTTCGCCGGCACACAGCGTATGCGCGCCGCCTACACCCACGCCATCGCATCTGGCTACCGGTTCTATTCCTACGGCGACAGCTCGCTGCTCGAGCGCGCGGCATGACCCTTTCATGGACGCGCCACGCCACCGACGGCCAGGCCCGCCTGGGTTCGTTGCAGACGGCACATGGCGATGTCGCCACGCCGGTGTTCATGCCGGTGGGCACGGCGGGCACCGTGAAAGCGATGACGGCCGATTCCGTGCGCAGCACCGGCGCCCGGCTGATCCTCGGCAACACCTACCATCTCATGCTGCGACCGGGAGCCGACCGGGTGGCGTCCCTCGGCGGGCTGCACCGGATGATGGACTGGCCCGGGCCGATTTTGACCGATTCCGGCGGCTTCCAGGTGATGTCGCTCGCGGGGCTGCGCAAGCTCGATGCCGATGGCGTCACGTTCCAATCGCATCACGATGGCAGCAAGCACCGATTGACCCCGCAGATCTCCATCGAGATCCAGCACAAGCTGGATGCCACGATCACCATGGCGTTCGACGAGTGCACGAAATTCCCCGCCACCGAGGATGAAACCCGGCTGTCGATGGAACTGTCGATGCGCTGGGCCGCACGCTCCCGCGACGCGTTCGTGGCACGCCCCGGCTACGGCATTTTCGGCATCGTGCAAGGCGGCGTGTTCCGCGACCTTCGCGAACGATCCATCCAGGAGCTCACGAAAATCGATTTCGACGGCTACGCCATCGGCGGCCTCGCGGTGGGCGAGGGGCAGGAGGCGATGTTCTCCGTGCTGGATTACTGCGCCCCCGCGTTGCCGCCGGACCGCCCGCGCTACCTCATGGGTGTCGGCACGCCCGACGATCTGCTCGGCGCCGTGATGCGCGGGGTGGACATGTTCGACTGCGTGATGCCCACGCGCGCCGGCCGCACCGCGCGGGCCTATACCAGCCACGGGGTGCACAACATGCGCAACGCGCGTTTTGCCGACGATGGCGGCCCGGTGGACCCGCTCTGTGCCTGCCCGCTGTGTTCGAAACATAGCCGTGCCTATCTGCATCATCTGTTTCGCTGCGAGGAAATGCTCGGGCCGATGCTGCTGACATGGCATAACATTCAGTATTACCAGGATCTGATGGCCGGCATGCGCGATGCCATCGGGCAAGGTCGCCTGGCCGCGCACGCCGAACAGGTGCGCGCGGGCTGGCGTGGGGAGACGACATGACCGAAAGCTATGATGGCCTCACGCAACTTGGCCAATCGACGGCCGCGCCGCAGTCGCCGGACCAGGCGGTGCTGGAACGTGTGCCCAACCCGCGGCGGGATGCGCAATACCTCATCCGTTTCGCGGCGCCGGAATTCACCTCGCTCTGCCCGCTGACGGGCGCGCCGGATTTCGCGCATCTGGTGATCGACTACGTGCCGCGCGACTGGATCGTGGAAAGCAAATCCCTCAAGCTGTTCCTTGCAAGTTTTCGAAATCACGGCGCGTTCCATGAAGCGTGCTCGATGATGGTGGCCAGCCGCATCGTGGACATCACAAACCCCATTTGGCTGCGCATCGGCGCCTACTGGTATCCGCGCGGCGGCATTCCCATCGATGTGTTCTGGCAGACCGGCGAGCCCCCGGCCGGCGTGTGGGTGCCCGACCAGGGCGTGGCGCCTTACCGTGGACGCGGCTGACGCCATACGCGCGAAGGCGCTTGCCCTCGGTTTTGACGCCGTGGGCTTCGCACCCGCATCACTCGGCCCTGATGCCCGCGGCAGACTTGCCGATTTCCTGGCCCAGGGCCGCCACGGCGATATGGGCTGGATGCAGGACCGCTTCGAACAACGTGCCGACCCGCAGGCGTTGTGGCCCCAGGCACGCAGCGTGATCTGCCTGGGCCTGTCCTATGCCCCGGACACCGACCCCCTGGCCACGCTTTCGCACGCGGAGCGCGGCAATATCTCCATCTACGCCCGCAACCGCGACTACCACGATGTGGTGAAAGGCCTGCTGAAACACCTCGCGCAATTCATCGTCAGCCGTTTCGGGCACGACGTGAAGGTGTTCGTCGACACCGCGCCGGTGATGGAAAAGCCGCTGGCGGCGCAAGCGGGTATCGGCTGGCAGGGCAAGCACACCAACCTCGTCTCGCGCCAACACGGCTCGTGGCTTTTCCTCGGCGAGATCTATACCTCGCTCGATCTGGCCCCCGATGCCGCCCAACCCGATCGCTGCGGCAGTTGCACGCGCTGCCTCGCCGCCTGCCCGACAGGCGCCTTCCCCGCGCCCTATCAGCTCGATGCGCGGCGCTGCATCGCCTACCTCACCATCGAGTACGCCGGCGCCATTCCCGAAGAGTTTCGCGCCCCTATGGGCAATCGGATCTATGGGTGCGACGACTGCCTGGCGGCCTGCCCATGGAACAGGTTCGCGGTGCAAACCCGCCAGGCCAAGCTCGCCGCTCGGTCGGACCTCACGTCGCCGCTGCTGTCCGACCTCGCGGCACTCGACGATGCCGGGTTTCGCGCGCGGTTCGCGGGCTCGCCGATCAAGCGCATCGGGCGCGATCGGTTTGTGCGCAACGTGATGATCGCGATCGGCAATTCCGCCGACGCCACGCTGAGGCCGTCTTGCGCGGCGTTGCTGGACGACGCGAACCCGGTGGTGGCCGAGGCGGCCGCCTGGGCCCTGGGGCAACTCGCGTGACCGGCCTGATCAAGCGCAGTTTCTCGCTCGCCGGCCACCGTACGTCGGTGGCGCTGGAAGCGGAGTTCTGGGACGTGCTGGCGCAGGATGCCGCCGCACGCGGGCTGACCCTGGCGCGGATGGTCGCAGAGATCGACGCCGCGCGTGGGCTTTCGCGGCCTTTGGCGTCGGCCTTGCGAATTCATGCGTTGCGCTGCCGATCTTAACTATTTCGCAACACAAACGGTGCTGACTGGGGCGGCGAACAACGCCGGCAGAGCGGGATGGCCCGCCGCGCTTCGGGGAAAATCCCCACCAGGAGTACACCGCATGAAATTGTCCCCGTCCGCCTCGTCCTCTCGCTCAAGCCCGCTGATGCTGTCTGACAGTCTTCTCAAACTCGCTGAGGAGGCCGATCGTGCCGGATGCGCCATCACCGCGGAACATCTGCTGGCACTCGCGCACACCGTGTTCGAGGATGCAGCCCCATGCGCGCCGCCGCCGCGGCGCCGGGCGGGATTGAATCTGGGTCTTCGCCCTATGGGTGCGCCGCCCGCCATCTTTGCGCATCTGCCAGCTCCGGTGTCCGGTTTGGCGATGCGAGCGGGCCGCTGACACGCAACGCAATCTCAGGCGGGTCCGTCACGGTGGGGTGCCACGTCAGCCGCAATTCGCTGGTCTGCCCCGCGATATCAAGCAATCCCGCCAGCTGGCCGGACCCGCCGCTTGCGGTGAACGCGGTATCGGAGATCAGGGCGGCGCCGTTGCTTAGGGCGGCGTTGAGTTGGAGTGTCGAAAACGGCGTGGTGCCGCCGGCAAGCGCCGCGCGCAGATCCGGATCGTCCAGTCTCGGTCCGGCGCGTGCGAGATCGACACCCATCAGCGTGCCGTTGGTGGCATGAAGCGAAAATGTGCCGCTCAAGGTGGACAGCAACGCGGCGGCGGAATAGCCGCTGGCCGAAAGCGCGGCATGCGTATCGATGATGCCGCCGGCGAGGTCGAGCGGCAGTTCGAACACGGCACCAACCGGTGTGGCACCCACCACGGACAGGTCGGCGCTCAGGCGTGGGGGCGTGGTCTCGCCGTCCAGCGTCAACGCCCCCGTCAGCGCGCCGTTTTCGAGTTTCGCCGAAACACCTTCCAGGCGAAGCACCCCGGCATTCAACGAGATCGCGGCGGACGCCTGCTCCACGAGGGGGGACAGGCCGGCCAGGATATGTGTGGCCTCCACCTTCACCGTCGCCTGCCAGCCGGCCAACAGGCCGATCGGCAAAGCATCGGGGGCACGCAGATAGGGCAGGGGCAACGGCCACGTCTCGGCGCTCACACGACCGGTGAGTTTAGGGATGCCGGTGCGGTCGAGCGTGAGGCTGCCATTTGCCCGCAACTGCCCGGCCGACACGTCGAAATTGTCGCTTGTGATCCGGGTGGGCGCCAGGAAGGGCCCGCTGGCGGCCACATTGCCGGCGATCGACAGCGAGCCGTCACCGAGCCAGGCGGCGGTGCCGCCCAGTTCCAGCATATCCAAAAGACGGGGCGCACCGGGATGGCGCAGACTGACCGCGCTCGACCATTTGTGGCCGGGAAGATCGAAAATCGGCTGCAGTTCGGCGTGCAGATCCCCGAGGTCGAGCACAGACCGCAGCGCCAGCGCCTCCGGTGGGCCGGCGGCCTGCAGGGTCACGGCAAAAGCGCCCCGTGGTAGCCGCGCCATGGGGATCTGCTGCATGAGCAACGCCAGAAGCGGGGCGGCGCTGTCTGGCGCCGCGCTGAAATCCAGCCGCCCGTCCGCAATCCGCCCCTGGTCGTTGATAACACCGGATGAGACAAGCTTGACGCCCTCACCCTGGGCTTCAAGTTTGCGCAACGTCAGGCGGCCGGTTTCCAAAGCCGCATCAAAGGCGAACGGCGACAGGGTCTGGCCGCGAAAGCTGGCCTGCTCGGCGCGGACCTGCAAATCGAGATCGAACCGCCCGAGCCGGCCTGGCAGCCCCACGAGATCCCCCACCGGTCCGAGCGGCGCGGACCCGGCAAGCCAGGGGTCAAGCGCCAGGCGGTCCAGCCCCAGCGTGCCCGCAACGCCGAGCCTTGAAGCCTGCCGGACGATCAGGCTCCCCTGCACATGGCTTTGGTCCACCATTCCCGCCAATTCTGTCAGCACCACCTGCGGCGCCGCCGACGCTACGGTCCCGCTGGGATTGGTGTCTGCCGTAATGGCCGCCCTCAGATCGGCGGTGCGCAGAACGTCGTTCGGCAGGGCCTTGAGCTGGCTGAAGCCGGATTGCTCCAGCCAACCCAATGTGGTGCGAAGATTGGCGGCGGCGATGGCGCCGTGGCCTTCGAAATGCAGCCCGATGTCGCGCGCCGGCGTGGCAGCGCCGAGCAAGGCCACGCGGCGAACCTGGCCATCCAGTGTCAGCTGCGCGTCCCCCGGAAGCGTTGCGGCCACGTCTTGCATTGTGACCAAGGTGGGGTCCAATTCGAATCTCCCCCGCAACGCGCGCAGCGTGCCGCCGGCCAACGTGGCGGCCTCGGCGGACAGATCGATCCCCGTGGGAACGCTGGCCACGATCTGCTTGCCGCTGCTGCGCAGAATGGCCGGCATCCAGGCATCGAGATCGAGCCGGCTTGCCGTGATCGAAACGTCAAGGCGCGGTGTGGCATCCAGCCGCAACGTCACCGCGCCACGGGCGGGAAAGCCCGCAATTTCGGCCGTCAGTTCATCGGCCACGGCCAGGCCTGCCGCGATGCTCAGGCGCCCGTCCGCCTTGAACGGCACGGGGGGTGCGGCCAGCAGCCGCGACAGGTCCGGCCCGCTGCCGCCGATCCGCCCGAAGAGGGATCCGTCCGCGGCGATCTGGCCGGAAAACATGGCGCCCAGGCCCAGCACCGGCCCCTGGCCGTCCAACGACATGTCGAGCCCCGCCACCCCATCGCCGCCGGTGCGGGTGAGCCTTGCCGTCAGATGCCAGGACAGGCCGGAAATCTGGGCGGTGCCGGCCAGCGCGATGCTGCCGGTTTCCGGAAGCAGGCTCAACGTGGCGTCAACAGCCGTCATGGTCACGCTGCCGACCGACAGCCGACCGCTCTCCACCCGCGCGGAAATCGACGACAGCCAGGTGGGGGTCTGCAGAACCAGCCGGTCCTGCTGCAATGGCCATGGCAGCCGCATGTCCAGACCGCGGAGCACCAGTTCCCGCGCGTCCACCCGGCCCGACAAAAGCGGCATCAGCGCCAGTCGCACCCGCATTTCGGCGACTGCCATGGTCACGCCGTCATGCGCCGCAGCCACCGTGATACGTTCTGCGGTCAAAACCGGTTCGGGCAACAGGGACAGGCTGATCGGGCCTTCGATCGCCACGGCGCGGCCGAGATTGGCGGAGACGAGATCGGCGATATCGGTGCGATACCGGTTCCAGTCGAGCAAGGGCGGAATAAGCCACGCGGCGAGCAGGCAGGCGATGATCACGCCACCCAACAGCAGCGCGGCCGCACGGATTACGCCCAGCCTCACGCTTTGGGGGCCGAGCCGTAGCCACCGCCGCCGGGCGTCTCGATCACGAACACGTCGCCGGGCGCGAGTTCTGCCCGATCCGTGCCGGTCAGCATCTCAGTGGTGCCGTCCGCGCGCTCCACCCATTGCCGGCCCGCCGCGCCATCGGCGCCGCCATCGAGGCCGAACGGGGCCACGTTGCGGCGCGACGCCACGATGACGGCCGTCATCGGCTCCAGGAAGCGAAGGCGTCGGACCGATCCGTCGCCACCTCGCCATTGGCCGGCGCCACCGGACCCGCGCCGAATGGCGAAATTTTCCTGAATGACGGGATAGCGCAGTTCCAGCACCTCGGGGTCCGTCATGCGGGTGTTGGTCATGTGGGTCTGGATGGCCGATGTGCCGTGAAACCCCGGGCCCGCCCCGGTGCCGCCGCAGATTGTCTCGTAATACTGGCGGGTGGCGTCACCGAACAGGAAGTTGTTCATCGTCGCCTGGCTGCACGCCATGGAGCCCAAAGCGCCGAACAGCGCGTTGCAGGCGGCCTGGGACACTTCGGTGTTGCCCGCCACCACGGCGGCGCCCGGCGCAGGGGACAGGAAGGTGCCCGGCGGGATGACGATCTCGATCGGTTTCAGGCACCCGTCGTTGAGCGGAATGTCGGTGCCCACGAGGCAGCGGAACACATAGAGCACCACGGCGTTCGCCACGGCGCGCGGCGCATTGAAATTGTCCGCGCGCTGCGGGCCGGTGCCGGTGAAATCAACCCGGGCGGTGCGCGCCGCCTGATCCACCGTCACCTTCACGTGCAGCGGGCTTCCATCGTCCATCACATAATGGAACTCACCGCCTTGCAGCGTTGCCAAAACACGGCGAACACTTTCCTCGGCGTTGTCCATCACGTGCCGCATATAGGCCGAAACCACGTGCCAGCCGTGCTGCGCGGTCACGCGGCCGAGTTCCTGCACGCCTTTTTCGTTGGCGGCCACCTGCGCCTTGATATCGGCCACGTTCACATCCGGGCTACGCGCCGGATAGCGCGCCGCGGCCAGAAGGGCGCGAAACGGCGCCTCGCGAAAATGCCCGGCGTCGACGAGCAGGAAGTCGTCGATCACCACCCCCTCGTCCTCGATGGTGCGGGAGTTGGGCGGGGTGGAGCCAGGGGTCAGGCCGCCGATATCGGCGTGATGACCACGACTGCCGACAAAAAACCGGATTTCGGTGCCGCCGGGGTCGAATACCGGGGTGATCACGGTGATGTCGGGCAGGTGGGTGCCGCCGGCGGCCGGATTGTTCAGCGCCACCACATCTCCGGGCCGCAGAGTATCGACGCGCCGGCGGATGACGGTGCGCACGCTTTCCCCCATCGCGCCGAGATGGACGGGCACATGCGGCGCGTTGGCAACCAGCGCGCCCGTTGCGTCGAAGATGGCGCAGCTGAAATCCAGGCGTTCCTTGATGTTCACGCTTTGCGATGTGTTTTGCAGAACAGCGCCCGTCTGTTCAGCCACATTCATAAACAGGTTGTTAAACAATTCGAGCAACACTGGGTCGGCGCGATCGGTCCCGGCGGCGGCGGCGGTCACGCGCGCCTGGGTGCGTCGCAGCGTCATATGGTTGGCTTGCGTTACCTCTGCGGTCCAGCCGGGTTCGACCACGGTTGTCGCATTGGCTTCACGAATAAGGGCGGGGCCGGTGATACGGTCATGCGCAAGGAGGGTGGTGCGATCGTAGACGGGGGTTTCATGCGCGGCACCGCCGCTCCAGATATATACTATTTCGACCGGTTCTGGGTGGCCTTGCAGGCGTGGTGGCAGTGCTTCCTCGCGCATCTTTTCGCCCGCGGCGACCGCTTCGATGGACACGGCTTCGGCCGTCAGTCCGCGTTCCGGGTTGGCAAAGCCGAAGCTGGCGCGATGGGCGGCGGTGAAATCACGGGTCATCGCTTCAAGTGTGCCAAGTGGCACGTCGAGCGCCGCCTCGGTCCCGAGGTAGCGCACATGCAGCCGGCGATGCGCCACGATGGCCGATGGCGCGGCGCCCTGTGCCGCCAGACTGGCCGAGGCCTCCGTGGCCAGGCGGTCGGCCAGCGTATGCAGCGCGGGGATGGAGTGGGCGTCGAGCGTGATTTCCACCGCCTGTTCGCGCATCACCGACTGGTCGGCCAGCCCCATGCCGTAGGCGCTCAACACGCCCGCGTAGGGATGGATGAACACGGTCTCCATGCCGAGCTCGTCGGCCACCAGGCAGGCATGTTGGCCGCCGGCGCCGCCAAAGCAGGCCAGCGCGAACCTCGTGGCGTCGTGGCCCTTTTGCACCGATACCTGCTTGATGGCGTTGGCCATGTTCGCGACCGCGACGCGCAGAAATCCTTCGGCGACCTGGCGTGGATCCTGTTCCGTTCCGGTCGCGGCCGAGACCTGCGCCGCCAAGGTCGCAAACCCTGTGGCCACGCTTTGCGCATCGAGCGGCGCATCGCCGTTCGCCCCGAAGATCGACGGGAAATGCTGCGGCTGAATTTTGCCGACGAGAACGTTCGCATCGGTGACGGTGAGGGGGCCTCCGCGCCGGTAGCTGGCAGGGCCTGGATTCGCGCCGGCGCTGTCCGGCCCCACCCGGAAGCGGGATCCGTCGAAATGCAGAATGGAGCCGCCGCCGGCCGCCACGGTGTTGATGGCCATCATCGGCGCCCGCATCCGCACGCCTGCGACCTCGGTTTCAAAGGCGCGTTCGAACTTGCCGGCATACAGCGCCACATCGGTGGAGGTGCCGCCCATATCGAAACCGATGACGTGATGAAGGCCTGCCATCTCGGCAGTACGCGCGGCGCCCACGATGCCGCCGGCGGGGCCGGACAGGATGGCGTCCTTGCCCTGGAAGCTGGAGGCCTCGGTCAGCCCGCCGTTGGATTGCATGAAATACAATTTCACCCCCACCAATTCGGCGGCAACCTGGTCGACATACCGTCGCAGGATCGGCGACAGATAGGCGTCGACCACGGTGGTGTCTCCGCGCGGCACCAGGCGCAACATCGGCGACGTGGCGTTGCTGGTGGAAATCTGGGTGAAGCCGGCCGCGCGCGCCAACGCGGCCAGGCGCTGCTCGTGCGCCGGATATTTCCACGCGTGCATCAGCACGATCGCCACGGCGGCGATGCCGCGCTCGCGGGCTTCCGCGAAGGCCGCGAAGGCCGCGGCTTCATCCAGCGGCGCGATTTCTCTCCCGTGCACGTCCACACGGCCGCCGATTTCCACCACGTCTTCATAAAGCAGGGTCGGCAGCGTGATCTTCAGGTCGAAGAGGCGCGGGCGGGCCTGGTTGCCGATGCGCAGCGCGTCGGCAAAGCCATGGCCCACGACCAGCAGAACCCGCTCACCCGCGCGTTCCAGCAATGCGTTCGTGGCCACCGTGGTGCCCATTTTCACGGCTTCGATCATGCCGGGCGGTATTGGGGAATCGAGCGCCACGCCAAGCGCAAGTTTGATGCCGGCTATGGCGGCGTCGGGGTAGCGGCCGGGATTCTCGCTCAGCAGTTTATGGGTGGAAAGCTGGCCGTCTGGGTCGCGGGCGACGATGTCGGTGAAGGTGCCGCCGCGATCGATCCAGAATTGCCACAAGCCGCTCATATCACCCGTCTCCTTGTATGCGGGACATGATCGCATGTCGGGCCGTGGCGCAACATCTGACCGGATGCGGCGTTACCTGTTTATGGCTTTTTGCGACGGCGCGGCATGCCGTGATATTATCGTCTTCAACGAGACAATGTGGGGCCGACGAATTTGTGGGGCAAAATCCTCGGCGGAATGGCGGGCTTTGCCATGGGCGGTCCGGTCGGTGCCATGATGGGCGCCGCATTCGGTCACGCGGCTGAAACCGGCATGTCTGGCCAGTCAGCGGGTGGATTTTCGAATTTTTCGGCGAGCTTCGGTGCAGCTCCGAGCTTTCTGCCCGGTCGGCGCGACCAGTTGTTCGCCATCGCCGTCGTTGTTCTGGCTGCCAAGACGGCGAAGGTGGATGGACCGGTCAACCGCCGGGAGATCGACGCCTTCAAACGGTCCTTTCGCATTCCGCCCGAGGCCGTGAGCGACATCGGCCACCTGTTCGACCAGGCCCGGGACAGCCCAGAGGATCCGGTGACGTATGCCACGCGGCTCGGCGAGGCGTTTGCCGACAGCCCCGGCATTCTGGAAGACGTGCTGACCGCCTTGTTCGCAATCGCCGTGTCGGACGGGCCGATCAATATCCGCGAGCGTGATTTTCTGGCGCAGATCGGGCGCGCGTTGGGTTTGGGCCGGGCCGAGTGGGATCGTGCCAGCGGCGCCACGCCGCGGCGGGTAGGCCGCGATTCAGAGGAGGATCCCTATGCCGTGATGGGTTTGTCACGCGATGCGTCGGCGGAGGAACTGCGCACCACGTGGAAGTCGCTGATGCGCGAGAACCATCCGGACATGCTGGCCAGTCGTGGACTACGCCCGGAGCTCGTGGCTAAAGCGAGCGACAAGGTGGCACGCATCAATGCCGCCTGGGACCGGATCAAGCGGGAGCGCGGACTTTAGGAGTGGATAACTAAAGGCAGATCTTCTTTTTCTGAAAAAAAAGAAGCAAAAAGACTTTCAAACATTTGGATGCGCGTTGCGGTAACATCCGCAAAACGGCTCTCATTTTAAGAAGTTTTTTGGTTCTTTTGTTCACAAAAGAACTTCTTCTCTTTATCCCCTGGCAATCGCCGTATTCATCGCACGCACTCCAGCGGCGGGACCTTCG
This sequence comes from Rhodospirillales bacterium, assembly GCA_025362815.1. Classification (GTDB taxonomy): domain Bacteria; phylum Pseudomonadota; class Alphaproteobacteria; order Acetobacterales; family Acetobacteraceae; genus CAIQQQ01. The sequence continues at coordinate 14,686 of JANYFG010000086.1, forward strand.
GGGTGGTTCCAGACCGCGCCGACCACGGCAAGAAAATCGGCGCCGGCCTGCACAAGCGGGCCACAATTCGTGGCATCGATCCCGCCGATCGCCACACAGGGCAGTTCCATCAGTTCGGACCACCATTGCAGGATGTCCGCCGACGCAACGATGGGTGCGTCTTTTGTTTTCGTTGGGAAAAACGCGCCAAACGCGACATAATCGGTACCGGCCTCGCCCGCCTCAAACGCCATTTCGCGGCTGTTGTGGCAGGTGATGCCGAGCGTGAGGTCGCCCAGGATCTTGCGGGCAGACGCGGCGTTTGTGTCGTCCTGTCCCACATGCGCACCGTCGCAGCCATGCGCCACGGCGAGATCCGGGCGGTCGTTGATGAGGAACGACACGTCGCGCGACTGCACCACCGGTCGCAGCGCGTCGATCGCGTGGCGGAGCGCGTCGTCCGACACGTCTTTCAGACGCAACTGGACGCATGCGACGTCACCCGCGTCCAATGCTTCGGCAAGGCGGTCGGCGAAAGGCTTCGGATCGAAGGCCGGCGGCGTGACGAGGTAGAGACGGCAGCCGGGCGACTTCGATCCGCTCACGGGGGTCAGGCCTTGTTGAGATAGATGTCGATGATGGTCTGCAGCATTGCCAGCGCTTCCTCGCGCGGGCGTTGGAAGGTGTTGCGGCCGATGATCGAGCCGTTCGAGCCGCCGTCGCGCAGACCCCGGATTTCCTCGTAAAGACCGTCCAGGCCCTTCGATTCTCCGCCGGAGAACACCACGATGCGACGTCCGGCAAAGCAGGACTGCACCACGTGCTTGACCCGGGCGGACATGGTGGTGCCGTCGATCCCCTCGTATGCTTTGCGCGCGGCCTCGAGGCCGATTTGCGCGGTCGGCGGCTTCACCTTGATGATGTGCGCGCCGCAAAGCGCGGCCATGTGGGCAGCGTAGGCGCAGATGTCGAACGCCGTCTCGCCGGCTTTGTCGAGCATCGGCCCGCGCGGATAGCTCCACAGCACCACCACAAGGCCGGCGGCCTTGGCTTCCTCGGACAGTTCGCGCAGTTCTTCCATCTGCTCGAAGGCGTATTCGCTGCCGGGGTAGATGGTGAACCCGATGGCCGAGCAGCCCAGGCGTAGCGCGTCGGCCACGGTGCCGGTGACGGCCTGGTCTTTCAGCGTGGCGAGCGAATTCGACGAATTCAGTTTCAGGATGGTGGGAACGCTGCCCGCGAACGAGGCGGCGGCGGCCTCGATCATGCCCAGGGGCGCGGCGTAGGCGGACAGGCCGGCGTCGAGCGCCAGCTGGAAGTGGTAATGCGGGTCGTACGCGGCCGGGTTCGGCGCGAAGCTGCGGGCCGGGCCGTGTTCGAAGCCCTGGTCGACGGGAAGGATGACGAGCTTGCCGGTGCCGCCGAGTTTGCCCTGCATCAGGATGCGGGCGAGGTTGGTTTTGGTGCCGGGGTTGTCGCTCTCGTAGTAGCCCAGGATCTTTTTGATTTCCGGTGTCAGCTGCATGGCGCGCGTCCTCTTTTGGCTTGCTCTTGTAAGATGATGCGGCGTCTAGCGCGTTGGGCTGGCGCTGTCACGATCCGGTGGGTTCGGCGCGGCTTTCGGGACACAGGTATTCGGCCAGGCGATGGCGCGCGTGGCTGTTGGTGAGGCCCAGCGGGGTGACGTCGAACGCGGGGGGGCGCAGGGTATGGACCGTGGCGCCTATGCCGAGGGCCGCCGACTGCACGGCGGCGAAGGCGGGGCAGGGCCACAGGATCAGCCGGCGCTGGCCGATCCGCAGCGCCGCCATGGCGAATCCCGGCGCATCCGCGCAGTCCAGAATATCGAGGCAAGGTGTTTCGGGGTGCGCGGCGCGGGCCTGTTCCACCATGGCGCGCCACCAGCCGGGGCCGCCCAGCGACGCCGCGCCCACCGACGACAGCAGGGCCACCTTCACGCCATGGCTCAGCACCTGCTCGGCCTGTGCGCGCCCATGGACCACCACAGCGGGATAGTCCAACCATTCTGCGGCTTGCGGCAGGGTGCCGGGCGGGTTCATGCTTGACCTTGAACGACGGACCTCGTTGAACCAGTCTGCGGGGGTAACACAGCCATGAGTATCACGAGTGGGCCGGAGCCGGATGATATTGCGGCGGATATGGCCAGGCTGGAAGCGGCGTTGGACCGGATCGATCATTTGGCGGCAAAGGTGCCGCCCGGTCGGTCGGAGATCGCGCCGCAGCCTGTGACGGACCCGGTTTCGCCCGTCGTGCGGGAGCGGTTGGACAGCATGATCGATAGGCTTCGTGCCGCGATCGACGAAGCATAGAGGATACAAGGCTTGGCCCAGGTCAGCGTTAAAATCAACGGCTACAGCTACACCGTCGGCTGCGAGGACGGCCAGGAGGGTCATCTGATCGCCATGGCCGCCCAGGTCGAAAGCCGGATCGACAGCATCAAGGCGCTCGGCAGCAGCAGCGGGGAGCAGCGGCTTCTGGTGCTGGCGGCGTTGCTGATGGCCGACGAGCTGCACGACACGAAAGTGGAAACCGACACGCTTCGGGGGCTTCTGGCTGAGAAAAGCCGCGCGAAGCCTGATGCGGAGGCGAAGTCGGGTTCCGACCAGAAGGCCGGGGTGGAGCTTTCGCGCAGGGTCTCGAAATTGGCGGTGCGCGCGGAACAGATTGCAAACGGGCTCGAGCAGCCCTAGTTAAAGCTTGCGGGGCTGCTGGGTGCGTCAGGTCGCTCATCCCCAGGGCCAATAAGCAACCTCCCGGGGACTGGCGCTGCCGAGATCCTGGTCTCGGTACCTGGTACCCACCTGCTCACGCAGGCCTTGGGAGGATGACATTCCAACGGCTTCGGCGGCTCCGCACCTTT
>JANYFG010000026.1 GCA_025362815.1 Rhodospirillales bacterium
GAATATACATTCAAACATGTGTCAGTATAAATATAAGATACACCAACAACGCACCTAAATGCTCGAGTTCGTCAGGTCACAAAACCCAATTAACACAAAACACCAAAATCATAAGCCTCACCGTCACCAGTAAAACCTAACAAGGAGCGCCGCCAACGTATCCCTTCCATTCCATATGCAATTTTCAAAGAACAATCCGTTACTTGAAGCACCGCCCGGAAACTTGGGGGCACTCAGCGTCGGGAGGCGGTTTCTACGCAGAGATGATCGACGTGTCAACGACAATCGACATCACCCCGTAAAAAACCGGTTTCGGCGCAGATTGCAGCGGTTGCCCGCTGCGGGACCGGCGTTCCATGCGTGAACCATTGGTCAATCTTTGGCGTCCAATCTTCGAAGAGGTGATCGGAAAACTGCACTGGAAGTGTAGCCATTCTGCCGTATTGGCGGCCATCGTCGCCATCCATGGGATTTTGTGTGCGAGGTTCAAAACGTCAAAGTGGCTTGAAGCTTGGATGAGGGTAGGGGTGATCCACCCGCTACATTCGCTACACTTGCAGCGCCTGGGTGGCCTGCTCGAGTTCGGCGAAGCTTGGCATGTGCTGGTTGGGCGCCATCTTGCGGCCGGTTTCCACGCTGACCGAGGGGGCGTTGCCGTGCAGGTGGGCCACGACCACGGCGCGGATGACCTCGACGAATTTGCTTTCCTCCTCGATCACGCCTTTGAGGCGTGAGGCCACGGGGGCCGCTATTCCGTAAGCGAGCAGAATGCCGAGGAACGTGCCGACCAGTGCGCCACCGATCATGGCGCCGAGCACGGCCGGCGGCTCGGCGATATGGGACATGGTTTTGATCACGCCGAGCACGGCAGCCACGATCCCCAGGGCGGGCAGGCCATCGGCCATGGTCTGGATGGCGTGGGCGCTGTGCAGCTCCTCGTGCAGGGTTTTCTTCAGCTCACGGCCCATCAGATCCTCGATCTGGTTGGGATCGTCCGCGTTCATGCCGACCATGCGCAGATAGTCGCAGATCATGTCGCTGACATGATGGTTCTTGAGCAGCTTCGGAAACTTCGTGAAAGCGGCGCTTTCATCTGGCTTTTCGATATGCGGCTCCAATGCCATGGCGCCTTTGGTGGTGGCCAGGCGCATGAAATAATAGAGCAGGCTGAGTAGCTCCACATAGTCGGCCTTCTTGTAGGAGGCGCCTTTGATCGTTTTGCCGACCCCGCCGAGCGTGTGTTTCACGTCGTGCATGCTGTTGGACATGATGAAGGTGCCGATGGCGGCGCCGCCGATGGTGAGCATTTCGAAGGGGATCGCCTCGATCAGCGGCTCCATGCTGCCGCCGGACAGAATGTAGCTGCCGAACACGCAGGCGAGCACGAAGACCAGGCCGCCGATCGTTGTCATTTGCGGGCCGTCCGCAGCACGACGATGGCGATGCGGCGATTGGCCGCGGCCATCGGGTCCGCCGGCAGCAGCAGATCGCGGTCGGCGTTGCCGGTCACGCTGCGGATACGGCCTTCCGGCAGGCCCGCTTCCACGAGGATGCGTCGGGTGACGTTGGCGCGCTCGCTCGACAGCTCCCAGTTGCCTTTGTCGCCGGTGCGGAAAGGCGTGGCGTCCGTGTGGCCGGCGATGGCGACGGGTTCGCTGAGTTTGACAAGCGCGGGGGCGACTTTTTGAAGCAACAGCCGGGCGCGGTCGTTCATGCTGGTGGAGCCGAGGGCGAACATCGGCTTGCGGTCCTCATCCAGAAGCTGGATGCGCAGCCCTTCCGGCGTGATATCGATCGAAAGTTGCTGGGCCATCGCCTCGGCCAGCTTGTCGCCACGCACGGCGTCACGGATCTGCTGGGCGGCCTCGTCGAAGGAGGCGCGTTCGCGACGGTCCTGCTCGGCGGCAAGTGCTACTTCGTCTGCGGCGGCCTTGGCGCGTATGGCGGCGGCGGCGGGGGTTTTGCTGCCGACCATGGCCATGATCCTGGCATCCGGCGAGATACGCAGCGCCTGGTCCGGCGCCGGCAGTCCGGGCGATGCGGCGGCGGCCGGGGATTTTGGACCTGTCTGAGGGGACGCGGGCTGTGACGACGGGCCACCGCCCTCCCCGTCCTCGGCTCTGCCGGTGGCCGGGCGGCGCGGGGCCGATGTTTCGAGCGATTGTTCGTCCGGCTCCTGCTCGTTGTTGCGCCCTGCGATGACGGACACGGTGCCGCGATCGGAGACCAGCTCCCCGGTTTCGAAGGGGGTTTTACCGCCGAAGGGCTGGCCCGAACCGGAGGCGCCGCGTGCGAGGGTGTTCAGCGGGGAGAAATAATCGGCGAGCCCGCGGCGTTGTTCTTCCGTGGTGGCGTTGAGAAGCCACATCAACAGGAAGAACGCCATCATCGCGGTGACGAAGTCCGCATAGGCCACCTTCCAGGCGCCGCCGTGATGGCCGCCTTCCACAATTTCCTCGCGCCTGATGATGATCGGCCGCTTGCCGCCCGTCTTGCCGCTCATGCCGGATCGTCTCCATCGATGCGAACCATGCCTGCTTCACCCGGTCAGCCGCGAGGGTGCCGTGGGTGAGCAGGAGGAGGTCCAGAAGGACAGAGTGACGGGGGGATGTTGAAATAGGGTTAACGGAGGCGGGTGGTGCGGCGGGCGTGTTCGAGAGTGGAACGGTCAGATTCGAGCGCTCAGGGCACGGCTGAAGATGGCGGGATCGACATTGCCGCCGCTGAGGACACAGCCGACGATCTGGCCGCGCACATCGAGCTTTCCCGCGAGGATGGCGGCGAGGCATACGGCGCCGCCGGGCTCGACCACGAGTTTCAGACGCAGGAAGGCAAAGGCGATGGCGGCCAACACCTCGTCGTCGGTGACGGACAGGCCGATGCCGAGGCGGGGCTGATTGATGGCGAAAGTCATGAGGCCGGGCATTTTGGACAACAGCGCGTCGCACAGCAGCGAGCCGCCTGTGGCCTGCAGGCGGGACCCGGCGGCGAGCGAGCGTGCGGTGTCGTCCCAGTCCGCCGGTTCGACCGAGTGGATCTTGGTCGATGGCGAGGCGCCTTCGACCGCCAGCGCGCAGCCGGCGATGAGGCCGCCGCCGCCGGTGCAGACCAGAAGCGTGTCCATGGAAAGGCCCATGGCGCGGGCGTCGTGGATCATTTCCATCGCCACGCTGCCCTGACCTGCGATGACGTGCGGATGCTCGAAAGGTGGGATGAGCGTGGCCCCCGTCTCGGCGGCGAAATCCGCGCCGAGCTTGTCGCGGTCGGCGACGAGGCGGTCGAACGGGCGGATGGCGGCGCCCCAGCCGCGGGTGCTTTCGACTTTGATCGACGGCGCGTCGCTGGGCATGAAGATGGTGGCGGCCACCCCGGCCGAGGCGGCGGCGCAGGCCAGGGCCTGGCCATGATTGCCGGAGGAATGGGTGACGACGCCGGCGCCACGTTGGGCTTGGGACAGTTGGAGAACGGCGTTGGTGGCGCCGCGGAACTTGAAGCTGCCGGTGCGTTGCAGCGGCTCGGCCTTGAGCAGGATGGTGCCGCCTGTCAGTGCGTCCAGAGCGGGGCTGCGCAACAGAGGGGTGTGGACCACGTGCGGTGCGAGGCGGCGGGCGGCCGCGGCCACGTCGTCGTGAGTGGGCAGCGTTTGCATGGTTAGTCTCCTGGGTGGGGCATCAACTTGATCGTGGCTTGCGAGGCGTGGCCGGTGACACGGTAGAGGCGGAAGGTCTCGGCCGTCATGCCGGAGCGGGCGCGGGTCAGGGGTGCCAGAGCGGTGATGCCGGACCAGGGGGTGGGGTCTGGCCGGTCGTCGCGCCGGGCGCTGCGGATCAGCAGGCCGGGGCGGACGAGGGTGGCCTCGGTGGCATCCGGGAGGTTGAAGAGCGACCAGCGGCCTTCGGCGCCGAGCACGGTCTCGCCGGGCAGGAGCCTGGCGAACAGGGCGGCCTGGCCGTAATTGTCGAACGCGATGTAGGCGGCGTTCTGCTGGCGGGCGATGGTTTCGATGTCGTGGGCGAGGGATTGCCAGCCGCCGAGGCGCAGCAAGGTGGGGTCGAGCCGCATGGGCAGGGGCACGGGGGTCCAGATCGCCTGCGCCCAGACGATGGCGACGAGAGCCAGGCCTGACGCGAGGGCCGGGGCGAACAGGCGGCGGAAGAAGCCCGCGCACGACGTGGCGGCGATGGCGGCGGCGGGGTAGATGATGGCGGGCCAGTTGGCCTGCACGCGGTCGCCCATCGCGTGCTGCGCGAAGACGGCGGCGGGGATGACGGTGAAGCTGGCGAGCAGCACCCAGGCTGGATCTCGGGCGACGGGGTTGGGCAGGATGGCGCGGCGCGCGGCCATGATGATACCGGCGCCGAGGATGAGGGCGACCATGGGTGTGGCGAGGCCGATCTGGCCGCCGAGCAGCTCGGCCAGGAATTGCAGGGCGCGTGCCGGGTCCCAGTCCGCGGCGCGGGCGCCTTGCTTGGTAAAGCTGATCCAGGCGTGGTCGGCGTTCCACACCAGGACCGGGCTGAAGACGGCGAGCGCGATGAGGGCGGCCAGCCAGGGCGCGGGTTTTCGCAGCCAGACGCGCATCGACGGCGTGACGATCAGCCAGGCGAGGATGGCCGGGGCAAGAAGGATGGCGGTGTATTTGCTGTCGAGCGCGAGGCCTGCGGCGAGGCCGGCGATCAGCCACCAGCGTGCATGGCCGGTGGCGTGCAGGCGGGCGAGCGCCCACAGCGTCATGGTCCAGAACAGCAACAGGGGCGTGTCGGGTGTCATGGTCGTGGCGCCGACGGCGGCGAGCAGGGTGGCGTTCAGCAGGGCGGCGGCCCAGAGCCCAGCATGGGCGGGCTGCCCGGATTGCCCGGGTCGGCTGGGCAGCAGGTCGGCTCCGGCGCGGACCAGCATCCAGCTTCCCAGCGCCGCCGAGAGCGGTGCCAGCAGGCGCACGCCGAAATTGCCGTCTCCGGCGATGGCGGTGCCCAGGCGGATCCAGAGCGCGACCATGGGCGGGTGGTCGAGGTAGCCGGGGGACAGGGCCTTGGACCACACCCAGTAATACGCCTCGTCCGGCGCCATGGGTGCGAGATGGGCGATCAGCAGGCGCAGCAGCGTGAGGACAGCGAGGCCGGCCCAGAACCAAAGGATCAGAGCGGGACTCCGGCCAGGCTGCGGCTGCTGCGGATGGTCTGCAATGTTTGAACACGGCTGACATGCACGGCGCCGGTGAGGAGCTGGGTGAGCTGGTTCTCATGTGCGGTGTCGCGCGCGACGAGGCGGAGCAGGAAGTCGCCGCCGCCACGGATCATGTGGCACTCACGCACTTCGGGCCATCCGGCGGCCATCGCCTCGAACGCGGCCAGAACCTCGGCCTTTTGGCTTTCGAGGCCGACGATGGCGAAGAACACGATTTCCCAGCCGAGCTTCTGCGGGTCGCTGTCGGCGTGGTAGCCCCGGATGATGCCCGCCTCCTCCAACCTGCGAACGCGGCGCAGGCAGGGTGGGGCGGAGATTCCGGCGCGGCGTGCCAGCTCCACATTGGTCATGCGACCGTCGTCCTGAAGCTCGGCCAGGATCCGGCGGTCGATGGAATCGAGCAAGGCGGGCTCGTCGGGGATGGTTTTCATACGGCGGGTCGTCTACCCCTGGCACCATTGAGACCGCCGCCTGAGACGTTCGCGTTAGGGCGCGTTGCTATGGTATCGGTATATACGAAACATTATTCCACATACGCGGCACTGCAAGGCCTGATCTGACATGACACGGCGGCATTACACCGCAACACGCCGGCTGTCATGCTTGTTCGCCCGCGCGTGCCGGCCAATATGTCGCGACATGACAATTCCGGATCCGCTCCCATGCCTGTGACGCACATCGTTCCTGTTCTGATCATCGGCGCCGGCCCGGCGGGGTATACGGCCGCGATCTATGCCGCGCGCGCCAACCTTCGGCCGATGCTGGTGGCGGGGCTGCAGCCGGGCGGGCAGCTGATGATCACCACCGAGGTGGAGAATTATCCGGGTTTCGCCGCGGCCATTCAGGGTCCGTGGCTGATGGACCAGATGCAGGCGCAGGCCGAGCACGTGGGAACCCGGCTGGTGCATGACATTATCGTGTCCGTGGATTTCACGCGCCGGCCGTTCCGTGCAGAGGGCGACGGTGGGGATATCTATCTGGCGGACAGCGTGATCATCGCAACCGGCGCGCAGGCGCGCTGGCTGGGGCTTGAGTCCGAAGCGCGCCTGCAAGGGTCTGGCGTGTCGGCCTGCGCCACATGCGACGGATTTTTCTTTCGCGGCAAGGACGTGGCGGTGATCGGCGGCGGCAACACGGCGGTGGAGGAGGCGTTGTATCTGACGCATCATGCCCGCCACGTGACGCTGGTGCATCGGCGCGACAGCCTGCGCGCGGAAAAGATCCTGCAGCAGCGGCTGATGGCGCATCCGAAGGTGAGTATCGTCTGGAACAGCGAAGTGGATGAGGTCCTTGCCGAATCAGGACCCTCCGTGGATGGGCTGCGGCTTCGGGACCGGGTTACCGGGGCCTTGCGGGTGCTGCCGGTGCAGGGTGTTTTCGTGGCGATCGGGCACACGCCGACCACGGCGATCTTTCAGGATCGGGTCGATCTGGATACGGATGGCTATATTCTGACGCAGGCCGGAACGACTCGCACTTCGGTGCCGGGCGTGTTCGCGGCGGGCGATGTGCAAGATAAAGTGTGGCGTCAGGCCGTGACAGCCGCTGGAACAGGTTGCATGGCGGCGCTGGAAGCCGAAAAGTGGTTGGCAGAACATGCGCTCGAGTCGGCTGTTGTCGCCGCGTGACCGTGCGTTGACGAAAGTGGGCCGGACGCGGCCTGCACGAAGAAGGAATGGCCGGGCATGGATTGGGACAAACTGCGGGTATTTCACGCGGTCGCAGAGGCGGGCAGCTTCACGCATGCCGGTGACACGCTGAATCTGAGCCAGTCGGCCGTGTCCCGGCAGATCTCGGCGCTGGAGGAGGCGCTGCAGGTGCCGCTGTTCCATCGCCATGCACGCGGACTTATTCTGACGGAGCAGGGCGAGAGCCTGAACCGGACGGTGCGCGAAGTGTTCGCCAAGCTGGCGATGACCGAGGCGCTGCTGACGGAGTCGAAGGAGAAGCCGGCGGGCCGGTTGAAGGTGACGACGACGGTGGGGTTCGGCGCCTCGTGGCTGGCGCCGCGATTGCAGGCGTTCCTGGAAGCTTATCCCGATGTATCGATGACGTTGCTGTTGGACGACACCGATCTGGACCTGGCGATGCGCGAGGCCGATGTGGCCATACGCATGCATCCGCCGAAGCAGCCGGACCTGGTGCAGCGGCATCTGCTGGCGATCGACTGGCATGTGATGGCGTCGCCCGACTATCTGAAGAAGCACGGCACGCCGCAGCGCGCCGAGGACCTCGACAATCACAAGATCATCCTGTTCGGCAATTATCGCCCGCCGGTGCCGGATGTGGACTGGCTGGCCGAGGCCGGCCGGCGTCCGGGCAGCCCGCGCAAGCCGTTGCTGGAAGTGAACAGCCTGCAGGCGATGGTGGAGGCCGTGCGGTCCGGCACCGGGATTGCGGCGTTGCCGGAATACATGGCCAACGGCGCCGAGGGGCTGGTGCGGATTCTGCCGGAGCTGAAGGCGCCGAAGGTGGATGTGTTCTTCGTCTATCCCGAGGAATTGCGGAACAGCAAGCGCGTGGCGGTTTTTCGGGATTTCCTGCTCGCGCGCCTGGCGCAGCGTTAGATCATGATGCGTTTGGGTTGATGAACCCGAACGCATAAACATGATCGATCAAACAAGAGTAGAGCGCGCTGCGCGTCAGGCGGCTGGTGGGCGGTCCTGGCGGCGCATTTCCTGGGCGAAGGTTTCGGTGATGTGGGTGGCGAGAAGGTCGGTGACCGGCTGCTGCGCGTCGCGGCCCTTGATGAGCAGGATGCCGAAATCGGGCAGCGGGGGCAGGCCTTCGTCGGCGCGCAGCGGTCGCAGACCTTCCGGCAGCCATGAGATGGTGGACACCGTGACGGCGAGCCCGGCCATGACGGGGGCGTGGGTGCCGACCTGGGTGGCCGAGGTATAGGCGACGCGGTAGGCGCGCCCTGCCCGCTCCAGCGATCCGACGGCAGCCGTGCGCCATGAGCAGTCCTGATGTGCTATGGCCAGCGGCACAGGGTCCAGCTTGTGCTGGGCGTAGCGGTCCGACGTGATCCAGCGGAGCGGACCGCGCCAGAGCTCGATGGCGGGCCAGCGGCGTGGCTCGTGGCCTTCGGAGAGCAACGTGAGGTCGAGATCGCCTTCCTGCAGGCGCACGACCAGCTCGCTCGAGGGCGCGCAGACGACGTCCACCTGCACGGCGGGGTGTGAGTCGGCGAAGCGGCGGAGCATGGTGGGCAGGTAGCGCAGTGCGTAGTCATCCGGCGTGCCGAGGCGCACGTTTCCCCTGATTTCAGGGGCTTGGAAGTTGTTCCAGATGGTGTCGTTGAGCGCCAGCAGCTCGCGCGAGCGGTCCAGCAGGAACTGTCCGTGCGGCGTGATGCCAACGGCGCCGCCTTTGCCCCGGGTGAGCAGGGTTTTGCCGAGCATCTGTTCGAGGCGCTGCATCTGCATCGAGACGGCGGATTGCGTGCGGCCGATGCGTTCGGCGGCGCGGGTGAAGCTGCCCTCCTCGGCGATGAAGGAGAACGACCGCAGCAGCTCGGGGTCGATGGAATGAAATGCGCTCATACGCATCAGCATCGTTGATCCTTAACATATAAGCAATTTGTTTCCCTTATTTGGGCCGGACGACGAGATTGCGCGTCGAACCCGTGGCGCCGACCGTCTGCCCCTTCCGGCAGGCCCGGCGCGACCCGATAGGAGATTTGAGATGTCACTGACCCGCACGATGCCGTTTCTGGCGATCCGCACCTCCGCCGGCGTGGGGATGCGCAAGGTTTTGGCGACCATGATACGCGTGGCCACCACCCGTCAGGGCCTGGCCGACATGGATGACCGGATGCTGAAGGATCTTGGCGTGTCGCGCGCCCAGGCGCAGTTCGAGCTGCAGCGTCCGATTTGGAAGCTGCCGCGCTGAACGTTTCTTGGCGCCGCGTTCCGCGTGTCGGCGTTTTGAAATTGTCACACACTCTTGGCGTTGCCACGCGGCGCGAATGTGATTGATGCTACCTTGGGCAGCGTGCGCGAGGGAGCTTTGGTCATGTCGTTGCGGGTTGTACTCACCGTTGGAATGCTGGCAGCGGCGTCTGCCGCCACGCAGGCACAGACCATCTATCCGTTGAACCGGGCGGATATTCTCACCGGCGCCAAGTTCGACTTCAAGGTGGAGTTTCCCGGTGCGCCTGCCGAGGCGGATGCCAAGGTGACGATCGCGGGCCGCGACCCGGCGGCGTTTTTCGGCAAGCCCGGCACCTTCGTGCGCAACGAGGACGGGCAGGATTATTCATCCTATGTGATCCGCGATGTCAGCATCCCCACCGCCGGCGCGGTGGCCGTGGAAGCGGGCGCGGCGAAGGTTTCGTGGGACGTGTATGCCACGCCGGCGCCGCGCAAGGCGAAGAACGTGATCCTGTTCATCGGCGATGGCCTGTCGATCGCGCATCGCACGGCGGCGCGCATTCTGTCCAAGGGCATCGCCGAGGGCAAATACGGCGGCGAGCTGGAGATCGACGATATGCCGGCGATGGCGCTGATCTCGACCGCGGGGTCTGACAGCATCGTGACGGACAGCGCGAATTCGATGAGCGCCTATACGTCGGGCCATAAATCCTGTGTCAATGCGCTGGGCGTTTATTGCGCGCGCAACAAGAACACGCTGGATCATCCGAAGGTGGAGACGCTGGGCGAGCTGACCAAGCGGCGCCTCGGCATGGCGGTGGGCGTGGTGACCAACACCGAGATCGAGGACGCGACGCCGGCCGGCATGGTGTCGCACACGAGGCGGCGGTCGGATTACAACGACATCGTGGAGATGTTCTATAAGGTGAAGCCCGACGTGATCATGGGCGGCGGTTCGGTGAACTGGCTGGCGAAGTCCACGCCCGGCTCGCGCCGGACGGACGAGCGCGACTACATCAAGATGTTCGAGGCGGACGGCTACACCTTCGCGGGCACGAGCACCGAGATGCTGGCGGCCGGCAAGGCCGGGGCGCGCAAGCTGCTGGGGCTGTTCAACACCGGCAACGTGGATGGCGCGCTGGACCGCATGTTCCTCAAGAAGGGCACCGTGGGGCGGTTTCCCGATCAGCCCGATCTGACCGACCAGGTGCGCGTGTCGCTGGATATACTGTCGAAGTCGGACAAAGGCTTCATGCTGATGGTCGAGAGCGGCAGGATCGACAAATACAGCCATTCGCTGGATGCCGAGCGCGCCATCTACGACACCATCATGCTCGACAACGCGGTGAAGGTGGCCAAGCAGTTCGCGGCGAAGGACAACGACACGCTGATCATCGTGGTGGGCGATCATGCCCATCCCGTCTCGGTGATCGGCGTTTATGACGACGAGCGGCCGGGGCAGACGCCGCGGGAGAAACTGGGCGTGTATGCCGATGCGAAGGCGCCGAACTACTCCAAGCCGAACGCGGATGGCTATCCGGACAGCGTGGACGTTTCGCGGCGGATCGCGTTGAATTTCGGCACGTTTCCGGACAACTGCTTCAACGCGAAACCCTATCTGGACGGCGAGAACGTGCCGGCGGTGGCGGGCGCCACGGCGAACACCTTCGTTGCCAACGAGAAGAACTGCACCCGTCCCGGGTCGGTTCGCATGACGGGCAACATTCCGTTCGACGGCAACACCGAGACCCATTCGGGCGACGATGTGTTGCTGACGGCGATGGGGCCGGGCTCGGACATGTTCCATGGCCACATGCCGAACGTGCGCGTGTTCAAGGTGATCGCGACCGCCCTGGGCTTGGGCGAGTGATGACGGTCTCGCTGCCCCGCAGGCTGGTTCTTGGCGGGGTGCTCGCCACCCTTCCAGGCCTGGCGTGGGGGCGCGAGATGCTGCGCTTCGATGGGCTTTATAAAAAGTATGGCGTGCGCGGGATGGAGTTTTCCGACCGCGTGCGCCAGCTTGCCGGAACGCCGGTTGACATCACCGGCTACATGGCGCCGCCGCTGAAGGCGGAGAGCAATTTCTTCGTGCTGTCCAGCGAGCCGCTTTCGATCTGCCCATTCTGTGAATCGGATGCCGATTGGCCCGTGGATATCGTGGTGATCTATCTCCGCCATGTGGCGCCGCTGACCTCGGCGGGTGCGCGGGTGACGGTGTCCGGGCGGCTCGATACGGGGTCGTGGAGCGATCCGGATACCGGCTTTGTCAGCCTGTTGCGGCTGATGGATGCCGCGTATGCGCTTGCCTGATCACGGCTTGCCGACACACGCGGCGCCTACCCACGGGGCGCCTACCCACGGGGCGCTTCCCCACGGGGCGCTCACTCTATCGGACGTGCGTGTGACGTTCGGGCCGGGCGGCGCGCCGGTGCTGGCGGTGGACGCGCCGCGCCTGTCTGTGGCGCAGGGCGACCTGCTGGGGATCAGCGGCCCGTCCGGGTCGGGCAAGACCACGTTGCTGCACGCGCTGGCGGGGCTTCTGCTGCCCGCGCACGGCACCATCACGTGGGGCGATGCCACGCTGACCGCGATGGGCGAGAACGCGCGGGATCGTTGGCGGCGCCAGCATGTGGGCTTCGTGTTCCAGGATTTTCACCTGGTGCCGGAGCTGTCGGCGCTGGACAACGTGTTGCTGACGCGCTGGTTCGGGCATTGGTCGGCCGGGCGTTCGGCGACCGAGCGGGCCCTGGGCCTGCTGGCGGATGTGGGCGTGCCGCCGGGCCGTCGGGCTGGCGTTTTGTCGCGCGGGGAGCAGCAGCGTGTGGCGATCGCGCGGGCGTTGCTGGCCAAGCCGCATCTGATTCTGGCCGATGAGCCGACGGCCAGCCTGGACGCAGAGACCGGCGCCGTGGTGGCGGATCTGCTGGTGCGATCGGCCCGCGAGACCGGGGCGACGCTGATATTGGTGTCGCATGATCCGGCGATGCTGGCGCGCATGGCGTTGGTGCGACGGATGGACAAAGGCGTGTTGCCGGCATGAACCCGTTTTCGCCATGAACCCGTTTCCGATGGTGCGCGCCGACCTGCGCGCGATGCGCTGGAGCGCCGTGGTGGTTGTGGTGCTGGTGGCGCTGGCGGTGGCGATCGGCATTGCGGTGGCGGCGCAGGAGCGCGGGTTGCGGCAGGGCAGCGCCAAGGCGGCCGACGATTTCGATCTGTTGATCGGCGCGCCCGGCAGCCAGACGCAGCTGGTGCTGACCAGCGTGTATCTGCAGCCGGAGGCGTTGCCGCTCATCGACGGCGCGGTGCTGAACAGGCTCGCGGCCGATCCGCGGGTGGCGGGCGTGGCGCCGATCGCGTTCGGCGACATCGTGCGCGGCTACCCGGTGGTGGGGACGACGCTGCCGTTCGTGTCGCGCTGGGGCAGGCTGGCCGCCAGCGAGGGGCGTTTGTTCGCCGCCGAGGCCGAGGCGGTGATCGGGGCGGACGTGAAGCTGACGCTCGGCGAGGACATCACGCCGGCCCATGCGACGGCAGGTGAGACACGCGAGGCCGGCGAGGAAGGGGCGGAGGAGCACGACCACAAGCATGAGGGTGTGGTCTATCACGTGGTGGGGCGGCTGCCCCGGCTGGGCACGCCGTGGGATCGGGCCATCATGATTCCGGTGGAGAGCGTGTGGGAGACGCATGGTCTGGGGAACGGCCATGCGACGGACGAGGCGCCGCTGGGGCCGCCATTCGACGCCAAACGCGTGCCGGGCGTGCCCGCCGTGGTGGTGAAGCCGATGCGGGTGGCGGATGCGTATCAGCTGCGCTCGCAGTATCGCAAGGACGGCACGATGGCGTTATTTCCGGCCGAGGTGCTGGTGTCGCTGTATCGCACGATGGGCGACCTCCGGGACGTTGTCGTGATCGCCGCCGGGCTGAACAATCTGCTGGTTTTCGCCGCTGTGCTGCTACTGATCGCCACGTTGGTGACCTTGCGGCGGCAGCGTTACGCGGTGCTGCGGGCGCTGGGGGCGCCGCGCGCGTATGTGCTGTTGGTGACATGGCTGGGGGCGGCCGGGCTGCTCGCGGTGGGCTGCGTGTTCGGGCTGGCGCTGGGTTGGGTGGCGTCTGTTTTGGTGGCGGCGGCGGTGGAACGGCAGACCGGTTTGCATGTGGCGACGGGGCTGGGATGGGGCGAGCTTCGGTTCGCGGCGGGGCTGGTGCTGGCGGGCAGTGTTTTTTCACTCGTGCCGGCGCTGGCGGCGTGGCGCTTGCCGGTGTCGGCGGGGTTGCGGGGGTGATGAGGCACCCCGACGGCGTCATGAGCTAAGGCCGGCCGGCGCGGTGGTAGGGGTGGCCGGTGGCGATGGCTCGGGCGCGGAAGAGTTGTTCGGCCAGGAGCACGCGGACCAACATGTGGGGCCAGGTGAGCGGGCCTAGAGAAAGCGTGTGATTGGCGCGGGCCATGATCGTGGCATCCAGGCCCTCTGCGCCGCCGATGAGGAAGGCGATGGGGCGCGCGGCTTCGATCCAGCCGGTAAGGAGAGCCGCGAGGCGTTCGCTGTCGGGCGCCGGGGCGCCGAGGTCGAGGGCCACGGCGAAGGCCTGGGCGGGAATGGCGGCGAGGATGCCGTCTGCCTCGCGGCGCTTGATTTCAGCCGGGCTGCCGCGGCCCTCGGTGATTTCATGCACCGAGAGAGTCGGGCGAAGGCGATCGTTGTAGCGGGTGAACAGGTCGGCCTCGGGCCCGCGCCCGATGCGGCCGACCGCCACCAGGCGCCAGTCAGTCAGTTTCGGGTTCCGCTTCGGCGTTCGCACCCGCTTCGTGGCCCTCGGACTCGTTTTCCCCGGTCTCGTTTTCCATGGTCTCGTTTTCCACGGTCTCGTTGGCGGCGGCTTCGTCGAGATCGGGGCCCCACATGCGTTCCAGCCCATACATCTCGCGGGCTTCGGCCTTGAACAGGTGGATGACGATGTCCCCGGCGTCGATCAGCACCCAGTCCGAGCCGTTGGCGCCCTCGATCTGAACGCGCTTGAGGCCGGCTTCTTCCAGCTTGTCTTCCAGATGGGTGGCCATGGCGGCGATCTGGCGGTCGGCGAGGCCGGTGGCGATCACCATGCGGTCGGCGAAGGAGGCGCGGCCGGCGAGGTCCAGCGCCACCACATTCTCGGCTTTGTCGTCTTCCAGGCTGGCAAGAATGATGCCCTGAAGCTGGTCGAGCCGGGACGGCGCCGCGCGTTCGCGCACCGGCTTGGCGGGCTTTTTCGGACCGGCGGCCACGGCCTTCTTGCGCGGCGTGCCGGGAGAGGCGGGCACCGAGCCGGCGGGCTTGGGGGCCGCGCGTTTGCGCACCGGCTTGGCGGGAATGTCACCCGACAGGCTGGCGGTGGGAGCAGGCGGGGTGGGCGGGGCGGGCGGCTTGCGGGCGATGGTCGTGGTCTCCTGAAACCGGATCAGACATGGATCCGGGCGCGAATGGCGGTGGCGGACTCGCTGTTCTCCGAGGCCGGCAGAAACACCCAGGCGGGCGGCTTGAACCGCTGCAAAGCGGGTGCCTGGCGCTCCAGATGGCGAGCCGGACGAAGGCGCTGGGCCGCCTGCCCTGCCAACGCGCGATGATTGTAGGTCGGGCGCGGCAACACGGCAAAGGAGGTGTGGCGGACGATGTCCAGCCATTCGTTCCACGCCGGCAACTGCACCAGGTTGTCGGCGCCCATCAGCCACACGAAGTGCGCGCGTGGGAAGCGGATTCGCAGGGTTCGCAACGTGTCCACGGTATATCTCGTGTGCAGATGGCCTTCGATGGCGGTGGCGACGATGCGGCGGCCGTCTGCGATGGCGCGCGCGGAGGCCAGGCGGGCGGCGGGCGAGGCCATGCCGGCGCTGGGTTTCAGTGGGTTGCCGGGCGAGACCAGCAGCCAGACCTGGTCGAGCCGCAGACGTTTTTGCGCGATGCGGGCGACGTGGAGATGGCCCTGATGGGCCGGATTGAAGGAGCCGCCGAGCAGGCCCACCGTGGTGCGGCGGCGGTCGCCCCATCGCGGGATGGGGTCGTGGACGCGCTGTGGGGTACGCGGGGCAAGACCTGGTGCCGTACTCGGGGCCGCACTCAGGGCCGCACTCAGGGCCGCACTCAGGGCCGCACCTGGCCGGTTCCGGTGATGAGGTAACGATAGGTGGTCAGCTGCTCGACGCCCACGGGCCCGCGGGTGTGGACGCGGCCGGTGGCGATGCCGATCTCGGCGCCGAAGCCGAACTCGCCGCCGTCGCAGAACTGGGTCGACGCATTCCACAGGCAGACCGCGCTGTCGACCGCGCCTTGGAAATGCGCGGCGGCGTCGGCGTTCTGGGTGACGATGGCTTCGGTGTGGGAGCTGCCGTGGCGGGCGATATGGGCCAGCGCGGCCTCGATGCCGTCGACCACCGCCACGGACAGTGTGGGGCCGAGCCATTCGGTGTCGAAATCGGCCTCGGTGGCAAGTGGCAGCGCGGGGAGGATGGCGCGGGCGCGGGCATCGGCGCGGAAATCGCACCCAAGGGCTTGCAGGTCCGACACGATGAGGGGAAGCAGGGTGGGCGCGATGGCGGCGTCGATCAGGAGCGTTTCGGTGGCGCCGCAGACGCCGGTGCGTCGCATCTTGGCGTTGGCGACGATGGCGCGCGCCATGTCGGGTTCGGCCTGGGCGTGGACGTAGGTGTGGCAAAGACCCTCGGCATGGGCGAGGACGGGCACCCGCGCCTCGGCCTGGACGCGTTCGACGAGGGCGCGGCCGCCGCGGGGGATGATGAGGTCGATCATGCCGGCGGCGGTGAGCATGGCGGCCACGAAGGCGCGGTCCGTGGTGGGGGTGATCTGGACGGCGGCGGCGGGGGCACCGGCGCGAACGAAGCCCTCGCGCATGGCCTGGTGGATGGCGCGGGCGGAGTGCTGGCTGTCCGACCCGCCGCGCAGGATGACGGCGTTGCCGGATTTCAGACAGATCCCGGCGGCGTCTGCCCCCACGTTGGGGCGGCTTTCGTAGATCATGCCGATGACACCCATGGGCTGGGCGATGCGGCGGATGCGCAGGCCGTTCGGGCGCTGCCAGTCGGACAGGACCCGGGCGAGCGGGTCGGGGAGGTCGGCTATCTCCTCGAGGCCGGTGGCCATCGCCGCGATGCGGGGGGCGTCCAGCTTCAGGCGGTCGCGGAAAGCGGCGCTTCCGGCGGTGGCGTCGAACGCCTCGATGTCGCGCTCGTTGGCGGCGGTGATGGCGGGGGCGAAGTGGCGCAGCGAGGCGGCGGCTTCGCGGAGCGCCTGGTTGCGGGTGGCTTCCGGCAGCTGGGCGAGCAGGCGCGAGGCGGCGCGGGCGGCGTGTGCCGCGTTTGTGAGCCACTGGCCGATCTTGTGGTGTTCGACGTTCATGGAGCCTCTTTTCGCGCTGCCGGAGCATCGCGCGTTGTTCGATCGATCAGAGCAGGACCAGGTCGTCGCGGTGGATCACTTCGTCGCGGCCGCGCCAGCCGAGCAGGACCTCGAACTCAGTGGATTGGTGGCCGATGATGATGGCGGCGTCGGCGCTGGAATAGGCGGACAGACCGCGTGCCAGCACCGCGTTTTCCTCGTTGCGGACCTCCACGGGGTCGCCGCGTTCGAAGGCGCCCTCGATGGATTTGACGCCGGCGGGGAGCAGGGATTTGCCGCGGGTGAGCGCGCGGGCGGCGCCGGCATCCACCACCAGCACGCCGGCGGGCTGCAGGGAGCCGCCAATCCAGCGTTTGCGGGCGGTGCGGCCTTCGGGGTTGGGCAGGAACCAGGTGCACGGCGCGCCACGTTCGAGCGCGCGCAGCGGGTGTTCGACATGGCCGAGCGCGATCGCCATGGCACAGCCGGCTGAGGTGGCGATGCGGGCGGCGACGAGCTTGGTGCGCATGCCGCCGGAGGAATAGCCGGGCGGGGGCTCACCGCCCATGGCGTCGATCTCGGCGGTCATGCTTTCGACCACGGGGATGTGGCGGGCCGTGGGGTCTCGCTTGGGGTCGCCGGTGTAGAGGCCGTCGATGTCCGATAGCAGGATGAGCTGGTCGGCCTGGACCATCTCGGCGACGCGGGCGGCAAGACGGTCGTTGTCGCCGAAGCGGATCTCGGCGGTGGCGACGCTGTCGTTCTCGTTGATGACGGGGATGCAGCCGAGGCCGGTGAGGGTGGTGAGCGTGGCGCGGGCGTTGAGGTAGCGGCGGCGGTCTTCGGTGTCGTCTGGCGTGAGCAGCATCTGGGCGGCGGTGAGGCCTTGCAGGGCCAGCACCTCGGACCAGGCCTGGGCGAGGCGGATCTGGCCCACGGCGGCGGCGGCCTGTTTTTCCTCGAGGCGGAGTTTTTTCTGGGTGAGCTTGAGGCTGCGGCGGGCCAGGGCGATGGCGCCGGAGCTGACGACGATGACATCGGTTCCGCGGGCGCGCAGGGATGCGATATCCTCGGCCATGCCTTCGAGCCAGGCCATGCGGGGGGCAGCCTTGACGGGGTCCACCAGAAGGGCCGAGCCGATCTTGATGACGATACGGCGGGCGCCGGTGAGCGATGGCAGGCCGCCGGTGTCGGAGTCTTTCGTTTGTGACATCACGCGCGGTGCGCGGCGATGGCGTCCCACAGCGCGCGCAGAACCTCGGGCACGCCTTCGCCGGTGACGCCGGACATGAGCATGACGGGGCGCCCGGAGGCTTTGGCCAGGGCGGCCTTGCGCGACGACGTTTCGCGCGGGGTCATGGCGTCGGATTTGTTGAGCACGAGGATCTCGGGCTTTTCGGACAGGCCGCCGCCGTACGATTCGAGCTCGCCGCGGATGGTGCGCCATTTGTCGACCACGCTGCCGTCGGCGCCGTCGATGAGGTGGAGCAGCACGGCGCAGCGCTCGACATGGCCCAGGAAGCGGTCGCCGAGGCCGGCCCCTTCGTGGGCGCCCTCGATGAGGCCGGGGATGTCGGCGAGGACGAATTCCTGGGTCATGGACAGGCGGACGACGCCGAGCTGGGGGATGAGGGTGGTGAAGGGGTAGTCCGCGATCTTGGGCCGGGCGGCCGAGACCACGGACAGGAAGGTGGATTTTCCGGCGTTGGGGAGGCCCACGAGGCCGGCGTCGGCGATGAGTTTCAGGCGCAGCCAGATCCACCGTTCCTGGCCGGGCCAGCCGGGATCGGCGCGGCGGGGGGCACGGTTGGTGGAGCTTTTGAAATGGGCGTTGCCGTGCCCGCCGTCGCCGCCGGACAGCAGGCAGACGCGTTTGCCGGGCTCGTCGAGGTCGGCGAGCACGGTTTCCTGGTCGTCCGCCATGATTTGGGTGCCGATGGGCACGGCAATCACCACATCGTCGGCCGCCGCACCCGTGCGGTCTGAGCCGGAGCCGTTGCCGCCTTTGCGGGCGCGGAAATGTTGGGTGTAGCGGAAGTCGATCAGGGTGTTGAGGTTGGCGACCGCCACGAAGGAGATGTTGCCGCCACGGCCGCCGTTGCCGCCGTCTGGCCCGCCATATTCGATGAAACGCTCGCGGCGGAACGCGATCACGCCGTCGCCGCCATCGCCGGAGCGGCAGTAGATTTTGGCTTGGTCGAGAAATTTCATGATACGGCCGAGATGGCGCTTTCAGTGGTCGTTTGACGACAAAAGGGGCCGGCTTGCGCCGACCCCCCTGTAAATTCCGGGCGTGACGCGACCTATTCGGCGGCGAGGGCCACTGGAGCCGGGACGACGGAGACGGTGACGCGGTCGTCTGCGCGCTTGATGAACTTCACGTTGCCATCGATCACGGCGAAGATCGTGTGATCCTTGCCCAGGCCGACGCCGGTGCCGGCTTTCACGGCGGTGCCGCGCTGGCGGATGATGATGTTGCCGGCGATGACGCTCTGGCCGCCGTATTTCTTGACGCCGAGGCGGCGGCCTTCCGTATCGCGACCGTTGCGCGACGAACCGCCGGCTTTTTTATGTGCCATGAGGGGTGCTCCTTAAGCCGCTGAAATCGTGGACACGCGCAACACGGTGACGTGCTGGCGATGGCCGTTCTTACGACGGCTGTTCTGCCGGCGGCGCTTCTTGAAGATGATGATCTTGTCCAGCCGGTCCTGTGCGATGACCGTGGCCGTGACGGTGGCGCCGACGACGATGGGTGCGCCGATGGTGAGGTTGCCCTCGGAGCCCACGGCCAGAACGTCGGTGAAGGTGATGGTCGAGCCGGGCTCTGCCTCGAGTTTCTCGACCTTCATGAGGTCGTTCGGGCTGACGCGGTATTGTTTACCGCCGGTGCGGATGACGGCGAAAACAGAGGGGGCGAGCATCGTTCGGGCGTCCTGCGGCAAATTCGAAACCATTGAGACGGCGCGGGCCGGGCACGTTGTGACACGGCCTGGCGGTCCGTCGGGAGAGGGGCGTTATAGCGAGCGGGGGGCGTGAGTCAATGTTATTGCGGGAGAGTGCGGTCTGAACGACAGGGCGGGGCGACAGGTGGCGAGAGATGGCGTTGCAGTGTGCCACGATGCCTTCTATACAACGGCGCGCGCGGCCGCGGAGAGGTGGCAGAGTGGTCGATCGCGACGGTCTCGAAAACCGTTGTAGGTGCATAGCCTACCGTGGGTTCGAATCCCACCCTCTCCGCCACCCTATAGCGGGATCGGGTGAAGCCGACCCGCTCTCGGCTTATCTTTCGAGCAATTCATCGCTTGTTGATCGCTGCGCGATTTAGAGCCTGATGATTTTGAGTAGACAAAATATCAAGCTCGAACTTGTTGTTTTATAGATCATGTTTATGCGCTTGGGTTGAGCAACCCAAACGCATCATGATCTAACTTAAAGCGATATTGCTCTCACTCACTGATGTTAAGTATTGTTTGGTCTTACATGACCACATAGAGCCTGCCCGATATGTCGGCGGGTTTGGGCTGTGGCCGAACCGAGCCTCACTCTGTGCACCCGCCGGTCAGACGGCAGGGCCCCTCCTGGCTGGCAGGACCGGTTCGTCCAGCTATCGATCTTCCCCTTGCACAAGGCGTGGGTGTCGAACCGATCCGGTTCAGCCTCGGTCGCCCGCCGGGCGTCTGGTGAGGAAGGTGAGACGGCGCAGCAACTGCGTTTCGGGGCCGGCGGGCTTACCGGAGATGGCCCAGAGCGATAAATGCGCCGCGACGTAGATCGCCGCTCCCATCGCGCTGAAGGCGATCCATTGCAGCAGCGCGATGGGCTCCTGTAACGGCCATGAAAACTCGGCGGCGGCGACCGTTGCCATCATGGTGAAGGCGGCAGCGAAACTTCGCCATGTCGGGGCCAAAAGATCGCTCCAGCCGAGTTTCAGAATACCGCGCAAATGGGAAAACCACAGGCCGGCATTGATAACCGCGGTGGCGGCCATCACAGCGGCCGCCGCGACAAGGCCGCCATACAGGGCGGCAGGAATGACGAGCATCACGCGAAGCGCCAGACAGAGCGCCATGATCATGACATAGGGCCGTTGCGCGTGGCGAACCATGTAGATGCCGCCAGTGAAATGGCCGAGCGCATCGAACAGCGTGTAGATTGCGGCGAGTGCCACCAAGGGCGTGGCATCGCTCCACTGCGCGCCCAGCGCCACGTGCACGGCGTAGGGTGCGGTGATGCAGATGCCCGCCGACATCGGCACGATCAGCATGGTCAGGAAGCCAAGCCCGTCCAGAACCTGACGTTGCAACGCCGGCAGGTCGTCGGCGACCCTGGCGTAGCCGCCGTGCATCGGCTTGCGCATCGGTGCCGCGACTTCGCTCGCCGGCAGCGCCGCCAGGTCGTGAGAGACTTGGTAGATGCCCACGCTGCGCACGCCGCCGATGCGCCCGAAAACGGCCGGCATGAGAAAATTGTCGATCATGGTGAGCACGTTGTTGACCAGCAGCCATTTCGAGAAGCTGAACATCAATGGTGCCGAACGCACGGTGAGGCCGGGGCGGTGCGGTGCCAGGATGTAGGACAGCGGAATGGCCAACAGTTTGGCGGCGACACCACCGAGCACCAGCGCCCAATAGTTGCGGTAGATCAAGGCCAGCGGCAGTGACGCCATGAAGCCCACGAGCCTGTTCGCGAGCTGGTAGAAAAAAATGCGCCCGTATTGCAGCTCGCGCTGCAGCCGGACCATCCCCACGCTTTCCAGCCCCTGAATGACCGGCACGATTGCCAGGACGTGCATAATGCCGCCCACCCGCTCGTCATGGAGGTATTCCCCCATGAAAGGCGCAGCAGCCCATAATGCGGCACCCACGATCACGCCACGCGCCGCGACGAGGGTCCAAGCTGTATCGTAATCGTGCCGTTGCGGCGCCTGCATCTGCACCAGGACCAGGGTCATCGATGTCTCGGTCAGGCCGTCGAGGATGGCGTAGGCGGCGCTGGCGCCGGCAACCAGGCCGAAATCCGATGGCGTCAGCAGGCGCACCAACAGCAACTGGCTGACGACGCTGAAACTGCGCATGGCGAGACGCAGCAGCACCATCCAGGTGACGCCGCGCGCGACCTGATGCGCGACGTCGGCGGTGTCGGTCTGATCGGCTGTGGGAATAGGCGGCTCTCCTGCGCCGTTGCACCAACGCGGAGCCGGTTGCCGCGCCATTCGGTGTCGATCGGGGTGTCTACCTTGTCCCGGCGAGAAACGGAAAGTTTCTCAGCATCATGGCGCGATAGGTTGGGGCGAGTTGGTCCGCCCGCCGGGCATGCCGCATGACACTGAGAGCGTCGATCTGCCGGGCGTAACGACCGGGGTCGGGACTTTCGAGCAGCGCCACCAGCGTGGCGTGCAGATCGCCCTCCGTATTGCACAGATGTCCGATCTCGCCCCCTTCGACGAAGAAGGATTCGGCCATGGCGCCGCGCATGGCGATGATCGGCTTTAGCCAGGTGAGAGCGTCGAGCAATGCGCCGCTGGCCGCGAGATCGTAGTAGCCTGGCTGAAACGGCAGGACGACATAATGCAGTCGGGCCAGGCGCTCGACAAACTCCGCGCGCGACAGGTGCGCCGTCCCGACCTGTTCGGCCAGCGGAGCGAAGGCTGCGAGGTCGGCGCCGGGCATCGCGCGACCGATCAGATGAAAAACGATGCGGCCCGGGAATTGCTCCGTGAGGCTGTGCGCCAGCCGCAGGAAGACCTCGATGCCCTTCGCGGTCGTGGCCTGGCCCACGAAGCCCACGTGCAGTGCCTCCGTTGAGGGCAACGTGCCGGGAGGTCTTGGATTCTCGCCGCTGTTGACGGGCAATTTCAGCACGTCCGTGCGCGTCGCGGCCTTCGGACAGAGGGAGGCGAGGGTGGCGACGATGCATTCATCGAGGACCAGAAAGCGGAGCCGGCCGCCGTCGCCCAGTCGCAAGGCCGCCGGAAGATCGAGGGCACGCCGGAAGGGGTTTCGCGGCCTGGCACTCCGGATGTCGTTCAGATTGCCATGCAGGCCAATCTGCACCGCGCAATTCGGGCGGAACCGCGCGAGGCAGGCTGCGGCGAAGATCGCGGTGGGTGTGGCGGAGAGCAGAAAGAGCAGGCACGGCCGACCGCGCCTCACGTGGCGGAATGCGGCGAGCAGGATGGCGCCCTCGCGGGCGATGCGCCGGAACGAGACGATACCGGTCCGGCCTCGATAGAGGCCGCTGGGCCTGATGGCATGCCAGTGCACGTGCCCCTCCACCGCCAGCGCCTCGTCCCGTTGAAGTTCCACGAGGTGGGTCGGGTCGGCGAAGACATGCAAGGGGCCGGACGGAAATGCGGCCTTCACGGTGCCGATGGTGGCTGCATTGCCGGGGGCATGCATCGTGCCCGTCCAGGTCATCTCCACAATCAGCACATCGGGATCGGCGCTGCTCATACCTCGATCCCCAGTCGCCGCAGGGCGCGCGTCAGCGTGGCGAAATCGATCGACGGCATAAAGGAGGGAAGCGCCGCGCGGACGGCGCCGGAGCGCCATGGCGCGTTTTGCAGACGCTTCAGCGACCGCCGCGGCGCCAGGATCGCCTCGTGCAGCGGCAGCGGATTGACGGCAGGCAGGAGCGCCGCGCCATCGGCGTCGTGGATGAACGGAACGCTGTTGACCGCCGCCAGAACGGCACGCGTGGGCCGCATCAGCGCTTGGGCCAGGGGCGCCAGCGCCGACGCGCTTTCAATTCCCTCCGGCCAGTCATTCGCGATCATGCGGCCAAGCGCCTCGACGGTATCGAGGCAATCCGCTTCCAGCGCCGCGAATACCGCCCGCCGGAGCGGACCGCCAGGTGCTTCTTCAATGGCCCGCGCCGGTTCGATCGCTTCGGCCATGTATCCCAGAACCGTGCCGTGCGGCGCCGAGAAGATCAGCTCCAGGACGACATAGAATTCCCGAACCTGGCGCGCCATCGATTGCGGGGCGCCGAAGTTGAACAGATAGCCTGCGGCATTGCCTGGATTGATCGCGGGCCGCAACGCATCGGCCCATAGGCCGACATAGCAGCCGAAGATGTCCGCGCCATCCCCCGCGATCTCCTGCAGGGATGCCTGGATCGACCCCCGCCAGCCGAGATCGATCACCATGCGCAAGCCGGGGCGTAGGAAGCCTAAGCGTTGCAGGTAGGATCGGGCCGGGTCGATGTCGGCCATGGAAGCCCGCGAGACGTCCAGATACTGCAGCGCAAACGCCTCCGTCTCGCCGGAGGCGGCGAGCAGGTTGGCGACCACGGCCATCGGCAGGTGGCCGTCCCGTGCCAGGAAATAGAGGCGTGAAATGCCCCGGGCGCGGGCCTGCGCGATGATGAACAGCGCGAAGCCGATCAGCAGCGGTGTGGCGATCCGGGCGAGCATGGCACCGACATGCTCCGGACCGTGCGACCTCGAGGGGCGTGCGCTGGCGTGGCTGACGGCGAGCCGCGTGACGAAGTGGCAATCGTCGAAGCCGCCAGCAGCGGGGCGGTCCCGGGGCAGCAGCCGGGCCGCGATGCCGTGCGCCCGGGGGCGTTCGACATCGGAGACCGGGTTGTCGCCGATATGGAGGATGTCCGAGGCGGGTCTTGCCAGTGCCGCCAGCATCGCCGGGAACAGGCGGCCGGTGTGTTTGGACAGTCGCAGATCGGCCGAGGAGAACACGCGACGTGCCGGCCCGTAGCCACAGCGCTCCAGCAGCGCCTGCAGCCACGGTCCGGGCAGTTGCGTGTCGGAGGCGAACACGGCGCAGGGATGGGCCATGACCGCCGAGCGCACGGTCTCAATCGGCACGCAGATGTCGCACTCGACGTGGAACTCAACGCGGGCCGCCTGCTCCGGGTCGGTCACGATCCCGCACGACGCGAGCCATTCGTAGATTTCGGCCAATCGGACTTCGTCGTGACCCTGCCGCGTGGCGATTTCGCGGGCGGCGCGCTCGGCGGTTTGCCGGTGTAACGCGAAGTCTTCCGGCGTGCAGGTGATCAGTCGGCGCAGGCGGGCGCCGACCGCCAGAAACACATCCTCCGGGCGGGCCAGCGTACGGCGCACCACGGTGTCAAAGATATCGCAGCTCAAGACCGGTCGCTGTGCGGCATGGTCGAGCAGCGAGGCGGTGGTCAAGGTCGCTCCAGTTTTCCCGGAGGCGGCGCACGCAACCGTCGAACGACCCGCGTGACGGATCGCTCGACGCCAGCACCGATATCGAGGAATGGGCGCGTGTAGGCGGCGAGGAGGTGCGGATGCGGCTGCCGGACATTCTCGGCGATGCCGAACTCGATCTTTTCGCCGGGAACGGGCAGAACCAGCGTGCCGAACATCCAGTCCCACACAGACAGAAGGCCGCCGAGATTCTGGTCCCAGTGGCGCCGTGCCCGACTGTGATGTAGCTGGTGGAGTGCGGGGCTGACCAAAATTCGGTCCCAACGCGGCCCGAAAGATATCGGCGC
>JANYFG010000021.1 GCA_025362815.1 Rhodospirillales bacterium
TATCCGCACAACGCACTGCAATGAATGAAGTTTTTTGGTTCTTTTGTTCACAAAAGAACCGCTTCACGTCACCCCGTCTTCTTCACCAGCTCCTCGGCCACATTGCGCGGCACGGGGTCATAGTGATGGAACTGCATCGTAAAGCTGGCGCGGCCTTTGGTCATGGAGCGCAGGTCTGAGATGTAGCCGAACATTTCCTTCAGCGGCACATGCGCCTTGACGATGACGGTGGAGCCGGCGCTGTCCTGGTTCTGGATCTGACCACGACGACGATTGAGGTCGCCCACGACGTCGCCCACGTGATCGGCGGGGGTGGTGACTTCCACGTCCATAATCGGCTCGAGGATGATGGGCGTGGCCTTCTTCATGCCTTCACGGAAGCAGGCCTTGGCGGCGATTTCGAATGCCAGCGCCGACGAGTCGACGTCGTGGTATTTGCCGTCGAGCAGGGTGTAGGTGAAGTCCACCGTCTGGAAGCCGGCGAGCACGCCGGTGTCGGCCTGGACGCGGATGCCTTTTTCCACGGCCGGGACGTATTCCTTGGGCACCGATCCACCGACGGTTTTGTTGGCGAAGGTGATGCCGGCGTTACGCTCGGCCGGCTCGAACATCACCTTCACTTCGGCGTATTGGCCGGAGCCGCCCGACTGCTTCTTGTGGGTATAGGTTTCGGTGTGCGACTTCGAGATCGTCTCGCGATAGGCGACCTGCGGGGCGCCGATGTTGCAGTCGACGCCGTATTCGCGGCGCAGACGGTCGATGATGATTTCCAGATGCAGCTCGCCCATGCCGGACAGGATAGTCTGGCCCGATTCCTGGTCGGTTTTAAGGCGCAGCGAGGGGTCCTCGCCAGCCAGCTTCTGCAGGCCGATCGACATTTTCTCGACCGAGTCCTTGGTTTTCGGCTCGACGGAGATGTCGATGACGGGGACCGGGAAGGACATGCGCTCGAGCACGACGGGGTCGTCGGAGGAGGCCAGGGTGTCGCCGGTGCCGGTGTCCTTGAGGCCCACGAAGGCTGCGATGTCGCCGGCGTGCACTTCCTTGATTTCCGCGCGCTTGTCGGCGTGCATCTGGAACATGCGGCTGATCCGCTCTTTGTGGTCTTTCGTGGTGTTCATCACGGTGTCGCCGGTGCGCAGCGTGCCGGCGTAGACGCGGATGAACGTGAGCGTGCCGTATTTGTCGTTGATGATCTTAAACGCCAGGCCCGCGAAAGGGGCGTCCGGATTGGCCTTGATGCGACGACGGTTGCTGTGCTCGCCGTCTTCCTCGCCTTCCTCGGCGGCGATCGAGATGCCGGGCACGTCGATGGGGGATGGCAGATAGTCGAGCACGGCGTCGAGCAGTGGCTGCACGCCCTTGTTTTTGAACGCGGTGCCGCACAGCACGGGGCGGAAGGCGCCCGAGATGGTGCCAGTCTTGATGGCGCGCTTCAGCGTGGCGACGTCGACATCGCCCTTCTCGAAATATTCCTCCATGCCGGCGTCATCGACGGACAAGGCGGTGTCGAGCAGGAGCTGGCGGGCTTCCTTGGCCTTTTCCATCAGGTCGGCCGGGATTTCCTCGTCGTGGAATTTCGCGCCGAGCTCGCCGCCTTCCCAGACGATGGCCTTCATCTCGACGAGGTCGACGACGCCGAGGAAGCCGTCCTCGACGCCGATCGGCAGCTGGAGGGGAAGGGCGATGATGTCCAGCTTCTCCTTCAGCGTGTCGAACGCGCGGTAGAAGTCGGCGCCGGTGCGGTCCAGCTTGTTGATGAAGATCAGGCGCGGCACGTTGTAGCGGTCGGCCAGACGCCAGTTGGTCTCCGACTGCGGCTGCACGCCGGCCACGCCCTCGATGATGAACACCGCGCCGTCGAGCACGCGCAGGCTGCGGTTCACCTCGATGTTGAAATCGATGTGGCCGGGGGTGTCGATGATGTTGATGCGGTGGTCTTTCCACTCGCACGTGACGGCCGCTGACGTGATGGTGATGCCGCGCTCACGCTCCTGGGCCATGTAGTCGGTGGTGGTGTTGCCGTCATGGACCTCGCCGATGCGGTGGGACACGCCGGTGTAATACAGAATCCGCTCGGTGGTGGTGGTCTTGCCCGCGTCGATATGGGCGGTGATCCCGATGTTGCGAAGTTTGGCGAGAGGGGATTCAGACACGGTGGCCTCCATGAGCCCCCCGAGGGGGCGAGCGAGCTGTGGGCGAGCAAATTAGCCATACGAGAACGGCGCGGCAGGGTACAAGACCTTGCGCGCCGTTCGCGGCCCGAAGCGGGACCAGTCGATGATGGGGAGGAGATGCCCCTGTCGGCGCGGATTTGCAAGCTTGGTTTCGCGATGGCGGGTTTGCCGGCCGCACGATGTCTCACGCTTCGTCACATTTCGAGAAGAGAAACGGGGGTAGTTTGGCGTCATGGAAACTCGCACCGCCCATGCATTGATCCGTTTCGGGCTTGGCCGCAAAGGGGCCGAGCCGTTGCCGGCCGACCCGCAGGCCTGGCTGGCGCAGCAGCTGGAGGGGCCGGATCCCGCCTTGCGCGTGGCGGGTGCCACGACGGAGGACGGGCTGCTGGCCATTCGCGAGCAGCGGGCGCGGCGCCAGGAGAAGGAGGGTGCCAACCCGGTTCGGGTGCTTTACCGCGCCGAGCAGGCGAAATACGTGGCCAATCTGCTTTCGACGGATGTGCCGTTTCGCGAGCGGCTTGTGACGTTTTGGGCCAATCATTTCACCGTCAGTCTCAAGCGCGGGGAGTGCGCCGCCACCGCGCACGCCTTCATCCGCGAGGCGATCCGGCCGCATGTGACGGGGCGATTCGGCGACATGGTGCTGGCGGTGATGCGTCATCCCGCGATGCTGATGTATCTGGACAATGCGGCCTCGTTCGGGCCGGACAGCTATGTGGGCACGCGCCAGCGCAAGGGGTTGAACGAGAACCTGGCGCGCGAGTGCCTGGAGCTTCACACCGTGACGCCCGCATCCGGCTACACGCAGGCGGATGTGACGGCGTTCGCGAAGGTGATCACCGGCTGGAGCATCGAGATCGGCAAGGACCCGGTGGGGTATGTGTATCGCCGGTTCGCGCAACAGCCGGGCGACAAGGTGGTGATGGGGCGCACCTACGGCGAGGGCGAGCAGGCCGGTGTGGCGTTGCTGGCCTGGCTTTCCCAGCATCCCTCGACCTATCGCAATCTCGCCACCAAGCTGGTGCGCCATTTCGTGGCGGACACGCCGCCGGAGGGGGCGGTGCGGCGCGTGGAGGCGGTGCTGGCGCGGACGGGCGGGGATTTGAAGGCGGCATCGCTGGAGATCACGCGGCTGCCCGAGGCGTGGACGCCGCTGACGAAGCTGCGCAGCCCGAACGATTATATCCTGGCCGTGCTGCGGGCGGTGGATCTGCCGGCCGACAAGCGGCCGCCGGACGTGCCGGGGCTGATGGCGGGGCTGGGCCAGCCGCTGCTGACGGCGCCGTTGCCGAATGGCTGGCCGGACACCGCCACGGAATGGGCGGGGTCCGAGGCGATGCTGCGGCGAATCGACTGGGCGTATGGCTTCACCGGGCGGGTGGCGGCGCTGGACCCGGACGAGGTTGGGCGGCTGGCCCTGGGGCCGCTGCTGTCGCAGGCGACGTTGACGCAGATGCAGCGCGCGGGGTCTCGCCGTGATGCGATGACGCTGCTGCTTGCTTCCCCCGAATTTCAGCGGAGATAGAGACATGATCCATTCTTCGATGCGGCTTCCCTCTTTGGCTTTGTCGCGCCGGCAGGCGTTGCTGGGTCTGGCGACGTCTTTCACGCTGGGCCGGGCGTCGTTGGCGCTGGCGGCGGCGCCGGGCGATCGGCGGTTCGTGGTGGTGATCCTGCGCGGGGCGCTGGATGGGCTGTCAGCCGTGGTGCCGTATGGCGACAAGGCGCTGGCCGCGCTGCGACCGGAGTTGATGATGGGCCAGCCTGGGGCGGCCGAGGGTCTGCTCGATCTCGGCGGGTTCTATGGGCTGCATCCGGCATTGTCGGGGCTGCATGCGATGTATGCGGCGGGCGAGCTGTTGCCCGTGCATGCGGTGGCGGGGCCGTATCGGATCCGCAGCCATTTCGAGGCGCAGGATTACCTCGAATACGGCGCCGATCATGCCATGAGCTCGGGCTGGCTGAACCGGGTGGCGGCTTTGATGCCGCAGACGAAGGGGACGACGGACACGGCGTTCTCGGTGGGGGCGGTGGTGCCTTTGCTGCTGCGGGGGCCGCAGCCGGTGGGAAGCTGGCTGCCGAAGACGTTCGCCCAGCC
Organism: Rhodospirillales bacterium; assembly: GCA_025362815.1. Taxonomy (GTDB): domain Bacteria; phylum Pseudomonadota; class Alphaproteobacteria; order Acetobacterales; family Acetobacteraceae; genus CAIQQQ01. Next base: position 4,279 of record JANYFG010000021.1, read on the forward strand.
GGAGCCCGATCTCTACGCGCGGCTGGCGGCGCTGCATCGGTCGGATCCGGTGACGGGGCCGGCGGTGGCGGAGGGGTTGAAGGAGCGCGGGTTCAGCAAGGCGACCTTGGCGGGCAGCGACGAGCCGGCGAACAAGTATGCGTTCCAGGCGCTGTGCAGCTCGGCCGGCAAGCTGTTGGCGGCGAAGGATGGCCCGCGTCTGGCGGCGCTGGAGATCGGCGGCTGGGACACGCATGCGGGGCAGAAGAACCGCCTGGCCGGGCCGCTGAAGCAGCTGGACGAGGGGATGGTGGCGCTGAAGACGGCGTTGGGGGACCAGTGGGGCAAGACGGTGGTGCTGGTGATGACCGAGTTCGGGCGCACCGTGCACGCCAACGGCACGGGCGGGACGGATCATGGCACCGGCTCGGTGGCGTTCGTGCTGGGCGGTGGCGTGGCCGGTGGGCGGGTGCAGGCGAACTGGCCCGGGCTGGGGCCGGGCAATCTGTTCGAGAACCGCGACCTGCAGCCGACGGCGGATCTGCGGGCGGTGACCAAGGGGTTGCTGGCCCAGCATTTCGGGCTCGATCAGGCGGCGCTGGCACGGGTGTTTCCGGAGAGCGAGCGGGCGGCGGGGGTGTCTGGGTTATTGCGGGCCTAGAGGCGATCTGGCCGGGCTGGCTTGACCCCCGGGTGCGCGGTCATCTTATCTCAGCGCGGCAGGTTGGGATTTTCAGATGGACAATGCGAAACTGGTGATCAGCGAGGCGCGGCAGTGGGATCGGCTGATGGCGTTGGCCGAGATCGGCGCCATCGTGGGCGACGGGGTCAATCGGCAGGCGCTGACGGCGCTGGACCGCCAGGCGCGGCGGTTGGTGATCGGCTGGGCGGCCGAGATCGGCGCCAGCGTTTCGGTGGATGCGGCGGCCAATCTTTGGTTTCGCGTGGAGGGCAGCGATCCCGCGGCGGCGCCGGTTCTGACGGGCAGCCATATGGACACGCAGCCGAAGGGCGGGCGGTTCGACGGGATCTATGGCGTGATCGCGGGTTTGGAGGCGATTGCGGCGTTGCATGACGCGGGGATCGTGACGCGCCGGCCGATCGAGGTGGTGGCGTGGACGAATGAGGAAGGGTGCCGGTTCGGCATCGGCTGCACGGGCAGCATGAGCTGGGCCGGGGTGCACCCGACCGATTTCTGGGATGACCGGCGCGACCTGGCCGGGGTGGGCTATGGGAAGGCGTTGGCCGAGCATCTGGCGGCTGAGGCGGACATCCCGCGCCGGGCGCTGGGCGGGGTGCCGCATGCGTATATCGAGGCGCATATCGAGCAGGGTCCGCTGCTGGAGGCGGCCGGCGTCGATGTGGGGGTGGTGACGGGCATTCAGGGGTCGCGGTGGTTCACCGTGACCGTGCAGGGCGAGAGCGCGCATGCCGGGACGTCTCCGGTGCGGGGGCGCAAGGACGCGTTGCAGGATGCAATGCGGGCGATCTCGGCGCTGTCGGGCGCGATGGACGATCCGGCGGACGTGCTGCGGTTCACGGTGGGGCATATGGTGGTGTTGCCGAACGCGTCGAACTCGGTGGCGGATCATGTGACGTTCAGCGTGGATCTCAGGCATCCCGATGGAGCGTTTCTGACGGCGCGGGGCGATGCGATCACGGGGATCGTGGATGCGGCGATGACGACGTGCACGGCTTCGGTGCATGAGGGGTTCAACGCACAGCCGGTGGTGTTTGCAGCCAGTGTGGTCGATGCCATCGAGGCGGCTGCGGAGGCGGCTTCGGTGAGCCATGTCCGGCTGGCGTCGGGCGCGTTTCACGATGCGCAGTTTGTGTCTGGGGTGGCGCCGAGTGGGATGATCTTTGTGCCCAGCCATAAAGGGATCAGTCATAACCCGGCGGAGTTTTCGTCATCGGCCCAACTTGCCGCCGGCACGCAGGTTCTGGCCAATGCTTTGCTGGCATTGGCCAGTTAGAGTCTTCTTTTTCTGAAGAAAAAGAAGCAAAAAGACTTTATTCATGGCAATGCGTGTAGCGGGAAGAAACGCATCGCATTGAATAAAGTTTTTTGATTCTTTTGTTCACAAAAGAACAGCTTCCAATTCATTTCACGCAGCTTGTCTCGTGTTGCTGCGGCGGATGCCTTCGGGCATGGACTGGCCGTGGGCGTCGATGAGGTCGTCGGCGAGCGCGCGGATTTGGCGCAGGGTGAGGACGGAGGCCGCGTGCCGGTCGAGCACGCAGGCCTGGTAGACGCTCTTGCGGTCCCCTTCCAGCGCCGCGCGGACGGTGAGGTGCTGGACGAAGACGTGCGGCGCACAGTGGGCGGCGAGCTCCGGCGGGAGGGTGCCGACATGCAGCGGGCGCAGACCGTTGAAGTCGACCACGACGGGGACCTCGACGCAGCAGCCTTCGGGAAGGTTGTCGATCAGGCCTTTGTTCTCCACGTTGCCGTAGATGATGGCGGGTTTGCCGGTGACCATGGCGTGGATGATGCTGGCGCCGTATTCCGCGCTGCGTTCGATGGGGAAGCTGTCTCCGGCCAGCAGTTTCTCGCGGGTTTCGGCGTAGCGGCGCAGGTTTCGGACGCTGCGGCGGACGTATTCGTCGACGGGGACGTCGAATTCCGCGATCTGGCTGTCGTCGCGCAGGAAGTAGGGGGTGTATTCGGCGGTGTGTTCGCTGGATTCACTGACGAAGCGGCCGAGATGCTTCATGAGCTCGAAGCGGATCTTGTCCTTGGCGAATATCTCGGGGTTCTTCGCGGCTTCCTTCAAGGCTGGATAGGCGTCTTTGCCGTCGATCATCAGGCGCAGGAACCAGGTCATGTGGTTGATGCCGCCGCAGTCGTAGGACAGGCGGGCGATGTCGACGTCGAGGTATTCCGCGAGATCGCGTGCCGTGAACTGGATGTTGTGGCAAAGCCCCACGACCTTCTGTTCGGGAAAGGCGCGGTAGACGGCCCAGGTGAGGATGCTCATGGGGTTGGTGTAGTTGAGCAGCAGCGCCTCGGGGCAGAGCTCGCGCATGTCGGCCACGAGCTCGAGCATGAAGGGGATGGTGCGCAGACCGCGGAAGATGCCGCCGATGCCCACGGTGTCGGCGATGGTTTGCTTCAGGCCGTATTTGGTGGGTATTTCGAAATCCAGGAGCGTTGCTTCGTGCATGCCGATCTGGACCATGTTGATGACGAAGTCCGCCCCCGAGACGGCGCTGCGGCGGTCCGGGTGTTCCTCGATCACGGCGGGCGCGTCGAACTGTTTGGCGGTCCAGCGGGCCATCATGCCCGCGGTCTCGAGGCGTTCGGCGTCGATGTCGTGCAGGGCGATGGTGCTGCCGGCGAGCTCGGGCATCGAGAGAATATCGGTCAGCAGGTTCTTGACGAACACCACGCTGCCGGCACCGATCATGGCGATTTTGGTCACGACTGAATTCCTTTACTTGAGGCCCGTGCTGGCGATGCCTTGCACGAGGTAGCGCTGAAACAGCAGGAAGATGATGAGCATGGGGGCGAGGCCGATGAGGGCGAGCGCCATCACCTGGCCCCATTCGGGGTTGACCTCGCCGCGCAGCAGATTGAGGCCGAGGGGCAGGGTGTATTGTTCGTGGTCGGTGAGGACCACCAGCGGCCAGGCGAAGTCGTTCCAGCGCCACATGAAGGTGAAGATCACCAGCACCGCAATGATGGGGCGGGACAGGGGAAGGACGATGCGGGTGAAGATGTGGAACTCGCCGGCGCCGTCGAGGCGGGCGGCTTCGAGCAGTTCGTCGGGGATGCTGACCATGAACTGGCGCACCATGAAGATGCCGAACGCCTCGGCGGCGCGGGGCAGGATGACGCCCCAGGGGGTGTTGAGAAGGCCGAGCCAGGCGGTGATGAGGAATTCGGGCACGAGGATGACCTGGATGGGGATCATCAGCGCGCCGAGGATGGCGAAGAACAGGATGTTGCGGCCGGGGAACTTGAACTTCGCGAAGGTGTAGCCGCAGAGCAGGTTGGCGAAGACGGTGATGAAGACACCGACGATGGCGATGAACAGCGAGTTGGTCATCCAGGCGAGCAGCGGCTGGCGGCGCCAGAGATAGATGAAATTCTCCCAGGTGACGTGGGCGGGGACGAGCGAGATGACGGCGTCGAAAATCTCGGTGCGGGGGCGGACCGCGGTGGCCGCGATCCAGTAGATGGGAAACAGCATCAGCAGCGCGCCGATGACGAGGCCGAGCCAGATGGCGGTGGTGGCCTGTGCGGTGCTGCGGGCCTTCACAGCGCGCTCTCCGACTGCCGGCTGGCGCGCCACTGGATGGCGGTGAAGACGAGGATGATGAGGTAGAGTGCCACGCCCATGGCACTCGCATAGCCCATCTCCGACGTGACGAAGGCGGATTTGAAGATGTATTGCACGACCATGGTGGTGGAGAAGCCGGGGCCGCCGCCCGTCATGACATAGACGAGGTCGAACACCTGGAAGGAATGGATGACGTTGAGGATCAGCAACAGAAAGGTTGCAGGCGCCAGCAGCGGGAACGTGACATGGCGGAACTGCGACAGGCCCGACGCGCCGTCGATTTTGGCGGCTTCGTAATAGACGGCGGGGATGGATTGCAGGGCGGCGAGATAGACCACCATGTTGAAGCCGACGCGCACCCACAGCGTGGCCACCGCAAGCGACGGCAGCGCCCAGGCGGGATTTGAAAGCCACGAGATGCGGCCGAGGCCGAGCTGGACGAGGGCCGCGTTGATGACACCGTAATTCTCGTTGAACATCCACGCCGCGATGGTGCCGGTGGCCACGGCCGAGACCACCAGCGGCAGGAAGTAGACGCTGCGGATGAAGGTGCGCCCGGGCAGGCGACGGTTCAGCGCCATGGCGAGCAGAAGGCCGATCGCCATGCTGGTGGGGACGGTGCTCAGGGCATAGACCAGCGTGTTGCGCAGCGATTGCCAGAACAGGGGGTCGCGGACGAGGCGGGTGTAGTTGTGGATGCCCAGCCATTCGGGATCGCCGATCAGACTCCAGTCGTGGAAGCTGATGTAGAACGCGTAGATCAGCGGCAGGAAGCTGAAGGTTGTGAACAGCACGATGTTCGGCGCGATGAACACATACGGAATCAGCTTCTGACGCTGGACGGCCCAGCGACGCGCCCGATGGCCGGGGAGCGCCGCCTTGCCGTGGTTTGCGTCACCGTCCATCAGACCGCCCATCAGACCGCCAGCACGGCGCGGACCTGTTGATCGATCGCCTGGGCCGTGGCGGTGGCGTCCTGGCCGGAGGTGAAGGCGAGGTCGAGCTGGTCGGTCAGCGCCGCGTTCATCTTGCTGAAATTCGGCAGCGTGACGGTGCTGACGAGGTGGGACGGGATGGTGGCGGATTGCGCGACGAACACCTCCATCGCGTCTGGCCGCAGGGCGTAGGGCAGCTTCACGCCCATGAGGGATTTGCGGACCGGGAGGAACTGCGCGGCGCTGACGAAATCGTGCATGTTCTCCGGATTGGACAGGAACTTCACGAAATCGGCCGCGATGTCCGGGCGTTTGCTGTCGCGCGAGACGGCGAAGCAGTTGCCGCCGAGATCCGACGCCATGGCGACGTCGCGCGGCATGTAGGTGACGCCCCAGTTATACTTGGTCATGTTCTTTGACAGAAACGGGATCTGCCAGTCGCCGGCCATCAGCATGCCGACGGTGCCATTGGCGAACAGGTTCTGCGGCTGTTCGCTGCTTTTGACGGAGGTGCTGGGCGGCACCAGGCCTTCCCTAAACCAGGACTGCGTCCAGGCGATGGTCTCGACCGCCTGTTTGCTGGTGATGTTGGATTGTGCCAGGTCCGTGCTGAGAAGTTGGCCGCCGTGCTGATACAGGAAGGGCAGCCAGCGGAAGGCGGCGTTCTGCCAGCTCATGGCAAAGCCGTAGGGTGCGCCCGCGGCTTTCAGCTTGCGGGCGATGTCCAGGAACTCCACCCAGGTCCAGCTTTTGTCGAGGCTGGTGGGGGGGACGACGCCGATCTTCTCGAACATGTCGCGGTTGTAGTAGAGCGCGAAGGTGTCGGTGTGGTGGGGCATGGCGTAGGGCTTGCCCTTGTAGCTGGCGGCCTGCCAGAAGGCGGGGGCGAAGTCGGCCTCGTCTTTCACGTCGACATACTGCGTGAGATCGACGACGGCCCGCGCGCTGGCGTAGCGGCCGACCTGTTGATACTGGACCCGGAAGATATCGGGCGCCTGGCGGCCGGCGAGGCGCGTGTCCACCTGCTGGTAGGCCTGCATGGCGTTGCCGTTCACCTCCATGCGGATGGTGACGTCGGGGTGCAGGGTTTTATACTTCGCGATGGCGGCGTTGAAGGCGGCTTCCTCGGCGGCGGCGCCCCAGACCGTCATGTTCAGGGTGACGGGAGATTGGGCGCGTGCGAGGCGGCCGGTGGACAGCATGGTGGCGGCCGCGGTGCCGAGCAGGGTGCGGCGGGCGATGGTGGGTGTTGGCGTCTTGATCATGGGTCTCTCCCTTGTGCCGGCCCTTTGTGGGCCGTGCTTTTGGTTGGGTGTTGGGGCGTCAGTGTTGGAGGCGTCAGTGTTGGAGGCTTCAGTGTTGGGTGGGGCCGGCGCAGGACGCGCGCACGACGAGGCGGACGGGCAGGGTGCGCATGGTCTCGACCTTTGTGCCGGCGAGCTGGTCCATCACGGTGGTGGCGGCCCAGCTTCCGAGATCGGCGCGGGGATGGTCGATTGTGGTGAGTTCCGGGGTGGTGAAGGCGCCGGGTTCGGTGCCGTCGAAGCCGATGACGGCGATGTCTTGCGGCACGCGCAGCTTCAGGGCGGCGAGAGCGTGCAGGCCGCCGATGGCCATCTGGTCGTTGAAGACGAAGACGGCGGTGGGGCGGTGGGGTGTGTTCATCAGAAGGCGCATGGCGGCGTCTCCGCCTTCGAAGCTGTTCTCGGCGTTGATGACCAGAGCGGGGTCGAACGCGATCCCCGCGGTTTCGAGGGCGTGGCGGTAGCCGAGCAGACGGTCGTTGGTGAGCTGGCCGGAGAGCCTTCGGTCGGTGATGTGGGCGACGCGGCGGTGGCCGAGGGAGATAAGGTGGTGGGTGGCGAGGCGGCCGCCCTCTGCGATGTCCACCCTCACGCAGGGGATGGCGGTGTGGGCGCCGGCATCTTGCAGCAGCACGCAGGCGAGGCCGTGGCGGCGGAGGCGGGCGATGCCGGCGGTGGTGCGGACGGAGCCGCCATGGACCATCAGACCATCGGAAATGCCGCCGCCGAGGCGTTCGAAGGCCTCGGCCTCGGCATCGGCTGAGCGGGCGGAGATGACGTTGACGACGTAGCCCCTGGCGCGGGCGGTGCGCTCGGCGGCGGCCATGACGTCGGCGAAATAGCGGTTGCCGAGATCGCTGGTGAGGAAGGTGATGATGTTGGTGCGCTGGCGGCGCAGGCTGCGGGCGGCGTGATTGGGGGTGTAGCCGAGCGCGTCGGCGGCGACGCGGATGCGCGACTGGGTGTCGGGGGCGATGCCGTGCTCGGTGCCGCGATTGTTCAGCACGAGGGAGACGGCGGTTTTCGACACGCCGGCGAGGCGGGCGACGTCGAGACTGGTGGCGGGGGCGATCGTGTGATCCGGATTCATGTCGCCTCCCGTTATTTTTCGTTCGTTGACCGTAGCTAATCCGATTTAGATTTGGGGTGCAAGGGGTTTTTGGGGCGGCTGGGTTTTGGGAGGCCACCCTGCGAGAGGGGGTGTATGGGATTTTGTTGCATTTGGCCGGATTTTGTGTTCTTATTTTGTTCATGAATTTTGTGACGCCCTGCAGTCGATTTGCGCTGACCACCTCGGCTTTGTGCCGGGCGGTGGCGGCGTGTCTGGGGCGGGGGCTGATGGACGCGGCGATGATCGTTCTGGTGTGGGGTCGGGTGCGTCGGGCGGAGGTGGCGTTTTTGGCGCTGGTGGAACGGGTGCAAGCCGGGCGGTATCGCGGGGGGTGGTCTCGGGTTTCGGGGGCGGCTTCTGGGGCGGGAGCGGCGGCGGCTTCTGGGGCGGCGGCGGGTGCTGATGCGGGGCCGCTTGTGGTGGTGGCGCGGTCGGCTCGTGCCCGGCTGCCGCGTCGGTTTGGATGGCTGATGGCGGTGATGCCTTACGAGGCGGCCTGCTTTGCGGGGCAGTTGCGGACCGTGCTGGCCGAGCCTGAGATGGCGGCGATCCTGCGGGACGTGGCACCGGCGCGCCGGATCCTGGGGCCGGTTTGCCGGATGCTGGGGGTGGAGATGCCCGGTGTGGAGATGCCCGGTGTGGCGATGCCGGCGGTGAGGCTCCCTCGGGTGGCCTTCGCCGGGCCGCGGGTGAAGCGGGTACGGGCGGTGTTGGATCTGGGGCGGGTGCCGTTGCCGCGCGGGGTGCTGGCGGCGGCGCGTCGGCAGGGGTTTGGGCGGTTGCGTTTGAAGGATGCGTGAGGCTTTCGGGAAGAGGCTTCGTTATTTCGTTACGATATAATTATGAATTCGCGTGTTTTCTTAAGGCAGTAGGGCCAGGATTTCCTGGGCGGCGGCTTTCGAGGGGGTGGTGGTTTTGGGGTGGAGGCTGGCGATGACGGATTGGAAGCCTTCGCGTTGGGTTTCGGCGGCCTCCGGCCGGGTGAGCAAATGTTCGACGACCTCAGCCAGTTTTCGCGGGTTGCAGTCTTGTTGGAGAAGCTCTGGGACCAAGGCCTGGCCGGCGAGCAGGTTCACCATGGCGACGTAGGGGATCTTGATCATGCGCCGGGCGATGAGCGCGGTGATCGGGTTGACGCGGTAGGTGACGGCCATGGGGACGCCGGCCAAAGCGAGCTCCAGCGTGGAGGTGCCGGATTTGGTGAGGGCCGCGGCGGCGGCGGCGTAGGCGTCGTGCTTGTCCTGGAGCGCGGTTGTGATGATGGGCTGGACGGGCCAGGTGGCGGTGGCCTTTCGGACGGTCTCGGCGACCGCGCTGGCGACGGGGACGACGGGGATGAGGCCGGGGATTCGGTTGGCGAGGATCGCCAGCGTCTCGGCGAAGACGGGCAGCAGGCGCGGGACTTCGCTGCGGCGGCTGCCGGGCATCAGGATGAGGATGGGGGCGCCTTCGGGGATGGCGTGGCGGGTGCGAAAACGGGTGGCGTCTCCTTGGTCGGCGCCGGATTCAAGCACGGGATGGCCGGTGAAACGGGCTTCGATGCCGTGCTGGGCGAACCAGGCCGGTTCGAACGGCAGCAGGCAGAGAAGGCGGTTCCACAGGCCGGGGAATTCGGCGACGCGCTTGGGTTTCCAGGCCCAGACCTGGGGGGCGACGTAGTGGACGCGCGGGAAGGTTTTGATCTGCTTGAGCACGCGAAGGTTGAAGCCGGGGCTGTCGATGGTGACGACGATATCGGGTTTTCGGGCGTGGATGTCGGACACCGTGGTCTGCATGAGGCGGCGCAAGCGGCGGAGGCGGGGGAGGATTTCGATGAGCCCCATGACCGCAAGCTCGTGCATGGGGAAAAGGGGGACGAAGCCGGCCTCTTCCATGCGGGGGCCGCCGATGCCGGTGAAGGCGAGATCCGGGCGGGCGGCGCGCAGGGCAAGGATGAGGCGGGCGCCCAGGACGTCTCCGCTTTGTTCGCCGGCGATGAGGTAGATGAGGGTCATGCGAAGACGGCGGGTTGGCAGGGGGGCGGGGACGCGGGGAAGTCGGCGTGGTTGAAGACGGCACCCTGGGTTCTGACGGTGGCAAGGCGGGCGGGGTCGAGATCGACGTAGAGCCAGTCTGGCGCGTTCATGCCGGCTTGTGCGACGACGCCGTCGGGCGCGAAGCCGCGGTCGACGGGGCCCATGACGCAGGCGGCGCCGATGTTCTCGTCGAGCGTGGCGCTTTCGGGCGCGTGGCCGGTGGTGGGGGCCACGGCGACGAAGCATTGGTTTTCCATGGCGCGGGCGGCGGCGGCGATGCGGACGCGGTTGAAGCCGGCGAGCGTGTCGGTGCAGGTGGGGGCGAGGATGAGCCAGGCGCCGGCTTCGACCTGCGCGCGGACGAGCGGGGGGAATTCGAGGTCGTAGCAGATGGCGATGCCGATGCGGCCGAACGGCGTTTCGAACACGGCGGGGGGGTGGCCTGGGGCGATGCGCCAGAGTTCGGCTTCAAAGCGGGTCATGATCCGCTTGTCCTGATAGGCGACGGTGCCGTCTGGCGCGATGAACGGGGCGCGGTTGTTAATCTTTCCTTCATGTTCGAAGGGTAATGTGCCGGGGAGGAGCCAGATCTGGTGGCGTTTGGCGATGTCTCGCGCGTGTTGGACGGCTGACGGGGCCAGGGCGCAGGCGGTGCTGAGTTCCTGGGCCACGTCTGGAACGCGGCCGGTGGCCATTTCGAGCGGGGCGTATTCGGGCATGACGAGCATCTGGGCGCCGGCGGATGTGGCGATGGCGACCTCCCGGTCGAGCCGGGTGGCCCAGGCTTCGAGGCCCGGGATGGTGTTTTTCGCGGGGCGGACCTGCCAGGGGAGGATGCCGAGACGCAGGTTCATACGAGGGATTTCGACCAGTAGCGGAGGGTGTTTCCGACTTTTTCCTGGGTGTCAACCTGCTTCCATTTCATGACGCAGGTGAGGTCTGTGCGGACATAGCCGCGCTTGGTCCAGAAGGCATCGAGCGGGATGGCGTCGGCGGGTTTGAGAGGGTGGTGGGCGGGGCGTTCGACGGCGCAGAACATGGTGGTGTCGACGCCTGGGATGGTTCGGGCGTGGGCTTCGCGATGTTCGAAGAAGCGGACGCCGATGCCTTGGCCGCGATAGGCGGGGAGCAGGACCGATTCGCCAAAGTAGCAGATGCGGGAGAGGCTCATGCCGGCGTCTCGGAAGGGTTTCGTGATGTGGTCGTCTTCCTCGGTCATGTGCACGGCGGTGGAGGCGCCGACGGGGGTGCCGTTGTCGGATGCGATGATGAGGCATGCGGTTTTGCTGACCGCGAAGCCGGAGAGGGTGTCGACCTCGGACGGGATCGCGCCGTCGTAGAGATAGGGCCAGGTGCGGAAGACGGTCATGCGCAGCGCGGCCAGGCTGGGCATGTGGGTGGCGACATGGGGGTGGGTGTGGATTTCGGTGCGGATCATACGGGGTGGATACGCGTTTGGGCGCGGGATCGCCAGATTGCCAGAACGTCAGATTGCCAGAACGTCAGATCGCGGGATCGTTAGATCGCGAGATGTGCCGATCGGACCGCTTCGTCGTGCAGCAGGGTTTGGATGGGGCCGGTCCAGACGATGCGGCCGGTTTCGATGACGGCGGCGCGATCGGCGAGGCGCGCCGCGAAATGGAGGTTCTGTTCGGCCAGCAGGATGGAGACGCCCTCTGCCTTGAGGGCGAGGATGGCGTGCGACATCTGTTCGACGATGAGCGGCGACAGGCCCTCGCTGGGTTCGTCGAGCAGGACGAGGGAGGGGTTGCCCATGAGGGTGCGGGCGATGGTGAGCATCTGCTGTTCGCCGCCGCTCATGCGGCCGCCGGGGCGGGTGCCCATGGTGGCGAGATTGGGGAAGAGGGCGAAAAGGCGGTGGGGTGTCCAGGCGGGGCGGGTGCCGCGCGCGGGCTGGCGGCCGACCTCGAGGTTTTCGGCCACCGTGAGGTCGGTGAAGATGCGGCGTTCCTCCGGCACGTAGCCGAGGCCATGGCGGGCGATGGCGTAGGGGGGGAGGTTGGCGATCGGGCGGTTGTGGAAGGTGATCTCGCCGGCGCTGGGAGGGACGAGGCCGATGAGCGCCTTCATGGTGGTGGATTTGCCGGCGCCGTTGCGGCCGACGAGGACGAGGATCTCGCCTTCGCCGATGTCGAGGTCGATGCCGTGGAGGATGTGGGCCTGGCCGTAATGGGCGTGCAGGTTTCGGACTTCGAGCATGGGGGTTTTTCGCATCAGTGGCCGCCCGAGCTGAAACCGGTGCCGAGATAGACGGCGCGGACGCGGGGGTCGGCGCGGATCATGGCGGCGTCGCCCTGGGCGATCAGCGCGCCGTGGTCCATGACGAGGATGCGCGAGGCGGTGCCGAAGACGACGTCCATGTCGTGTTCGGTGAAAAGGACCGCCATGCCGCGGGCCTGGGCAAGGCCCGCGGTGAGCGCCATGAGGCCGGCGCGTTCGGCGGGCGCCATGCCGGCGGTGGGCTCGTCCATCAGGAGGAGTTTGGGGTTGCATGCCAGCGCCATGGCAAGCTCGAGGCGTTTGAGGTCGCCGTAGGCCAGGATCCCCGCGGGGCGGCCGGCCTCGGCGGACAGGGAGACCTGGGCGAGAAGGGCGTCGGCTTCGGCGACGTGCAGCGTGTCGGCTTCCTGCCACACGCGCGCGGTTTGGCGGTGATGGGCGGTGAGCGCCGTCTGGACGTTTTCACGCGCTGTCATGGACGCAAAGGTTGCGGTGATCTGGAAGGTGCGGCCCACGCCGAGGCGGCAGATGGTGCGGGGGGTGGCTTTGGAGATGTCGGTGCCGGCCAAAAGGATGCGCCCGCCATCGGGACGGATCTGGCCGCCGAGCATGTTGAAGCAGGTGGATTTGCCGGCGCCGTTGGGGCCGATCAGCGCGAGCATCTCGCCGGCGGTGACGGCGAAGGAGACGTCGGTGACGGCGTGCACGCCGCCGAAGGTTTTGGTGAGGTTCTGGACGACGAGCATGGGTCAGATGGTTCGTTTGACGCTGCCGGCGACGCCGGGGCGATTGAAGCCGCCGGCGATGCCTTGTGGAAACAGGAGGACGATGGCGAGGATGCAGGCGCCGAGGGCGGCGCGCCAGAAGCCGGTGGCGAGAAGCAGGGCGTCGAACAGGCCGGTATAGGCGATGGCGCCGATGATGGGGCCGGCCATGGTTTGAACGCCGCCGAGCAGGACCATGACGAGGGCGTCGACGGAGTGGCCGACGGAAATGGTGGTGGGGAAGACGCTGCCTTTGGCGTAGGCGGCGAGACCGCCGGCGAGGCCCGCCGCACTGCCTGCCAGCGTGAAGGCGGCAAGGCGCAAGGCATTCGGGTTCAGCCCGATGGCTTCGGCCCGCAAAGCGGAGTCGCGGGATGCGCGAAGGGCGAAGCCGAAGGGCGCGTAGAGGGCCCGGCGCAACAGGATGGCACCGCCGACGCACAGGACGAGGCTGATCCAATAGAACGAGGCCGGGCCGGCCCAGGCGGGGGGCCAGACCCCCAGAATGCCGTTGTCGCCGCCGGTGACATCGGACCACTGGAAGGCCACGGCCCAGACGATCTGCGCGAAGGCCAAGGTGAGCATGGCGAGGTAGACGCCGGACAGACGGACCACGAGGGCGCCGAAGACGAGCGCCACGCCGCCGGCCGCGATGGGGGCGAGCAGAAGGGCCAGCGGCATCGGGGCAGCGAGGGATTTCACGGCCAGGGCGGTGCCATACGCGCCGAGGCCGAACCAGGCGGCGTGGCCGAAACTGGCCATCCCGCCGGGGCCCATGAGCACATGAAGCGAGGCGGCGAACAGGATGGCGATGGTGATGTCCGTCAGCACCGACAGCACGAAGGGTCCGACGATGAGGGGGGCCGCGATGGCCAGCACCAGCAGCGCGGCGGCGGCCCAGAGCAAGGCGGGCGTGGCGGGACGGATGGGGGCGATGGCGGCGGCGTCTGTTCGCGTGGCGGTAAGTGGCCTGCCGAGCAGTCCGTGCGGGCGGACGATCAGCACGCAGGCCATCACCACGAAGACGACGACCAGCGTGGCCTTGGGAAGCAGGACGATGCCGAGCGCCTGCAGCACGCCGATCAGCACGGCGGCGAGATAGGCGCCGGTGAGGCTGCCGAGACCACCGACCACCACCACCACGAAGGCGTCGGTGATGACGGAGAGGTCCATCTGCAGGTTGGCGGACCCTTGTGGCAGCACCAGCGCGCCGCCAATTCCGGCGAGCCCGGCGCCGAGGGCGAAGACGCTGGTGAACAGTCGCCGCTGGTCCACGCCGAGGGCGGACACCATCTCGCGGTCCAACGTGGCGGCGCGCACCAGGGTGCCCCAGCGGGTGCGGGCGAAGAGCAGCCAGATTGTGCCGAGGATGAGCGGGCCGGTGGCGATGAGGATGAGGTCGTAGAGGGGAAAACGCTCGCCGAGGATCATGACGGCGGAGCGGAGCCAGGGGCCGCGGGGCAAGGTGAGATCGGCCGGCCCCCAGATGGCCTGGGTGGCGTCTTGCAGGATGAGCACCACGCCGAAGGTGGCCAGCAGCTGCAGCAGTTCCGGCGCCTTGTAGATCCGCCGCAGAAGCACCATCTCTACTGCCGAACCGATGGCTGACGTGGCGAGGCCGGTCAGCAGGACACCGAGCGCGAAGGATCCGGGGTCGCGCGGCAGGCGGGACAGGATGGTCCAGCCGATATAGGCACCGAGCATGAACAGGCTGCCGTGGGAGAAATTTACCACGCGCGTGACGCCGAAGATCACCGTCAGTCCGGCGGCCACCAGAAAGAGGGTGGACGCGCCGGCAAGACCGGTGAGCAGCTGGATGAGAAGCGCGGTCAATCGCCGAGGATCACGCCGGGCGCAGCGTTTTCACCATCGCGTCCGACGGCAGGGCATCGGCGCCGTCGACATAGCGCCAGTCGACCATGGCCCCTTTGCCGTTTTTCAGCGCGGTGCGGCCGACATAGGTTCCGAGCGTGGATTGGTGATCCTGGGCGCGCCAGGTGACCTTGCCGAAGGGGGTGGCGAAGGTGGTGCCGGGGAAGCCCGAGGCCATCGCTTCGGTTTCCACCGAACCGGTTTTGGCGATGCCGGCTGCGATGGAGGCGATCAGCGCATAGCCGACGACGGAGCCCATCTTCGGCAGTTCGTTGAACTTGGCCTTGTAGGCGGCGATGAAGGCGGTGTTGGCGGGGTCTGTGACGGAGGTGTTGGGATAGCCCGTGACATACCAGCCATCGGGTGTCTCCTCGGCCAGCGGGTCGAGATATTCGGGCTCGCCGGTGAGCACGCTGACGACGGCGCGGCCTTCGAACAGGCCGCGCGTGTTGCCCTGGCGGACGAAGTTGGTGAGGTCCGGGCCGAAGGTGACGTTGAGGATGGCGTCCGGCTTGGCCTGTTCGAGGGCGGCCACCGTGGCCCCGGCGTCAATCTTGCCGAGCGTGGGCAGCTGGTCGGCGACGAAGACGACGTCGGGCCGCTTGGCGAGCAGGAGCTGCTTGAACCATTTGACGGTGGAGGTGCCGTATTCGTAGTTGGGCGCCACGGTAGCCCAGCGTTTGGCGGGCAGCTTGGCGGCGTCCTCCACCAGCATGGCGGCCTGCATGTAGGTCGACGGGCGCAGGCGGAAGCCGTAGCGGTGGCCCTTGTCCCACACCAGCGCATCGGTCAGCGGCTCGCCCGCGATGAAGAGTTTCTTGTTCTGCAAGGCATAGTCGCTCAGCGCCAGGCCCACATTGGAGAGGAAGCCGCCGGCGAGGACGTCCACCTTCTGGTCGGTGACGAGCTCGCCCGCGAGCCTGACGGCATCGGCGGGTTTGCCGGCGTCATCGCGGATCAGGAGTTCGATCTTGCGGCCGAGCAGGCCGTCGCCGGCGTTGATCTGCTCGACGGCGAGTTGCAGGCCGTTTCGGTAAGGGAGCGTGAAGGCGGGGGCGGCGGTGTAGGAATTGATCTCGCCGATGCGGATGGGCGCGTTGCCCTGGGCGCGCACGATGGAAGGGGCGGCCAGGGGGGAGGCCAGCGTGGCGGAGGCTGCGAGCAGGGTGCGGCGCGAGAGCTGCATGGTGGGAGTCTCCTTCATTGGGTCAGCGAAGTCCGTCTTGGCCGACAGCTTCGCCATGGGTCAGCCCGCCGATGCGGGGCAGCGGGCGGCCTTGGTCGGTGACGACGATGGCGACCACGATTTCGCCGCGCATCGGGGCGTCTGGCACGTGGATCTCCATCGCGTCGAAATGGCTGCGGACATAGGCCGCGTTCTTGTGGCCGATCGGCACGTCGATGGCGGTGCCCATGCCGCCGCGTTTCTTGGCGGATGGCACGAGGGCGGCGCCCTGTTCGACGGCGACGCGCAGGGGCGCGCCGAGCTTGGGGTGAAGGATGGCGGCGGCGTGTTCGAGTTCGCCGTCCTCACCCACGATGGCGGCCTTGCCGTAGCTTTGGATGTCGGCGGGATGGATGCCCAGGGCGGCCACGGCGCGCTCGCCCAGCAACTGGCCGAGCATGGCGCCGATTTCGACGAGTTCGGACAGATCGGGGGCGTGGCGGCCGGCATAGGGGTTGTCGATCACCGCGATGGCGGCGGCCTTGCGTGTGGGGGGGGCGATGGTCACCCCGGCCTCGCGATGGGTTTCCTCGACGATGGTGAGCAGCTTGCGGATCATGCCAACTCCAGAACGCGGACCCGTGTGGGATGGCGCACGATTGTCTGACCCCGCAGGCACAGAACCGCGCCCAGGATATGCCCGGCCTTGAGGAGATCATCGGCCACAACGGCGCCTGCGTCCAGCGCGGTGGCGATCTCTGCCTGTGTGAGGATGCCGAGATCCCAGGTGACGAGCATGGCGCCGAGATCGCTGTCTGGGTCGATGTCGTGGGCGGGGCGGCGGTGGATGGCGGGGTGGCCCGGCAGATCGACGGCGTTGGCCGCGATGGTGGCGGCCGCGTCGGCCTGGGACGCCGTGCAAGCGAGGATGGTGACGCTGTCGGCGATGCCGCGCGAGAAGCTGCGTCCGCCGCGGGATGTGCAGGCGCGGCCGGAGGTGGCGATGCCGCGGGCCGGGTGGTCGGCGGACAGCGTGAAGGCGCCGTCGAGCCGGGGGGCGGCGAGGTCGCTGACGAGGCCGCAGCGCAGGGTCTCGCCGGCTGCGAGATGCAGGGCGATGTCGCCGCCGTTGTTCACGACGGCGCGGGCGAGGGTTCGGCCGGCAACGAGCGCCGCGAGGATCGCGTCCGCCACGGCCCCGGCGACGGCGGCCATGGGGGTGATGAAGCCGGCGGCGTGGGGGTGCACGGCACGATGCATGGCCCGTGCGATGGGCCCGTGCGGTTCGGGCGATGGCAGGGGGCGGCGGAGCAGCTTCAGTTCGCGGCAAAGTTCGGGGAGGATGCCGGGGAAGGCGGTGGCGGCTTGTGCGTAGGCGGCCTCGACCTCGTCCGCCGCGCCCCAGGCCTGGACGAGGCAGTCGATGGGGCCGTGCCGGAGATGCAGGCGCCCGTTCGCAAGGCGGCAAATCTGGCTCATGGCACGGGAAACGCCACGCCCGGGGGAAGGGTGTCGCTGCGGGCGGTGGCCAGGAGATCGGCGAGGCGGCGAACGCGGTCGGTGTAGCCACCGAGTGCGGCGTAGTCGGCCAAAGGGAGCGTGAATTCGATGGGGGCCACCAAAGCCGGGGTGGGGACGCTCCCGAAGGCGTGGCCGGGCATGCTGGCGACGTCGACGAGGTAGGTGATGCCGCCGCCGGGCCAGAGATAGACGGGCGCGCCGCCGGAGGTGACGCGGGCGGTGCCGTTTTGCACGGCGCGTGTCAGGAGCACGGGGTTTTCGGTGGCCCCCGCGCGCAGCGAGCCGCCGGCGCCGGCCATGAACAGCACGCTGCACAAGGCGCGCTCGCAGTTCTCGCCGATGCGGGCCACGGCCGCCGTCACGGCGCCTGGCATGGGGGTGGCGATGGGGGTGAGCGCGTCGTCGAGCACGAACCAGGCGGCGTGCTCGCCGGTGGTGGAGACCATCATCAGGCGCAGGCCGGGCCAGGCGGTTTTGGGGTCGATGCGCTCGATGATGCAAAGGGGGTCGGTGATGTCGGTGCCGCCCCAGCCCAGGCCGGGGTTGGCCACCTGGAAGTAGCGGCCGGGGGTGGACCTGCGGCCCCGCACGCGAATGCCGGAGGGGCGCATGGCAAGGTGCCTGCCGGCCTGGTGTTCGGTGAGAACGCCGGTGATGTGGTCGTCCACCACGATCACCTCGTCGGCGAGATGCTGCCATTGGGGCGCGAAGATGCCGATGGTGGCCGAGCCGCAGCCCACGCGCATGCGGGCCTCGGCCACGCCATCGACGATCGGGGGATGGCCGGATTGCACGATGACGACGGCGCCGCCTTCGATGGTGAGCTCGACCGCGAGGCCGTTGGCCAGCGCCAGCAGGGTCTGGCAGGTGGCGACACCCTCGCGCTTGCTGCCGCCGGTGAGGTGGTGCACGCCGCCGAGGCTGAGCATCTGGCTGCCGTATTCGGCCGTGGTGACGTGCCCTATGGCCTCGCCCTGGGCCCGCACGGTGGCGGTCTCGGCGCCGAGATGACGGTCGGTGTCGATCTTCACCTTCAGGCCGCAATAGCTGAAGACGCCTTCGGACACGACGGTGACCATGTCGATGCCGTCGATGACGCTGCCCACGATGAAGGGGGCGGGTTTGTAGTCGGGATAGGTGGTGCCGGCGCCGATGCCGGTGGGGAAGACGTCGCGCGCGGCAAGCGGGTTGCCGTCCCAGTCGGCGTCGGCGAACGCCACCGCGCCCGAGGTGCGGGTGAGCACGAGATGCGGGTCCATCCGCGTGAGCGCGCCCGCGACGTTGCCGTAGCGGTCGCACGCGCCGGTGTGGCCGGGGCGGATGCGGCACAGAACGGGGCAGGCGTCGCAGGTGACGATGTCGGTCATGCGCGGATCGCCGCGAGAACGCGGTGTTGCAGTGCCGCGAGAATGCGGTGTTGCAGTGCCGCGAGAACGCGGTCTGGCGTGGCGGGCAGGTGGGTGATGCGCGCGCCGGTGGCGTGGTGGATGGCGCCGAGGATGGCGGGTGCGGTGGCGACGAGTGCGGGCTCGCCCACGCCTTTGGCGCCGTAGGGGCCGAGGGGGTCGGGGCGTTCGACGAGGATCACCTCGATGGGCGGCACGTCGCCGATGGTGGGGATGAGGTAGTCGTGAAGGTTGTCGGTGCGGCCTGGGATGTAGTCTTCCATCAGGGCGAGGCCGAGGCCCTGGGCGATGCCGCCGTGGATCTGGCCCACCACGAGATCGGGATTGATGGCGCGGCCGACATCGTGGGCGGCGATGAGGCGCAGAACGCGGACCACGCCGAGCTCGGTGTCCACTTCCACCAGCGCGCATTGCGCGGCGAAGGCGAAGCTGGCGTAGGGGATGCCCTGGCCATCCGCGTCGAGCGGCGTCGTGGGGGGATCGTAGCGTCCCTCGCCTCTGAGAACGAAGCCGTTGGCGTCTGGCGCGAGATGCGAAAGATCGAGTGCCAGCCTGTCGTTCGTGAGTTCGATCGCGTTGGTATGGAGCAGGATCCGGGCGCGCAACGCCTCACCGGCCAGGCGGGCTGCGTTGCCGCTCACGAAGGTCTGGCGCGAGGCGCTGGTCTTACCGGCGTCCCGCGTCAGATCGGTGTGGCCGGTGACCAGGTGCAGGCCGGCCACGGGAATGCCGATGGCGTCGGCGGCGATCTGGGCCATGACGGTGTTGGAGCCCTGGCCGATATCCACGGCGCCCGAGAGCAAGGTGACGCGGCCATCCGGCGTGACGCCCGCGACCATTTCGGAGGGGTTGGACATGGAGGTGTTGCCGATGCCGTACCACATGCAGGCGATGCCGGCGCCGCGCCTGTGGGTGGTGGATGTGGCGTTGTGCGCGGTGGCCTCGGCGCGCATCGCCTCGAAACCGGTTCTGATCGCGTCGAGACACTCGCCGAGTGCGGCCCCTTCGCCCAGCACCTGGCCGGTGGTGGTGACGCTGCCGACGCCGAGCGCGTTGCGCCTGCGGATGGTCCAGGGGTCGAGGCCGGTCTGTTCGGCCAGCGCGTCCATCAGCGCCTCGCCGGCCACCGCCGCCTGTGGCACGCCGAAACCGCGAAAGGCGCCGGAGGGTGGGCCGTTGGTGTGGATGGCGGATGTGGTGCAACGTGCCGCGGGCACGCGATAGGGGCCCGTGGCGTGTACCGGCACGCGGTTGGCGACGGTGGGGCCCCAGCTGGCATAGGCCCCGGTGTCGAAATCGCCGTGAAAGCGAAAAGCCGTGAGCAGGCCATGATCGTCGCACGCGGCCTCGGCCGTGATGCGGCTGGGGTGGCGTTTCGTGGTGGCCATCATGCTCTCCCCCCGCGTGGCCACGTGGCGGACAGGGCGGTGGGTGAGCCAGGCGGCGACGCAGAGCAAAGGCTGCACGAACAGGTCCAGCTTGCCGCCGAAGCCGCCGCCGACCGCGGTGGGGATGACGCGCACATCCTCTTTCGCGATACCGAGGATGAGGGCGAGTTCGTCGCGGTCCATATAGGGAGTTTGGGTGCAGGCGGTGATCTCGATGCGATGGCCGACGCGGCGCGCGAAGCCTGCTTCGGGTTCGATATAGGCGTGTTCGACGAAGCCGGTGCGCACGACGATGCGGGCATGGGCTGCGGCAGTGGCGAGGGCCGCATCGATATCACCGGTGGCGACGCGGCCTTGGCAGAGGATGTTGCCGGGCGCGTGTTCGTGCAGGTCGGGGCCCTCGTGGGCGGTGGCGAACGTGACCTCCGGCAGGATCTCCCATTGGATCGGCAGCCCCGATCCGTCGAAGGCCGCGAGCGTGGCCTCGTCGCCGATCAGGGCCAGAACGGGGTCGCCGCGATAGCGGACGTAGCCCTCGGCCAGCACGGTCTGGTCCTTGCCGGTGGGGTAGATGCCGTAGAGGTTGCGGCCGGGAATGTCGGACGCCGTCAGCGCGCGCAGGATGCCGGGATGGGCGGCCAGGATCGGGGCCATGTCGCCCAGGGTGAACCGGGCATGGGCGTGCGGGCTGCGGATGACGCGCAGGCTGAGGAAGGGCGCGTCTGGCAGGGCGTCGGCGCCGAAACGCTCGCTGCCGTCCACCTTGGCGCGGCCATCGACGCGGGCGATGGCGGCGCCCACGGCGTGGCCGGATGCGGGCGATGCGGGATTGGGGCGCGCGTTGGCGTCCATCACCGCGTCGATGATGCGGCGGTAGCCGGTGCAGCGGCACAACACACCGCCGAGCGCGTTCTGCACCTCGGTTTCGGTGGGGGCGGACGTGCGGGAGAGAAGGTCGGTGGCTGCCATCAGCATGCCCGGCGTGCAGATGCCGCATTGGGCGGCGCCGTGGCGGAGGAAGGCGCGTTGCAGGTCGCTCAGCGCGCCGCCGGATGACAGACCCTCGACGGTGGTGACATGGGTGCCGGCGGCGCGGCTGGCCGGCACGAGGCAGGCGCAGAGCTGCGCGCCGTCGATCAGCACCGTGCAGGCGCCGCAATCGCCGGCGTTGCAGCCGATCTTGGTGCCGGTGAGACGGAGATCGTCGCGCAGCACATCCGCCAGGCGGCGCAGCGGGTCGACCGCGATGGAGAGGGGCTGGCCGTTCAGCGTGAAATCGATGCGCATCGTCATGCCGCCAGGATACGGCCAGGCGACGCGTAGGGGGCGAGGCCGTGGATGGCGCGGCGGATCAGAACGCCCACCGCTTCGCGGCGATAGGCGGCGGGCGCGCGGATGTCGTCGATCGGCGTGAGGCATGCGAGATGGGCGGGCGGCACGATCGCGCCGGCGCAGATCTGTCCCACCAGCGACCGCGCGAGGTCCTCCAGCAGGATGGCGCGCGGCCCGCAGGCGCCGACGGCCACCCGCGCGTTGGCGATCCGCTCGCCGTCGAGCCGCAGCCAGACGGCCACCATGGCGATGGAGATCACGAGATAGGCGCGGGCACCGAGTTTTTCGAAGCGCGACACGCCGCCGGGGTCTGGGATGTGCAGGCCGATCGCGAGTTCGTCCGGGCGCAGCGCCGTGCGGCGGGGGGCCAGCATGAAATCCCGGGCTTTGACCATCCGTCGCCCGGCCCGGCTCGCGAGCTCCACCGAGGCGTCCAACGCCAGCGCGCAAGGATATCCGTCGGCGGCGGGGCTGGCGTTGCACAAATTGCCCATCACGGTGCCGGCGTTCTGGATCTGCACACCGCCCACCTGCCGCGCGGCCTGTGTCAGAGCATCGAGGCCGGGTGGCAGATCGGCCCGCAGCACGTCCGACCAGGTGGCGAGGCAGGGGATGTACCAGCCCTGTGGCCGGCGTTCGATGCGGCTGAGGCCGGGCAGGGCGGAAATATCGAGGATGGCCTCGGGGGTGGGTACGGGCCTGGCGGGATAGAAATCCGTGCCGCCCGCCAGCACGATGCGAGGGTGTTCCGCCAACGCCGCGAGGGCGTGATCCAGCTGCTCCGGCCTCAAATATCGCCCCATGCACCGACCTGTTCGTTCTGTGGTGGAACGGTCGGCTGTAACGCGCGTTGAAGTCAACGCGGCACTTCAAACCCGTCCTGCGTGGCGGATGCTGTGCGCACGCCCGCCGCGCGGCGCGGGCGTTTCCAGCCACCGCAAATCCGTCTATAAAGCCGCTGTATCGAAAAACGGCCGGTCTGGCTTATTGCCATCCGGCCCCGCTGAACACTTGAAGGTTGATGAATGTCCGACAGTCTCGACGACCGCCTTGGCAAGCAGAAGGCGTCCGGCACCGCCAAGCAACAGGCGTATCTCCAGGCGATGCGCGACCGCGTGGCGCGCGAGGATGCCGAGCGCATGGCCAATCGCATCCCGCGGGCGCAGGCCTATTTCACCGAAATGAAAACCGCCATCGCCACGCGCATCGGCCAGCTCGCGCGCGCCAAGAAGGGCCAGCCCGGGCTTGAGTCGCTTGTGCCGTTTCCGGTTTCGAACGAGTTCGACGGCACCAAGGTCGCCGGCCGCGACGTGCGCCTGGAAGACGATTCTGCCCATGGCGTGTGGCTGGAATTCGTCGAGTGGGGCAAGAGCAACGGGCTCGCGGTGGACATGGTGGAGATCGAGGACGGCCATTTCGGCGTGCGGGTCGCCGTCGGCTGAGGGTCTGAGAGCGTCATGGGGGCTTGGTGCGGCAGGGTGGGGGCGTGATGGTTGGCTGACACTCTGTCCCGGCCCGGCTTGTGGGAGCGGTTTGCCGAGCTGCGCCATCTCGCGCGGCTTGTGCTGCATCGTTTCCGCACCGATCGCTGCTTCATCGGCGCCTCCGCGCTGAGCTACACCACCATCGTCTCGATGGTGCCGTTGACCGCCATCGCGCTGGTGGTGTTCTCGGGCTTTGCGCAGTTCAGCGGCGCGCGCGACCGGCTGCTGGGACTGATCCTGGAAAATTTCGCCCCCGAT
>JANYFG010000091.1 GCA_025362815.1 Rhodospirillales bacterium
TTGAGAACATGTTCGGCAAACTTAAAGACTGGAGGCGCATCCACACGCGCTACGATCGTTGCGCACACACCTTCTTCTCAGCCATCGCAATCGCAGCCGTGGTCATCTTCTGGCTCTGATCAATGAGTCCTGACCCTAAGCCGCATGCCCAAACTGCGCATCATGCAACCGCCGATACGCGCCATCCGCCTGCAGCAACGCCTCATGCCGCCCCTGTTCCGCCACGCCGTCGCTGTCGATCACCACGATCCGGTCGGCCTTTTGGATCGTCGCCAGCCGATGCGCGATCACCAGGGTCGTCCGCCCCACCGACAGCTCCGCCAACGACTGCTGAATGGCCCGCTCCGTCTCGCTGTCGAGCGCCGATGTCGCCTCGTCCAGAATAAGGATCGCCGGGTTCTTCAAAAACATCCGCGCGATCGCCATGCGCTGC
The DNA here is from genome assembly GCA_025362815.1 of Rhodospirillales bacterium. Lineage (GTDB taxonomy): Bacteria > Pseudomonadota > Alphaproteobacteria > Acetobacterales > Acetobacteraceae > CAIQQQ01. Next base: position 434 of record JANYFG010000091.1, read on the forward strand.
TTCTGCCCGCCCGACAGCTTCACGCCCCGCTCGCCGATCACCGTCTCCAACCCGTCCGGCATCGCAGCGATGGTGTCCTCCAGCCGCGCCCGGCGAATGGCATCCTCGATATCCTCGAGCGACGCACCCAGACGCCCATAGGCGATATTCTCCCGTATCGTGCCCGCGAACAGAAAAACATCCTGCTGCACGATGCCGATCTGCGCCCGCAGGGATTGCAGCGTCATGGCGCGAACATCGATGCCGTCGATGGTGATCCGGCCCGAGAGTGCCTCGTAGAACCGCGGCAACAACGAGCAGATCGTGGTCTTGCCCGCCCCCGAGGGCCCCACGAACGCCACCGTCTCACCGGCCCGGATCGACAGGTCGATGCCGTCCAGAATGATGCGCTCCGGCGTGTAGCCGAACACCACGCCCTCATAGGTGATGTCGCCGCGCAGATGTCCCACCGCCACCGCACCGGGCCTGTCGACGATATCGGGCGCGATCGCCAGCAGCTCGGTGTAGCGGCGAAACCCCGCCACACCCTTCGGATAGCTTTCGATCACCGAGTTGATCTTCTCGATCGGCCGCAGGAACACGCCCACCAGCAACAGGAAACTCACGAACCCACCGTTGCTGAGCTGGCCGTGCAGCACGAACCAGGCGCCGGTGATCATCACGATCATCTGCGTCAGCCGCATGCTGAGATACGTGAGCGACACCGTCGCCGCCATCAGCCGGTAGGCGTCGAGCTTGGTGGTGCGATACTTGTCGTTGTCGACCGCGAACATCGCGCGCTCATGGTCCTCGCGGCCGAACGCCTGCACCACCCGCATGCCGCCCACATTCTCCTCGATGCGTGCGTTGAACGCCCCCACCCGGGCGAACAGCATCCGGAAATTCTGCGTCATCCGGCCGCCGTAGCGCGTGCTCACATACGCGGTGATCGGCACCACCACGGCGGTGATCAGCGCCAGCTGCACGTTCACCGCCATCATCAGCAGGAACGCGCCCACGAACGTCATCACCGCGATGAACAGATCCTCCGGCCCGTGATGAGCCACTTCGCCCACCTCCTCCAGATCCTTCGTCACCCGCGCCACCAGATGCCCGGTCTTCTGATTGTCGTAGAACCGGAAAGACAGTTTCTGCAGATGATCGAACGCGCGGCGACGCATCTCGGTCTCGATATTGATGCCCAGCACGTGGCCCCAATACGTCACCACCGCCATCAGCGCCGAGTTGGTGAGATAGACCGCCAACAGCCCGGCGGAGGCGAGCACGATCAGCCCCCAGTCCTGCCCCGGCAACAGCCGGTCGATGAACGCCCGCACCGCCATGGGAAAGCCGAGTTCCAGCAGCCCAGAAATAACGGCACAGCCGAAATCCAGCAGGAACAACCGCCGATGCGGCCGGTAATAAGCAAAGAACTGCCGCAGCATGAGGACCTATCCCAAATTCAGCTCAGCCTCGACAAGCTTCACCCACCAGGCCGCACCCAGGGGAATGATCGCGTCGTTGAAATCGAACTTCGGCGTGTGCAGACCGTGCGCAATCCCGTCGGCAGCCACACCCTGGCCGATGAAGATGAACGCGCCGGGCTTGGCCTCCAGCATATACGCGAAATCCTCGCCGCCCGTCACCGCAATCGCCTGCGTCTCCACCGCCGCATCGCCCACCAGCGCCTTGGCGGCATTGGCGGCCACGATCGTCTGATCGGCGTGATTGACCAGCGGGTTGGTGCCCCAGCTGATCGAGAACTCGGCCGAGGCGCTATGCAGCGCCGCCAGCCCATGCGCCAACTCCGCCATGCGCGTGTCGATCACCGCCTGGGTCTCCTTCGTGAAGCACCGCGCCGTGCCGCCCACCGCCAACACGGCCGGCATCACGTTCAACGACTGCGCCGAGCCGCCTTCGATATGCCCCACCGAAATCACCGCCGTCTCCAGCGGCGCCACGTTGCGGCTCACGATGGTCTGCAACGCCAGGATATACTCGGCCATCACCACCGTGATGTCGGACGCCAGATGCGGGGTCGCCCCGCCATGCCCGCCGGTGCCGCGAAACGTCACGTTCCAGCGCGACGTCGCCGCCAGAAACGGCCCCGGCTTGATGGAGAACTGACCCACGGGCAGCCCGGGAATGTTGTGCATCCCATAGACGCTGTCGACCGGAAACCGCTCGAACAGCCCGTCTTTGAGCATCTTCAACGCGCCACCACGGCCTTCCTCGGCAGGCTGGAAGATCAGCTGCACGGTGCCACTGAAATCCCGGTTCGCCGCCAGATGCTGGGCGGCGCCCAATAGCATGGTGGTATGCCCGTCATGCCCGCACGCATGCATGGTGCCGGGCGTGGTGGACGCATGCGCCGCCCCCGTCGTCTCGTGTATGGCCAGCGCGTCCATATCCGCCCGCAGCCCGATGGCGCGCTGGCCGGGCAGCCGCCCCTTGATGGTCCCCACCACCCCGGTGCCGCCCACACGTTCCGTCACCTCGATCCCCCATTCCCGCAGCTTCGCCGCCACCAGTGCCGCGGTGCGCACCTCCTCCAGCCCCATCTCCGGATGCGCATGAATGTCGCGACGTATGGCGGTGAGCTCGGCATGCTGTGTGCTGATCTGCGCGATCACGGGATCGGTCATCGGAAATCTCATTGCTGGTTGATTGCCCACAAGCGTGGTCCGAACGGGCCGCCGGCGCAACCGGGACAATGCCTTGCCTTGGCACGGGGCGTCACTCTAGCGTTGCGGCAAAGATCACAAGGCGGCAGCCATGACGGACAAATCACGGATCGGCTTCATCGGCATCGGCAACATGGGCTGGCCGATGGCCGCCTGCCTCTTCCACGCCGGCCACGACGTCGCCGTCTTCGACCATCGCCGCATCACCGCCGAGACCTTCGCCCAATCCGTGGGCGGCACCGCGCCCGACACGCTGGGCGAGCTGGCCCGATCCTGCGACATCATCGTCACCATGCTGCCCACCAGCGCCGCCGTGGCCGCCGTGCTGGGCCAGATCGAAACCGCTCTGCGCCCCGGCACCATCCTGATCGACATGACCTCGGGCGTCCCCGCCGAAACCCGCACGCTCGCGGCCCTGGCCGCCGAACACGGCGCCTTCCTGATCGACGCCCCGGTCTCGGGCGGCGTGTCGCGCGCCAAAACCGGCCAGCTGGCCATCATGGTGGGCGGCGCGCCCCACATCGTCGAACGCGCCCGGCCCATCCTGCAGGCCATGGGCTCCAGCCTCACCCATTGCGGCGATGTCGGCGCCGCCCACGCCATGAAGGCGCTCAACAACCTCGTCAGCGCCGGCGGCTTCCTTATCGGAATCGAGGCGCTCCTCATCGGCCAGCGCTTCGGCCTCGACCCGAAACTGATGGTGGACGTGCTGAACGCCTCCACCGGCATGAACAACAGCACCCAGAAGAAATTCGCCCAGTTCGTCCTCTCCCGCAGCTTCGACAGCGGCTTCGGGCTCGACCTGATGCTGAAAGACCTCACCATCGCGCTGGGCGTCGCGCGCGACACCGCAACCCCCGTGCCCTTCGCCAGCCTCTGCCGCGAGCTCTCAGCCGCGGCCGCGTCGATGCTGGGGCAGGGGGCGGATCACACCGAGCTGGCCCGGATCTCGGAAAAGCTGGCCGGCACCGAGCTCGGGGGGCCTATGTCCCCGACCAAACCGGGGGCCGCTTGCCCAGGAACGCCTCCATCCCCTCCTTGAAATCGGCGCTCATGTAGCACGAAAGAATGAGATCCTTGCCCATCCCGTCATAGGTCCGCTCCTTCAGCCGCCGCAGCGCCTCCTTCGTGGCGCGCAACGTCAGCGGCGCATGGCTCGCCACCAGCCGCGCCAACGCCTCCGCCCGCGTGGCCAACGCCGCGTGATCGCTCACAATCTCGCTGATCATGCCGACCAACTTCGCCTCCTCAGCCTCCACCAGCCGCGCGGTGAAGATGATCTCCTTGGTCCGCGCCGCCCCGATCAGTTCCACCAGCCGCGCATAGTTCGACATCGACAGGCAGTTGCCCAACGTGCGCGCAATCGGAAACCCGAACCGCGCGTTCGCCGTCGCAATCCGCAGGTCGCAGGAAAACGCGATCCCCGCGCCGCCACCCGTGCACGCCCCACCCACCGCCGCAATCGTCGGCACCCGACACGCCTCGAGCGTGCCCAGCACCTTGTCGATCCGCGCCTCGTAATCCAGCGCATCCTGCGGCGTCGAGAACGCCCGGAACTGCGAAATATCCGTCCCCGCCGCGAATGCCTTCTCGCCGGCGCCGGTGATTACCAAGGCCTTGATCGTGTCATCGGTGTTGATGTCCGCGCAGATCGCCGCCAGGCGCTCATACATCGGAAACGTCATCGCATTGCGCGCCTGCGGACGATTGAACGTCACGAACGCAATCCCATCACGAACCTCGTGCAGCAGCTCGGCCGGCGCCACGGTATCAGCCATCAGATCACTCCCTGTGCGCGAAAAGCGCTTATGTGGTCAGCGGTGTAGCCGAGTTCGCCCAGCACCGCATCGGTATCCGCGCCCAGCTCGGCGATGGCGGTATGAACCGAGGCCGGCGTGCGGCTCAGCTTGATCGGCTGCCCCACGATATCGATCGGCCCCAAAACCGCGTGCTCCACGCGTGCCACCATGCCCAGATGCCGCACCTGCGGATCGGCGAACACCTCGTCCATCCCATAGATCGGCCCCGCCGGCACCTCCGCCCGATTGAGCGCGTCCACCCAATACGCCGATGTCTGTGTGCCCGTCACAGTCGCGATCCGCGCATTCAGCGCCACCCGGTTCACTGACCGCGCCTTGGGCGTTTCGAACAACGGATCGTCGATCGCATCCTCCAGCCCCAACGCCCGGCACAGCCGCACATAGATCGCCGTCCCCGCCGTCGCGATATTGATGAACCCGTCCGACGTGGCGAACACCCCGGTCGGAATGTTCGTCGGGTGATCGTTGCCGGCCTGCCCCGGCACCTCGCCCTCCATCAGCGTTCGCGCCGCCTGGAAATCCATCATCGCGATCTGCGACGCCAAAAGACTGGTCTGCACCCACTGCCCCAGGCCGGACACCTCACGCTCCAGCAGCGCGATCATGATCCCCTGCGCCGTGAAATGCCCGGTCGACAGATCCGCCAACGGAATCCCCGCCCGCATCGGCCCCTCTCCGGGCGCCCCCGTCACCGACATCAGCCCGCCCATCCCCTGCGCGATCTGATCGAACCCGGGCCGCATCCGATACGGCCCGTCCTCCCCGAAACCCGACATGCTGGCATAGACCAGGCGCGGATTGACCGCAGACATCGCGGCATACCCGATCCCCAGCCGATCCTTCACATCGGGCCGGAAATTCTCCACCAGCACATCCGCCCACGCCACTAGCTTCGTCAGGATGGCCACGCCATCAGCCGACTTCAGATTCAGCGCCACGCAGCGCTTGTTGCGATGCAGGTTCTGAAAATCAGACCCATGCCGTGGCCCGCCCAGCCCGGCATCCCCCGCATCGGTGGCCTCCACCTTGATCACCTGTGCGCCGTGATCGGCAAACTGCCGCACGCAGGTCGGCCCCGCCCGCACCCGCGTCAGGTCCAGGATCTTGAATCGTGAAAGTGCCTGGGGCGTGGCCATCGGGGCTCTCGTCTGACGTGGGCGGCAACTATGGGCGGCACCGGCCAGACGTGCAAATCTGAGGAAACCCTCGCCAGGAGCCGCCAATGTCCGAACTGTCCCCCGTGCGCCCGGAAGAAATCGGCCTGTCCGCACACCGCCTCGGCCGCATCGATGGCTGGATGGACGCGCTGGTCGCAAGCGGCAAACTCCCCGGCGCCAGCGTGCTCATCGCGCGGCGCGGCCAGGTCGGCTATTTCCGCGCCACAGGCATGGCCGACATCGCCCGCGCCACACCGATGCAGGCCGATACCATCGTGCGCATCTACTCCATGACCAAGCCGCTCACCTCGGCGGCGATCATGATGCTGTATGAGGAAGGCCGTTTTCAGCTCGACGATCCCATCACCCGGTTTCTGCCGTCTTTCGCCCACCAGCGCGTGGCCGTCGGCGGCAACGCGGCGAAGATGGAAACCGTGCCGGCCATCCGCGCCATCACCTTCCGCGACCTTCTGACCCACACCTCCGGCCTCACCTACGGCTTCATGGCGGCAACCTTGGTGGACGCCCAGTATCGCGCCACAGGCGTCGACTTTCAGACCGCCGATGCCACCCTGGGCGAGATCGTCGAAAAAGCCGCCGCCGTTCCCCTGCTGGCCCAGCCCGGCACCGCGTGGAACTACTCCATCGCCACCGACGTGCTGGGCCATCTCGTCGCCGTCATCTCCGGCCAAAGCTTCGACAGCTTCGTCCACGACCGCCTGCTGACCCCTTTGGGCATGACCGACACCGGCTTCGTCGTGCCGCCCGAAAAGATCGCACGCTTCGCCGCCAACTACGTCCCGTCCCCCGAGGGCCTGGCGTTGTTTGACGACCCCGCCACCAGCCGCTTCACCCAGCCGGGCAAGATTCCGTCCGGCGGCGGCGGCCTCCTCTCCACCGCCGGCGACTACCTCGCCTTTTGCACCATGATGCTGAACAAGGGCGTCCACGAAGGCCACCAGCTTCTCAGCCGCAAAACCGTGGAGCTCATGACCGCCAACCACCTCGGCGGCGACATGGCATCCCTCGGCACCAGGCGCTTCAGCGAATCGAACTATGAAGGCGTGGGCTTCGGTCTTGGCTTTTCCGTCACGCTGGACCCCGCCCGCGCCCAGATCCTCGGCTCTGCTGGCGAATATGCCTGGGGCGGCGCCGCCAGCACCGCCTTCTGGATCGACCCGGCGGAGGAGCTGATCGTGATTCTTCTCACCCAGCTCACCCCTTCCAGCACCTACCCCATCCGCCGCGAGCTCCGCGTGCTGACCTATCAGTCGCTCATCTGAGGGGATCCTGGGCTCTCGGATCGGGGGGGATCCGAGAGCCCATTCCACGCGCCACTCGGCAGGGGGGTGCCTCGCGTCGCGATCTGCAAAGCCTAAAAGGTTGAAGTTTTTTGGTTCTTTTGTTCACAAAAGAACATCTTAACCTGTGTGCTCACCTCAACCCACCCAAAGCCAAGAGAACATCCTCAAGCGCCCCCAAATCCTCGATCGTCGGCGGAGGATTGGCATCCTGCCCATCCGCCAGCCGTCTTATACTCGCACGCAGTATCTTGCCAGACCGTGTCTTCGGCAACCGCGGCACCACCAGCGCCGTGCGAAACGCCGCCACCGGCCCCAGGGTCGTGCGCACCCGCGCCACCAACTCGGCCGCGATATCCGCATGCGGCCGTTCCACCCCCGCCTTCAGCACCACGAACCCCAGGGGCGCCTGCCCCTTCAACGCGTCCGCCGCCCCGATCACGGCGCATTCCGCCACATCGGGGTGTCCGGACAGGATCTCCTCCATTTGCCCCGTGCTCAGCCGATGCCCCGCCACGTTGATGAGATCATCGGTGCGACCCATGATCCAGACATCCCCGTCCGCGTCCACTTCACCTGCATCCCCGGTCCGATACCACCCCGGGAAATCCACGAGATAAGCTTGGCGATACAGGGCGTCCGAGCCCCACAAGGTCGGTGCGCATCCGGGCGGCATCGGCAGGCGAATGCAAAGGTTGCCGCTCTGGCCGCGCGGCAACGCCACGCCTGCGTCGTCCAGCGCCTGCACATCGTATCCCGGGCACGCCCGCCCACCCGATCCGGGTTTGGGCGGCTCCAGCCCATAGCCGCGAAACCCGGCGGTGATCGGCCAGCCCGTCTCGGTCTGCCACCAATGGTCCACCACGGGCTTTCCAAGATGCGCCGCCGCCCAGATCGCCGTCGGCGGATCGCACCGCTCGCCCGCCAGATACAACGCGTCCAGCGCCGAGAGATCGTATTGCGCCATCAGCGCCAGTTCCGGATCGCGCTGGCGTATGGCCCGCAGCGCCGTGGGCGCCGTGAACAGCACCCGCACGCGATGCTCCGCGCACACCCGCCAGAACGCCCCGGCATCCGGCATCCCCACCGGCTTGCCCTCGAACATCACGGTGGTACAACCCGCCAGAAGCGGCCCGTAGACGATGTAGCTGTGCCCCACCACCCAGCCCACATCGCTGGCGCACCAATAAACGTCGCCCGCCTGCACGCCATAGATCATCGCCATCGAGTGCATCAGCGCCACCGCATACCCCCCGCAGTCACGCACCACGCCTTTGGGTTTGCCCGTCGTGCCGGAGGTGTAGAGGATGTAAAGCGGATCGGTTGCGGCCACCGAAACGCACGCATGCGGCGCGGATGTGGCCATTGCGTCCAGCAGATCGATATCCCGCCCGGCCACCATCTCGGCCGCCAGCATCGGCCGCTGCAGAATGAAACACGTCGCCGGCTTGTGCGCGCTGAGCCGGATCGCCTCGTCGAGCAGCGGCTTGTAGGCCACGACCCGCCCCGGCTCGATCCCGCAACTCGCCGAAATCACCGCCACGGGTGCGGCGTCCTCGATCCGCTTGGCCAGCTCCGGCGCCGCGAAGCCGCCGAACACCACCGAATGAATGGCGCCGATCCGCGCGCAGGCCAGCATGGCCATCACGGCCTCGGGCACCATCGGCATGTAGATCACCACCCGATCCCCGCGCCCCACACCGCGCGCGGCCAACGCGCCGGCAAGCCTGGCGGTGGCGTCCTGCAGGTCGGCATACGTCAGAGTCCGCTTGCTCGAAGCCGCCGGGCTGTCCCAGATGAGTGCCGGCTGCGCGCCGCGTCCGGCGGCCACATGCCGATCGAGCGCGTTGTGACACATGTTCAGCTCGCCACCTGCGAACCATTGCCCGAACGCGCCCATGTCCGGGTCGAACGCGCGGTCCCACCGGCGAGACCAGTCGATCCCGGCGGCCGCTTCCTCCCACCATGCCTCGGGGCGCTGACGCCAGTCCGCGTAGGCATCGGTGTAGGATGTCATAGGGAAAGCCTCCAGCAGTTCTTTTGTGAACAAAAGAACCAAAAAACTTTATTCTTATGATGGAAGTCTTTTTGCTTCTTTTTCTTCAGAAAAAGAAGAATCGCTACTTTCTCTGCGGCATCGCCTCCGGCACCACGGTGGTGATGATCGACGCATCCAACGCCTCGTATCCCGCATAGTCGATCGTCGCGTAAAGCTCAGCCCGGGTCTGCATCCGATCTACCTGATGATGCGTTCCGCCATCGCGCTTCATCGCCGCATACAACTCCGCCTGCGCCTTGTTGGCCACGCGCAGCGACGACACCGGCCAGATCACCATCTTGTAGCCCATGTCCTCGAACTCGGCCGCCGTGAAGAACGGCGTGCGGCCAAACTCGGTCATGTTGGCGAGCAGGGGAACACCGGGCATGCGGCGCGCGAATTCGCGAAACATCTCAGCCGTGTTCAGCGCCTCGGGAAAGATCGCGTCGGCCCCGGCCTGCATGTAAAGCTGGGCGCGTGCCACCGCGCCATCCATCCCCTCGCTCGCCGCCGCATCGGTGCGGGCGATCACCACGAGATGACGACGCGCCCGGGCGGCAGCCGCCACCTTGGCCGCCATGTCATGGCTGTCGGCGATCTTCTTGTCGTTCAGATGGCCGCATTTCTTCGGCAGCAGCTGGTCCTCGATATGCACCGCCCCGGCGCCGGCATCCTCGAACGCGCGCACCATGTGCATCACGTTCAACGCCTCGCCGTAGCCCGTGTCCCCGTCCACCATCACCGGCAACGCCGAACTGCGCGCCACCTGGCGCACGAAGAAGCAAACCTCGTCCACGGTGATCAGCCCCACATCGGGCAAGCCCATGGAAGCCGTCATCGCCGCACCCGACAGATACAGCGCCTCGAACCCCGCGTTTCTGGCCTGGATCGCCGCGTGGCCGTTATGCGCGCCGGGGATCTGCAAAATCCCCGGACGCGCCAGCAAATCACGAAAACGATCGCCGGCGGGAAGGGCGGGCAGCGTGGCGCCGATCAGATAGGTCATGCCATCAACCCCTTTGTGCCAGCTTCACGAAAGCCACGTCGTCCGGCCCGATATAGTTGGCGGCCGGGCGAATGATCTTGCCGTCCTGGCGCTGCTCGATCACATGCGCGGCCCACCCGCTGGTGCGCGAAATCACGAAGATCGGCGTGAACATCGCCGTCGGCACGCCCATCGCGTTGTAGGAAACGGCGCTGAACCAGTCGAGATTGGCAAACATCTTCTTGGTCTCGGCCATCACGCCCTCGAGCCGCTCGGCCACATCGAACAGGGTCGTGCTGCCGGCCTCCTCGCTCAACGCCCGCGCCACCCGCTTGATCACCACGTTGCGCGGATCGCTCACGGTATAGACGGGATGGCCGAACCCGATCACCACCTCCTTGGCCGAAACCCGCGCCCGGATATCGGCCTCGGCCAGATCGGGCGTTGCGTAACGCTGCTGGATTTCCAGCGCCACCTCGTTCGCCCCGCCATGCTTGGGCCCGCGCAGCGCGCCGATGCCGGCCGTGATCGCGGAATACATGTCCGATCCCGTGCCCGCCACCACACGGCACGTGAAGGTGGACGCGTTGAACTCGTGCTCCGCATACAGAATAAGCGAGGTATGCATCGCCCGCACCCAGCTCGCAGGCGGCGTGCGGCCATGCAGCAGATGCAGGAAATGCCCGCCGATCGTCTCGTCGTCGGTCTCCACCTCGATGCGCCGGCCGTTATGCGACCAGTGATACCAATACAGCAGGATGGAACCCAGCGACGCCATCAGCCGGTCCGCGATCTCGCGCGCGCCGGGATGGTTGTGGTCATGCGCCTCCGGCAACACGCAGCCCAGCGCACTCACCGCGGTGCGCATCACATCCATCGGGTGCGTGGAAGCGGGCAGGGCCTCCAGCACGCTGCGCAGGCTCGCCGGAATCCCGCGCAGCGACCGCAGCCTGGTCTTGTAGGCCGCAAGCTCCGCCACGTTCGGCAGCCGCTCGTGGACGAGCAGATAAGCGATCTCCTCGAACTCGCAGCTCTCCGCGAAATCCAGGATGTCGTAGCCGCGATAATGCAGATCGTTGCCGGTGCGCCCCACCGTGCACAACGCCGTGTTCCCCGCGACCACGCCCGACAGCGCCACGCTTTTCTTCACCTTGGGAGCCGCCGCCTGCGTGTCGCTCATCTTTTCGATCCCTTTAGAAAAGGCCCGGCTTGCCCGTCTCCAGCGTGCCCTGCGGCAAGGCGATGCTCAGCCCCGACAGTTCGGCCGCCGACAGCGACGCCAGGTTCTGCGCGCACGCCAGAAACCGCTCGATCTCGGCCGGTTCCAGCAACCCTTCGGTCAGGATACGGAACTTGCGGATATAATCGGCCCGCTTCCACGGCGTGGCGCCCAGCGTGTGCGCGTTCGCCACCGCCATCTCGTCCACGATCTCGCGGCCGTCGCGCATCCGGATGATGATCTTGCCGCCGAACGCCTTCACCGACGGGTCGGTCGCGTGATACCGCGCCGTCCACGCATGATCCTCCGTGGTCCGGATCTTGTGCCACAGCGCCACCGTATCCGCCCGGCGCGCCCGCTCCGGCGCGTAGCTGCGCACGTGGTGCCACTCGCCGTCCTGCAACGCCACCGCCACGATATACATGATCGAGTGATCCAGCGTCTCGCGGGACGCCGCGGGATCCATCTTCTGCGGGTCGCCGGCCCCGGTCCCGATCACGTAATGTGTATGATGGGACGTCACGATCTCGATATCCGCCACGTCTTCCCAGTTGGACACCAGTTTGCCCATCCGGAACGAAAGATCGATCAGGGCCTGGCTCTGATATTCCGCCGAATGCTCTTTCGTATACGTGTCCATGATCGCCCGCTTCGCCTCGCCGGGGGCGGGCAGGGGCACCTGATAATGGGCCGCCTTGCCGTCCAGCATCCGCGCGATCACGCTGTCCTCCCCCTCATAGATCGGGCTCGGCGCACCCTCGCCACGCATCGCGCGGTCCACCGCCTCGATGGCAAGCTTGCCCGCATGGCTCGGCGCGAACGCCTTCCACGAGCTGATCTCGCCCTTGCGGGACTGACGGGTGGACGTCGTCACGTGCAGGGCCTGCTGCACCGCCTGGTAGATCACCTCGGTGCCCAGCCCCAGCAGCGTGCCGATCCCCGCGGCGGCGGAAGGCCCCAGATGCGCCACATGATCGATCTTGTGCTCGTGCAGGCAGATCGCCTTCACGAGATTGACCTGAATTTCATACCCCGTCGCCAGCGCCCGCACGAGATCCGCGCCAGACCGGCCCGTCTGCTGCGCCACCGCCAGGATCGGCGGAATGTTGTCCCCGGGATGGCTGTAATCCGCCGCCAGGAACGTGTCGTGATAATCCAGCTCACGCACCGCCGTCCCGTTCGCCCAGGCCGCCCACTCCGCATGCACCCGCACCTCCGGCCCACAGCCGAACACCGTGGCGCCGCCCGCACGCGGATGCGCCAGCGCCTGCGCCCGCGCCGCGCTGACGGGATGGCGGTTGATCGCGGCAATCGCCACGGACGCGTTGTCGATCACCCGGTTGATGATCATGTCCACCACATCGTCGTCCAGCACCACCGCGTCGGTGGCCACCGCCGCGATCTTCCACGCCAGCTGGTCTTCCCGCGCCAGGCGATCGCTTTCGGGATGAACGGTGACATCGTGCAGGATCATGGCATCTTTCCGATACTCTCGCGTGGTTGAACCTAATTGCGCCAAGCCGTGCCACAGGTCCAATCCACATGACAACCCCCGTCGCGCGCGGTTGCCACAACGGCGTAAGGCAATTCAGCGGAAGAGTAGAGTCTTCTTTTTCTGAAGAAAAAGAAGCAAAAAGACTTTATTCATTAGGTTTTATGGTGTGGAGATTTCCGCAACATGCCACTTCATGAATGAAGTTTTTTGGTTCTTTTGTTCACAAAAGAACATTCTTTCCCGCCCCGCTCATGCACTTTGCGCATGGCGGACCAGCACCGGAAATGCTATCCGGCAGCACGGCCAAGATTCGGACCGAAAATATGACCTTATGGGAGAATTCGATGCGCTTCGGACGCCGGACGCTGGCCGCACTCGCCGCCACCACGTTGCTTTCATCCGCTGCCTACGCGGCGGACCCCATCAAGATCGGCCTCACCGGCCCCTTCACCGGCGGCTCCGCCTCCATGGGCGTCTCGATGCGCGACGGCGTGAAGCTCGCCGTCTCCGAGATAAACAAGGCCGGCGGCGTCATGGGCCGCCAGCTGCAGATCGTCGAGCGTGACGACGAAGCCAAGAACGACGTGGGCGTGCAGATCGCCCAGGAGCTCATCAACAAAGAAGGCGTCGTCGCCACGATGGGCTTCATCAACACCGGCGTGGCCCTGGCCTCGCAGCGCTTCTACCAGGAAGCCGAAATCCCGGTGATCAACAACGTCGCCACCGGCACGGTCATCACCAAGCAGTTCCCCAAGGACAACTACATCTTCCGCATGTCCGCCAACGACATCATCCAGTCGGGCATGATCGTCGATGAAGCCATCACCCGCCGTGGCTTCAAGGCGCCCGCCATCCTCGCCGACAGCACGAACTACGGCCAGCTCGGCCGCGAAGACCTCGTGAAGGCGCTCGCCGCGAAGGGCCTCAAGCCCGTCACCGAGGAGAAGTTCAACATCGGCGACACCGACATGACCTCCCAGCTCCTGCGCGCCAAGGCCGCCGGCGCCGACGTCATCCTCACCTACGGCATCGGCCCCGAACTGGCGCAGATCGCCAACGGCATGGGCAAGCTCGGCTGGAAGCTGCCGATGATCGGCTCGTGGACGTTGTCGATGTCCACTTTCATCGACAACGCGGGCGCGAACGGCGAAGGCGCGGTCATGCCGCAGACCTTCATCCAGTCACCGTCCACGCCGAAGCGAAAGGCGTTCATCGAAGCCTACCAGGCCGCCTACAAGGTGGAACGCATCCCAAGCCCCATCTCGGCCGCCCAGGGCTACGACGGCACGTATCTGCTCGCCGCCGCCATCGCCCAGGCAAAATCCACCGATGGCCCCAAGATCAAGGCTGCTTTGGAAAACCTCACCACCAAGGTCGAAGGCGTCGTCACCATCTACGACAAGCCCTATACCGAGACCGACCATGAGAGCATCACCGGCAACATACCGGTGTTTGGCCTCGTCAAAGGCGGCCGCGTGGTAGCCGAACGCGACGACGACATCGCAGGCGCCAACGCCGTGCGCCTCAAAACCCGCTGATACCACACCTACGGCGGCGCCGCTCCGAACAGGAGGGGCGCCGTTTTTTGTCCAGCCCTCCAGTCAAGGCCGATGCCGTCATGAGCTTCGATTATCTCACACTGGCCCAGCTCGTGGTCAGCGGCATCTCGGTCGGCATGATCTACGGCGTCATCGCCTTCGGATACCAACTCACCTTCGCCACCTCCAGCACGCTGAACTTCGGCCAGGGCGAGGCGCTGATGCTCGGTTCGGTGTTCGGCTACACCGTGGTGACCCAGATCGGCCTGTATTTCGGCCTGCCCATCCTGTGGTCCTACATCCTCATGCTGCCCTTCGTGCTCGCCTTCGGCATGCTGCAAGGTGCGGTCGTCGAACGCCTCGGCGTCAGGCGGGCCATCAAAACCAAGTCCGAGGCCGGCTGGATCATGGCCACCATCGCACTCGGCATCATCTTCAAGAATCTCGCGGAAAACATCTGGGGGCGTGACACCTTTCCCTTCCCCTCGCCGCTGTCAGACAACGCCATCCAGGTCATGGGCGTGCGCATCCTGCCGATGGAGCTGCTGATCGTGTTCGGCGCCATCGCGCTGATGGCCGCGATCGAGCTGTTCAACCGCCGCTCCATCTACGGCAAGGCCGTCGTCGCCACCGCAGCCGATATCGGCGCCGCCGGGCTGATGGGCGTCAACACCGCCCAGGTCATCACCTTCTCCTACGCGCTGTCCTCCATGACAGCCGCGTTTGCCGGCGTGCTGGTGGCCCCCGTCACTCTCACCGGTGCCGGCCTCGGCGGCGCGCTTGGCCTGAAAGCATTCGCGGTCGCCATCATCGGCGGTCTCACCAGCGGCATCGGCGTCGTCGTCGGCGGCGTCCTGCTGGGCATCACAGACCGGCTCACCGGCTACTACATCTCCTCCGGCTACCAGGACGTGCCAGGCCTCGTGATCCTGCTGCTGGTGCTCTCGTTCAAGCCCTCCGGCCTGTTCGGCCGCCGCGCGATCAAGAAGGTCTGACCCCCATGCGCGCCAACCTTCTCAAGGCCATCGGGATCATCGTCCTGCTGGTGTTCCCCTTCGTGGTCATCAGCCCGTATTACATCCACCTGGCCGCCACCATCGCCATCTTCGCCATCGTCGCCGTCGGGCTGGACGTGGTGTTCGGCTACACCGGCGAGGTCTCGCTCGGCCATTCCGCCCTGTTCGGCATTGGCGCCTACACTGCCGCCATCCTGAACTTCCAGCTGGGCATCAGCTTCGGCTGGGCGATCCCGGCCGGCATGGTGGTATCCGCCGCGTTCGGCGCCTTGCTGGCGCTCCCGGCCCTGCGCGTCACCGGGCCCTACCTCGCCATGGTCACGCTCGCCTTCGGCACCATCATCCAGATCCTGATCAACGAAACCGTCGACCTCACCAACGGCCCCCTCGGCATCAAGCTCACCCGCCCACTGTTCTACGACTGGCGGACCTTGGGCGACACCATCCCGTTCTTCAAGATGCCACGCCCGCGCATGGTCGAGACGCAGTTCTATTACGTCATCGCCATCGCCCTCGTGGTCACCCTGGTGCTGATCTCCCGCCTTCTGGCCTCCCGCTACGGCCGCGCGTTCGAGGCCCTGCGCGACAGCCCCATCGCGTCGGACTGCATGGCCGTGTCGGTCTACAAGCATAAGGTCCTGGCCTTCGTCACCAGCGCCGCTTTCGCGGGCCTCGCGGGCGTGCTGTTTGCCTATTCCGAACAATACGTGGCGCCCAACAACATCAGCTTCGAACAGTCGATCACCTTCCTGCTGGCCGTCACCATGGGCGGCCGCAAATCCCGCGTGGGCCCCCTCCTGGGCGCCGCCATCGTGGTCTATCTCCCCAACCTGCTGTCCGACATCGAGCAGTTCCGCGCCGTCGCCGCGGGCATCGCCGTCATCGCGGTGGTCATCGGCGCCATCCGCCTGCTCCGCGGTCCCGCCGAAGACCGCCTGTCCGTCGTCGTCCCCGTCGGGCTCTGCATCGCGTTTTTCGGGCTCTCGCTCATCCTGCAGCGCATCACCGACTACAAGCTCACCATCTACGGTCTGATGATCCTGTTCGTCGTCTACTACCTGCCAGACGGCATCTACGGCTTCCTGCGCAACCTCGTGGCCCGTTACCGCCCGGATTGGGTCCGCCCGCCGGTGGTGATCGACGGCATGGGCGACGAAACTTCCGCCTGGGCCGCCACCCCGCCCGCCACCGGCTCCGGCGTGGCGCTGCTCCAGGCGCACGACATCGTCATGCAGTTCGGCGGCCTCAAGGCGCTCGACCGCGTCAGCCTCGATGTGATGCCCGGCACCGTGCACGGTCTCATCGGCCCCAACGGCTCCGGCAAATCCACCACCATGAACGTGTTGACCGGCATTTATACGCCCACCTCCGGCAAGGTGGTGTTCGAAGGCAAATCCATCGCCGGCCACACATCCGCCGATATCGCCGGCGCCGGGATCGCACGCACCTTTCAAAATGTCCAACTCTTCGGCGAACTGACCTGCATCGAAAACATCATGGTCGGCCTGCACCACACCTTTCGCGGCACCATGGCGGGCGTGGCGCTGGCGCTGCCGACATCCCGCGCCGAGGAAGCCCACGCACTGCGCCGCGCCGCCAGCCTGCTTCGCTTCGTCGGCCTGGAAGCGATGGCCAACGAGGAAGCCCGCAATCTCCCCTACGGCAAGCAACGCCTGCTTGAGATCGCCCGCGCTTTGGCGCTCGACCCCAAGCTTCTGCTGCTCGACGAACCCGCCGCCGGCCTGACGGCCCCGGATATCGTCGATCTCATGACCATCATCCGCAAGATCCGCGACCACGGCATCACCATGATCCTCATCGAGCACCACATGGATGTCGTCATGAGCGTGTGCGACACCGTCACCGTGCTGGATTTCGGCCAGAAGATCGCCGAGGGCAAACCCGCCGATGTGCAGGCCGACCCCAAGGTGATCGCGGCCTATCTCGGCACCGCCGAAGCCGAAGCGGCGTAGGAGCACCCCATGTTACAGGTCGAAAACCTCGCCGCGGGCTACGGCAAAGTCAAAGTGCTGCACGAGATCTCGTTGCGCGTCGAGGAAGGCATGCTGGTCACCTTGATCGGCTCCAACGGCGCCGGCAAAACCACCACGCTGCGCGCGCTGTCTGGCATGATCAAACCCGAATCAGGTCATGTCCGCATCTCCGGCGAGGAGATCACCGGCATGCCTTCGCACGAGATCGCCCGCCGCGGCCTGGCCCATTCCCCCGAAGGCCGCCGCGTCTTCCCGGTCCTGTCCGTCGAGGACAACCTCATCATGGGCGCCTTCACCCGCCTCACGGGGTCCCGCCCCAAGGGCGACGTGAAGGCCGATCTCGCCCGCATGTTCGAGCTGTTCCCCCGCCTCGCCGAACGCCGCCAGCAACAGGCCGGCACGCTGTCCGGCGGCGAACAGCAGATGCTCGCCATGGCCCGCGCGCTGATGCTGTCGCCAAAGGTCTTGCTGCTCGACGAACCCTCGATGGGTCTCGCGCCGAAACTGGTGGAGGAGGTCTTCGCCACCATCACCCGCCTCAAGGCCGCCCGCGTGACCATGCTGCTCGTCGAACAATTCGCCGCCGCAGCACTGGAGGTCGCCGATTTCGGCTACGTCCTGGAGAACGGCCGCATCTCCGCCTCCGGCTCCGCCGCGTCTCTCAAAGTGGACCCCGCCGTGCGCGCCGCCTATCTGGGAACAGCACATGGCTAACTTCTTTTTCTGAAGAAAAAGAAGCGTGCATAGTCCGGATATACCCGCGCACGCACCCCAACGAATGAAGTTTTTTGGTTCTTTTGTTCACAAAAGAACACCTTCCACCTCCCGCCAGGAGCCCCTCCATGTCCGCCGCATGGTCGCAAACCGCACCCAAATCCGTGCCAATGCCCGCCGGCGAGGTTTTCGTCATCGCCACCGAATACGTCGAAGCCGGACGGCTCGATGCCGCGTCCCGCCTTCTCGGCCACCTCCTCGCGGCCAGCCCTCTCCACGCCGAGGGGCTGCATCTGAGCGGCCTCATCGCGTTCCGCAAAACCCGCATGGCCGATGCCGCCACGCTCATGGAACGCGCCGCTCAGGCCGGCGCCACCAGGGCCGTGCATCTGCGCAATCTCGCCGAGGTCTACCGCCAGCTCGGCCGCCTCGACGAAGCGGCCCACGCCGCCACCAAAAGCGTGGCGATGGACCCGAAGGACCCGCTCGCCCCCTTCAACCTCGCCATGGTGCAATACGACCGCCTGCACATCGACGCCGCCATCGCTGCCGCCCGGGAAGCGCTGCGTCGCAAGCCGGATCTGCCGGAAGCGCACATGAAATACGCCCAGGCCCTGCTGGTCCAAGGCGATTTCATCCCAGGATGGGACGCGTATGAGCACCGCTACAAAATCCCCGGCGCCGCGCCGCTGATGCCACCCACCACCCGCCCGCAATGGGACGGCACGCCGATGCCAGCCGACACGCTCCTGCTGATCGCCGACCAGGGCTACGGCGACGTCATCATGTTCGGCCGCTTCGTCCCCGAGGTCATGCGGCGTTGCGCCCACGTCACCATCGCCTGCAGCCCCGAAATGCGCGGCATCGTCGAACAGCTCGCACCCGGCGCCGACGTCGTGGTGCGCTGGGAGGATTGCCGGGATTACGCGGCCTATAGCCCGTTCTCAGGCCTGCCGCGCGTGTTCCACATCACGCTGGCGCATCTGCCCGGCCCCACGAACTACCTGCGCCCCAACCCCGAATTGGTGTCGAAATGGGCCGATCGTCTGGCCGACACCGCGGGCCCGCGCCGCGTGGCGCTGGCCTGGGCCGGCCGCCCCACCCACAACAACGACCGCAACCGCTCCCTGCACCTACGCCAGCTCGCCCCCCTGGCTGACATCCCCGGCATCACCTTCGTCTCCATCCAGAAGGGCGCCCCGGCCCAGCAATGCGTGGCGTGGCCAGGCGCCACCCCGCTGCTCGATCTCGATGCCGAGATCGACAGCTTCGACGACACCGCCGCCATCCTGCAAAACGTCGATCTGCTGATTTCGGCCGACACCTCGGTCGCCCATCTCGCCGGCGCCATCGGCCGCCCCGCCTGGGTCATGCTGCCCTACGCCCCCGACTGGCGGTGGCTGCTGACGCGCGAGGACACCCCCTGGTATCCCACCGTGCGCCTGTTCCGCCAGAACCAGGACCGGGACTGGCAGGCCGTCATCGCCCGTATCGCAGCAGACCTCGCTACCTGACCCGAGGCGGCTCGCGCACCCAATCGGTCGTCGTCTTGTCGATGAAGAAAGCCCGGTATTGCGGGCTCACATCGGGCGCGAACAGCCCCACCGCCACGATCGCCGCCTGCGCCGCGAACAGCACCAACGCGAGCACAAGGGCCCCGATCCCGCGCATCAATAGGTCGAGCTCGCCGAGATGAACCAGAACACCAGAACCACCCCGTGCAGCAGCCCCGCCGTCCCGAACACGGCCGCCACCGCAATCCGGTTGCGGATCATCATCGCGAGCTCGAACACCGCGAACAGAAAGAACGGATTGGTCGCAACGAAGCGCGGCATCGAGTGCAGCCCGGTCGAAAGCGGCAGCAGGATGCTGGCGGCCAGCAAAAACGCCTCGCTGCTGCGCCGGCGCCACGCCAGCCAGGCCGCGGTCACCAGCCCCAGCAGGGCCCAGGCCGCGAAATAAGATTCGCTCTGCAAACCCTTTGGCAGCAACAGCCGGCCCCAGTCCCAATGGCCGAGCCCCGACGCCACCATCGCCACCGGCCCCACCCATTCGCGCTCCCACAGCACCTGCACATGGTTGAACGCCAGCGCGTCACCCAACGCCAGATATTGCGCCAGCATATAGGCAGACAGGCCCAGCGGCGCGATCGCGATCGGCAGCAACACCTCGCCCAGCAGCGTCAGCCGGTCCGCGCGGTGCCGGTGATGCCAAAGATGCATGGCCCGATCGAACACGATGATGGGCAGCATGAGAATACCGGTGGGCCGCGTCGCCGTCATCAGCGCCGCCACCACCGCCGCAGCCAGCGGCCGCCGCGCCTGCAACAGCCCCAGGGACGACACCGCCAGAAGTGCGAACAGGCTTTCGGAATAGATCGCCGAGAACGTGAAGCTCAACGGAAACAACACCGCGAACACGACCCACATCATTGGCCACATCACGGGCCACATCGCCACATCGAAAGCCACCCGCGTGCGCCGCAGATGCACATAAGCCACGTAGATGAACCCTGCGAACAACAGGTTCGACACGAGAAGACCGGTGAAATAACGGCCCATCCCGACAAGCTCTATCCCGGCGCGCACAAGCAGCGGATACAGCGGAAAGAACGCATAGTTCGGAATGTCGTTATAGTTCTGAAACAGACTGTCAGATCCGTAGCCCTCGGCCGCAAGACGGGCATACCACCCGCAATCATACTGGCACATCGCGGTCGAAAGCCCGCCGAACGGGATCGCCATCACCTTGTATACGGCAAGCCGCAACATGACCGCGAAGGTGATCAACAGCGGCATGAGAACGCGCAAGGGCATGCTCGCTGCGTAGAGGAAGCACGGGCGATTGGCAAACAAAGATCCCACGGCGCCGGCCTTTGAACCCACATGGGGGCTTTCGCCATGACGCCGTGCGGAGCATGATATCGGTAACGAAAATATAAACTGGGAGCGTCTCATGTCGCGTGTTCATCTTCTCGCCGGGCTCGCTCTGCTGGCAACGGCGTCGGCCTCGGCGTCGGTCGCAAACGCTGGTGAGATCCGGATCGCATGCTATTCCGATGGCAACGAGTGTCCCGCCACCATGGACCTCGCCAAACGGTTCATGGCCGCCAATCCGGACGTCAAGGTCACGATCGACGAGATGCCCTACAAATCCATCCTGGAAAGCCTGCCCGTCCAGCTCGCCGCCGGCCAGGGGCCGGATGCCGCCCGCGTCACCCTGTTCGGCACGGTCATGCAGTACATGATCGACCTCACGCCCTACGTGAAGAACCCGGCCTATTGGGAAGCAAGCTTCGGCGCCGTCCTGCCCTGGACCCGCCCGCCCGGCGTCACCACCGGCATCTACGGCCTGCCCACCCAGTTCACCGTCACCTCGCCCATCGTCAACAAAACCCTGTTCGACCAGGCCGGCGTGAAGCTCCCCGCCGACGGCGCCTCGTGGGACGAGTGGGCGGCGGCGGTCGACAAGGTCGCCAAGGCCACCAAAACCCCCTACGGCATGGCGTTCGACCGCTCGGGCCACCGCTTCGCCGCCGCCGCCATTTCCATGGGCGCCAAATATTTCGCAGCCGACGGCACACCGGCCGTGATCGATGACGGCTTCAAGGCGATGGCCAGCCGCTTCGTGAAATGGAACGCCGACAACACCGTGGAAAAAGACGTCTGGGCCTCCACCGGTGGCGGCTACCGCGATGCGTTCGAGGAATTCGCCAACGCCAAGATCGTGATGTACCACTCCGGCAGCTGGCAGCTGAACCGCCTGCAAAAGCAGATCGGCGACGCCTTCGAATGGCAGGTGGTGGGCAACCCCTGCGACAAGGTGTGCTCCGGCATGCCGGGCGGCGCCGCCTTCGTGGCCTTCAAGGGCAGCAAAAATCCGAAGGACGTCGCCCGCTTCTTCGACTTCCTGGCCGACAAGCCCGTCTATGCCGAGTGGATGGGCATGACCAACAACATCCCCGCCCAGGCCGAGCTGCAAAAGGGCGGCGTTTCGTACAAACTCAGCCCCGCCGCCACCGCCGCACTTGCGGCATTCGGCGCCAACGCGGCGAAAGTCTCGCCCACCGGCTACAAACTCTCCGGCTACGCCCAGAACAGCGCCATCTACAACCCCACCGTCGACCGCCTCAGCCAGGTGATCGCCGGCCAGATGACGCTGGACCAGGCCTATGCCCGCATCACCCAGGACGTGGCCGACAGCGTCGCCGCCGCCAAGAAGTAGTCAGGCCCGATGAAGATCCTGACGGCTGCCTACGCGGCCGTGATGAACCTGCCCGAGCGCCCGATGCGATGGGCGCAGGGCAGGCTGCGCGGCGGCAGGCTTGGCTGGGTGTTCGTGGCGCCCAACCTCGCCGTCTTCGCGCTGTTCTCGTTTCTGCCGATCGTGATCGACATCGTCTACGCCACCACCGGCGGCGCCCAGCTGCTGCCGTCCGAACGCCCCTATGTCGGCGCCGACAATTTCGCCTCCCTGCTCGACTGCACCAACCATCTCGACCCCAACACCTGCACGCGCGACCTGTTCTGGCACGGCATCTGGAACACGCTCCGATTTGTGGTGTTCCAGGTCGGACTGATGCTGGGTTTCAGCCTGCTCACCGCGCTGGTGCTGAACCGCAAAATCATGGGCCGCGGCTTCTTCCGCGCCATGTTCTTCTATCCCGTGCTGCTCTCGCCGGTGGTGGTGGCGTTGATCTGGAAATGGATCCTGCAACGCGAAGGCGTGCTCAACGCCGGCTTCATGGCGGCGGGCGTCACGCCCGTGAACTGGCTGCTCGATGCCAACTGGGCGTTCTTCTGGAGCGTGTTCATCTCCATCTGGGCGCATATGGGGTTCTACACCCTCATCCTGCTCGCCGGATTGCAGGCCATTCCCGCCGAGATCCACGAAGCCGCCGCGATGGACGCCACCCCGCCGCTGCGCCATTTCCGCCGCATCACCTGGCCGCTTCTCATGCCGTCGGTGCTCGTGGTCTTCGTGCTCGGCCTCATCCGCGCCGTGCAGATGTTCGATGAGATCTACGTGCTCACCGGCGGCGGCCCCGGCACCGCCACCACCTTCATCGTGCAATACATCTACAAAACCGGGTTCGCCGACGGGGTGCGCCAATACGGCCTGGCCGCCGCCGCCTCGCTGCTCCTGGCCGGCGTGCTGCTCGTGCTCACCTTGCTGCAGCTCAAAGGGCAAAGGGCCAAAAATGGCTGACATGCTCACCGCCAAACGTGGCCATCATCGCTGGGACTGGACCGACTGGGCCGCGCATCTCTACCTGTTGCTCGGCGTCCTCGTCATGTTCGGCCCCGTCGCATGGCTCGGCCTCAGCTCGCTGAAAAGCGAGACCGGCCTCAACGCCTTTCCGCCCACCTTGCTGCCTTACGAAGCCGCCACCGCCCCGGTCGAGGGTCGCGGCAATCTGCGCCTCTACACCATCGATTCCGGCGATTTCGCGGGCCAGCAACTCGCCGAAATCCGCCGCGTCGGCATCCAGGCCCAGATGGTCGACCCGAAACGGCCCGAGGTCATCATCCGCCTCCCCGTCGAGGGCCGCACGCCGGTCATGCGAATGCGCCTGGCCACCGAGAACTACACCGCCCTGTTCAGCCGGTTCGATTTCTTCCGTTACTTCTGGAACAGCAGCTTCATCACCATCGTCGCCACCGTGCTCACCCTTCTGGTCAACTCGATGTCGGCCTTCGTGCTCAGCAAATACAGGTTCACCGGCCGCGAATCGGTCTTCCTCGTCATGCTCGCCACGCTGATGATCCCGCCCACCATCGTGCTGGTGCCGAATTACCTCATCGCCGCCCAGCTCGGCCTCACCAACTCGCTCTGGGGCGTCATCTGGCCCGGCGTCGCCACCCCCACCGGCGTGTTCCTGCTGCGCCAGTACATGCTGACCCTGCCGGACGAGTTGCTCGAAGCCGCGCGGATGGACAACGCCAGTGAGTGGCGCATCTACTGGCGCATCGTGCTCCCGCTTTCCGCCCCGGCTCTGGCCGTGCTCGCCATCTTTTCCGTCATGTGGCGCTGGAACGACTTCCTCTGGCCCATGGTCGTCCTCGCCCGCTCGGAGGTCTTCACGCTCCCGCTGGCGCTGAATTCGTTCCAGGGCGAGCTGACCACCCAGTGGAACTTCCTCTTGGCCATGACGGTGGTCACGCTGCTCCCCGTCACGATCATCTTCGCATTCCTGCAAAAATACATCACGCAGGGCATCGCCTCTGCCGGAGTGAAGTAATGGGCGCACTCTCGCTTCGAAACGTGCGCAAAAGCTTTGGCCCCACCACCGTCATCCACGATGTCAGCTTCGACATCAAGGACGGCGGCTTCACGGTGTTCGTGGGCCCCTCCGGCTGCGGCAAGTCCACGCTTCTGCGCATGATCTGCGGCCTCGAAAGCGTGTCCGCCGGCGACGTCGTGATCGACGGCGCCGTGGTCAACGACATCCCCGCCGCACGCCGCGGCCTTGCCATGGTGTTTCAATCCTACGCGCTCTACCCGCACATGACCGTGTATGAGAACATGGCGTTCGGGCTCGAAAACATCGCCACGCCCCAGGCCGAGATCGAACGGCGTGTGGGCGAGGCCGCGCGCATGCTCAAGCTCGACACCTACCTCCAGCGCAAGCCCACCGCGCTCTCGGGCGGCCAGCGCCAGCGCGTGGCGATCGGCCGCGCCATCGTGCGAGAGCCCAAGATCTTCCTGTTCGACGAGCCACTCTCCAATCTCGACGCCGAACTGCGCGTGGGCATGCGCGCCGAGCTCACCGCGCTGCACCGCCGTCTCGCCACCACCATGATCTACGTCACGCACGACCAGGTGGAGGCGATGACGATGGCCGACACCATCGTGGTGCTGCGCGCCGGCCGGGTGGAGCAGGTCGGCGCGCCGCTCGATCTTTACAACAACCCCGCCAACGTCTTCGTCGCGGGCTTCATCGGCTCACCCCGCATGAACCTTCTGCCGGCCACCATCTCAGGCGTGGCCGACGGCATGGCCCTGATCGAGATCCCCGGCTTCGCCCCCTTCGCCACGAACGCCTGCGCCTCAGCCAGCCGCGTGGGCGAAAACGTCACCATCGGCATCCGGCCCGAGCATGTTCTGAT
Source organism: Rhodospirillales bacterium (assembly GCA_025362815.1). Classification (GTDB taxonomy): domain Bacteria; phylum Pseudomonadota; class Alphaproteobacteria; order Acetobacterales; family Acetobacteraceae; genus CAIQQQ01. Next base: position 25,483 of record JANYFG010000091.1, read on the forward strand.
CGAACACGGCGAAGCCGCCTGGACACTCGGCGGCGCCGTCTGTGGCATCGAACAACTGGGTGGCCTGTCCTATGTCCGGCTCGAATCCCCCGATATGACCGTGCAGATCGCAGGCCAGACCGGTCTGCACCTGTCCGACACGGTGCGCCTCACCTTGCCGCCGCGCGCCATCCATCTCTTCGACCACGACGGAGCGGCCATGCCGCGGAGTGCTGCCCCATGAAGCCTGTCAAAAGCGCCGTGTTCCTCGCCGAAACCGAACACGGCGTGGTGCTGGATTGCGCGAACGGCCTGACCTGCCGCGTGTCCCTCCTCAAGCCCGACCTCGCCCGCGTGGTGTTCCTCCACCACAACGCCGCCACCCAGAAGCGCACCTGGTCCGTCCTCGCCCACGGCGCCACAGACGTGCCGTGGGAAGGCCGAGACCGGCTGGACGAGACAAGCTGGCCCGGCGCCCAACACCAATTCCAATCCACCGCCGCCGGCATAACTCTGACCACATCGGCGATGTCGCTCACCATCGCCCTGCAGCCGCTGGTCTTCACCTGGGCGCTGCCAGACGGCACCGTCTTCGCCCAAGACCGCCCCAGCCACGCCGCGAGCTTCGGCGCCCGCGGTCTGCGCCACGCCGCCGCCCGCCACCCCGAAGATCGCTACCACGGCCTCGGCGACAAAACCGGCCCCATCAACCTGCACGGCCGCCGCCTGCGCACCACAATGCTCGACAGCCTCGGCTACGATGCCCAGCGCGGCGACCCCCTTTACAAGCACTGGCCGTTCCTCATCGTGCAAGACGGCGCGTCCGGCGTGGCGCACGGCATCTTCTACGACAACCTCGCTGATTCCAGCTTCGATCTCGGCTGCGAGCACGACAACTACCACGGCCTCTACCGCACCTACGAAGCCGCCGGCGGCGACCTCGACTACTACATCTTCCCCGGCCCCCAAATCCTCGATGTCACCCGCAAATTCCTGGGCCTCACCGGCAAACCCGCTCTCCCGCCGCGCTGGACCCTGGGCTTCGCGCAAACCGCCATGGCCGTCGCCGACAGCGACACCGCACAGGCCCGCATGGAGGAATTCATCGCGCGCTGCGGCTCGGAGTACATCCCGGTCAGCGCCTTCCATTTCGGCTCCGGCTACACCTCCATCGGCACCAAACGCTACGTGTTCACCTGGAACCGTTCGAAATACCCGAACCCCGAGGCGCTGCTGGCGAAGTTCCACGAAGCCGGCATCCACGTCGTGGCCAACCTCAAACCCTGCCTGCTCGACGACCACCCCCGCTACGCCGAGCCCGAAGGCGCCTACGTGAACGATCCCCACGGCCACGCCGTCATCACGCAGTTCTGGGACGGGGAGGGCGCCTTCCTCGATTTCACCAACCCCAAGGCCGTCGCCTGGTGGCAACAAGGCGTCACGCGCGACGTGCTCGGCACCGGCTTCGATTCCGCCTGGAACGACAATAACGAATACGGTTTCGCCGATGACGGCGCCACCTGCGCGGGCTTCGGCGACCCCATCCCGCTCGACCTCGCACGGCCGCTGCAATCCTACCTCATGACGCGCGCCTCCATCGATGCCACCCGCGCCCACGCGCCTGGCCAACGCGCCTTCACCGTCACCCGCGCCGGCATGCCCGGCGTGCAGCGCTACGCCCAGACCTGGACCGGCGACAACGACAGTTCCTGGCACTGCCTCGCCTGGAACATGCGCATGGCCGCCACCATGAGCCTGTCCGGCCTCGGCAACACCGGCCACGACATCGGCGGCTTCTCCGGCCCCATCCCGGACGGCGAACTCGTCACCCGCTGGACCCAGGCCGGCATCGTGCATCCGCGCATGATCATGAACTCCTGGAAGCCCGGTGAAACCTACACCACCCCCTGGCTGCACCCCGAAGCCATCCCCGCCATCCGCGACGCCATCCGCCTCAGATACCGCCTCATGCCGTATCTCTATTCCCTCATGCACAAGGCCTCCGCCGACGGCACGCCGCCGCTGCTGCCCACCTGCGCCGTCTTCCCCACAGACCCCGCCACCCACATCGACAGCCCCGACCTCGTCCTCGGCCCCTTCCTGCTCGCCGCCCCCGTGGTCACGCAGGGCGCCCGCGCGCGCGACGTCTACCTTTCCCACGGCCCCGAATGCTGGTTCGATTTCTGGTCCGGCGAGCGCCTGGCATCCGGCACCACCACAACGCTTGCGGCCCCGCTCGACCGCCTGCCGCTGGTGGTCGCCGCCGGCGCCATCCTGCCCATGACCGACAGCGCGGATTTCAGCCGCCTGCACGATGAGCCCAGCCGCTGCCTGCGCCTTTTCCCGGGCGAGACCACCGGCACCAGCCACTTCACCCTCATCGAGGACGACGGCGCGTCAGAAGGCGGCGCCACCGCCCATATCGCCATCACGATGTCCTGGACACCAACCGACGTGATGGTCCGCGCCGACGTGACCGGCGACTTCCCGCTCCCCTACGACAGCATCGCCGCCAGCCTTCCCGCGGCGGACCGTCGCAGCCTGCATCTTGGACCTTTGCTGGTGGAGCGTGCTTACGTTCCATAAGCGTTCTTCTTTTTCTGAAGAAAAAGAAGCAAAAAAACTTTCATTCAATGAGATATAATACCTCTCATTGAATGAAGTTTTTTGGTTCTTTTGTTCACAAAAGAACATCTTTTCTTCTGCGCCTAACTCAGCTTGTTCGTAAACGTCGGCCCCAGATCCACATTCGCCGCCGCAATCGCGGGATCGAACCCGGCCAGCATCTTCTTCACCGTCTCGGCCTGCTCCATCGTGAACTTGCCGGTGTGGTTGAACGCCTCGCGGTTGCGGGTGAACGCACTGGCACACACCCCGGAATCCAGAAAGCACATGCCTTTGCCCAACGCCCCTATCGCCTGCTCCGGCGTGGCGGATTTCAGGAACGTCACCGCCTCCACAATCGCGGCCGCCGCGCGGCGGCCCGTCTCCTCGTTCTTCCCCAGCCACGTGCTTTCGCCGTAAAGCGAGCCAGACGCATAGGGCCCACCAAAGATCGCCGTGCTCCCCGCGGTGTCGCGCGCATCGGCCAGCACCACGATCTCGCCCTTGCTCTCCAGATCCGCGATGATCGGGTCGAACAACGACAGCGCGTCGATCTGCTTGCTCTGAAACGCCGCCAGGGCGGTCTGGGTCGTGCCCACGCCAATGGCCGCCGCATCGGTCCGCTTCAGCCCCGCCTTCACCATCAGCTGCATCGCGAACAGATGCGTCGATGACCCCGGCGCCGACACGCCGATTTTGCGGCCTTTCAGGTCGGCGGCGGTCTTGATCTCACCGGCCAGGTCCTTGCGCACGCCCAGCGCCAGCCCCGAATTCTGCGCCTGCAACACGAACGCCGTCAGCTTGCCGCCCTTGGCCGCGATCTGGATTGTGTGCTCATAAAACCCACAGGCGATATCGCTGGACCCGCCGAGCACGGCCGACATCGCCAGCGCCCCGCCCGGAAACATCGCCACATCCGCCTCCAGCCCGTGCTTGGCGAACAGGTCCTGCCCAATCGCCACGAAGAACGGCATGTAGCCGTAAAGAGCCACGCCGCCGCCGGCGAACCGCACCTTGGTGCGGCTCTGCGCCAAAGCCGGCATGCACAACAACGAGCCGGCGGCAATCAATGTGCGACGCTTCAACATGGTCCTATCCCTTACAAAAGACGGTTGCTCCGCCTGAAGACTTCAAGAATCGCGCGGAATGTCCGCACGCGGCTGCCAGACGAGAAGACGAGATTCCGCCAACGTCACGATGGTGTCCAGCACCAGCGCGCAAGCGGTCAGCACGGCAATCCCCGCGAACACGCTGTCCACGTCGAACACACCCTGCGCCTGCAGGATCAGATACCCCACACCGCGATACGAGCCGAGATATTCGGCAATCACCGCACCCACGAACGCCATCCCGACGGAGACGTGCAACGAGGAGAACACCCAGCTCATCGCCGCCGGCAGATACACATGCCGCAACAGCTGCGCCCGTGTGGCGCCCAGCATGCGCGTGCCGTTCAACACCACCGGCGACACCTCGCGCACGCCTTGCAGCACGTTGAAGAACACGATGAAGAACACCAGCGTGAAGCCAAGCGCCACCTTGCTGCCCATGCCCAGGCCAAACCACATCGCGAAGATCGGCGCCAGGATCACGCGCGGCATGGCATTGGCCGCCTTGATGAACGGGTCCAGCACGGCCAGGGACCGCGGGCTCAACCCCAGCCACAACCCCGCCAGCACGCCGCCCGCCGTGCCGCTGGCAAACGCGAGCAACGTCTCGGTCAGCGTCACCGCCAGATGCGGATAGATCTCGCCGGTGCGAAACCAGTCCACCACCTGCAACGCAATCTTGGTCGGGTGGCCAAAAAACAACGGCGATAGCACGCCGGTCTGCGCCCCCACATACCAAAGCCCGATCAGCAACGCGGCAAGTGCCACCCGATAGACGGAGATCATGCCGCCACACCCCGCCGATACGTCTTCAGAACCTCGTCGCGCAGCACGTCCCAGATCCGCGCATGCGTGGTCTGAAACGCCGGCGTGTGCCGTATCTCCGCCACGTCGCGCGGCCGCGGCAGATCGATGGCGAACTCCGCGATCGGCCGCGTCGAAGGCCCGGCCGACAGCACCACCACCCGGTCCGACAGGCTGATCGCCTCCTCCAGATCGTGCGTGATGAACAGCACCGTCTTGCGCGCGCCGCCCCCGCCGCCTCCTTGCCACAACGCCAGCAACTCGTTCTCCATCATCAACCGCGTCTGCACGTCGAGCGCCGAGAACGGCTCGTCCATCAGCAAGATCGGCGGATCGAGAATAAGCGTCTGCGCCAGCTGCGCCCGCTTGCGCATGCCGCCACTCATCTGATGCGGATATTTGTGCCCCGCGCCGTGCAGGCCCACGCGCTCCAGCCACGCCTCCGCCTGCGCCCGGGCCTCCGCTTTCCCCACGCCCGCGAAGATCGGACCGGCCGCCACGTTGTCGCGCGCGCTGCGCCACGGCATCAGGCTGTCGCCCTGGAACAGATACCCGGCCTCGCGGTTCACGCCGGCCACGGGCTTGCCCAGGCTGCGCACCGTCCCGCTGCTCGGCATCAACAGCCCCGCCGCCAGGTTCAGCAACGTGGATTTCCCGCACCCCGTGGGCCCCACCACCGAGACGAACTCGCCCGGCTCCACCGCCAGCGACGCCCCGCCCAGGATGGTGGCGTCGCCAAAACGCACCACGGCATCGCGGAATTCCAACGCGGACATATGTTTCTCCCCGCGCTTTCTATACCGCCCTAGCCCGCCCGCGTCACGAAGGCGCGAATGCGTTCGCACAGCTCCTCGCCCACGTCCTGGCGCAGCGAGTGGCTGGCATTCTCGAAGATGTGCAGCGCCGAGCCCGGGATCAGCCCGTGAATTTCCGCGGAGAATTCCGGCGCGCAGATCCAGTCGCGCCGCCCCGCCAGAATGAGCGTCGGCGCGGTGATGCGCCCCAGTTCCGGCCGCAGATCGAAGTCCCGCAGCACGCCCCCCGGCGCGAACGCACGGTTGATCGGATCGATCGCCAGAATGCCCCGCCCCCGCGACTCAGCGGCCTGCCGCGCGTCATGCTTCACCGCGTAAAGCGGCCCCATCACGGCGTAATACGCTTGCAGCTCCTCCACCGACGTGAACCCGCCCGCCCATAGCCGCGCGCCCATCTCCTGCTGCGCCTTCGTGCCCCGCTCGGCCAGGATCGCTTCCGCCCGCGCGTTGAAACCTGCATGCGCCGCCGTCACGCACAGAACCAGCTTCTCCACCGCATCCGGATACCGCGCCGCATACGCCATCGCCACCATCCCGCCATAGGACGTGCCGATCGGCACAATCCTTTCGAGGCCGAGATGAACCCGCAGCGCCTCCATATCCGCCACGTTCTCATCCAGCGTGTAGCGCTGCGGATCGCCCCGCGCGGACCGCCCCTGGCCGCGATGGTCGAAATAAACGAGCTGCATATCCGACGTCAGCGAGGCGAACGCCGTCTTGAACGCCGAATGATCGCCGCCCGGCCCGCCATGGATCACGAACGCCGTCGGCCGCTCCACCATGGCAGGGCCCACCGGCGCCAGCCCCACGCCGTCCACGTCGAAATAAAGGCTGGTGTCTCGAATGTGAGCGAACATGGATCATCCCCGGCAACGATGCCGCGCGATCTTTCTCCCACACGCCCCCTGCCGCAACCCCATCCGACCCGCTTGACGCCGGGAGGATTTGCTCTGCACACAGAAGCCAACAAAGAAGCGGGGGGAGGGCGCGATGGATTTCAACCTGACGGAACACCAGCGCGCCTTTCAGCAAACCGCGCGCGATTTCGCCCAGGACCGCCTGGCCCCCAATGCGGGGCGGTGGGATGAGGAGCGTCACTTCCCCGCCGCCGAACTGCGCGAGGCCTGCGCGCTTGGGTTTGGCGGCATCTATGTCGATGAGGCCCATGGCGGCACCGGCCTGTCCCGCCTCGACGCCGCGCTGATCTTCGAAGAGCTCGCCCGCGCGGACCCCTCCACCACGGCCTTCCTCACCATCCACAACATGGTCGCCGGCATGATCGCCCGCTTCGGCTCAGACGAGCAGCGCCAGCGCTTTCTGCCCGATATCCTCAGCGGCGCCACCTTCGTCAGCTACTGCCTCACCGAACCCGGCTCCGGCTCAGACGCCGCCGCGCTGAAAACCCGCGCCACGCCGGATGGAAATTCGCATTACCGCGTGAACGGCAGCAAGGCGTTCATCTCAGGCGCCGGCGCGTCCGGCCTCTACGTCACCATGGTCCGCACCGGCGAGGACGGCCCGCGCGGAATCTCCTGCATGGTGATCGAAAGCGATACAAACGGCCTGAGCTTCGGCCGGCCGGAGCGCAAGATGGGCTGGAACAGCCAGCCCACCGCCACCGTCAGCTTCCACGACTGCCGCGTGCCCGTCGCCAACCGGCTCGGCCCCGAAGGCGCGGGCTTCAAATACGCCATGGCCGGGCTGGACGGCGGGCGCATCAATATCGCCGCCTGCTCCCTGGGCGGCGCGCAGGCCTGCCTCGACGCCGCACTGGCCCACGTGAAGCAACGCCGCGCCTTCGGCAAGACCCTGGCGGACTTCCAGGCGCTGCAGTTCAAGCTGGCCGACATGGCCACCGAGCTCGAAGCCGCCCGCCTCATGGTCCACCGCGCCGCCGTGGCGCTCGACCGTGGCGAGCCCGATGCCGGCATGCGCTGCGCCATGGCCAAGCGCTACGCCACCGACGCCTGCTCCCATATCTGCGACGAAGCGCTGCAACTGCACGGCGGCTACGGCTACATCCACGACTACCAGGTGGAACGCTTCGTCCGCGACCTCCGGGTTCATCGTATCCTTGAAGGCACCAACGAGATCATGCGCGTCATCATCGCGCGCAAACTGCTGGAGGCAGCATGAGCCGTATTCTGTTCGCGGGCCTGGGCAACATGGGCCTGCCGATGGCGATCAATCTCGCCCGGTCCGGGTTCACCGTCACCGGGTTCGACATCGCGGCCAGCGCGATGGCGGCCTTTTCCGAACACGGCACCCTCGCCACCAGCGTGGCCGAAGCCGCGGGGCAGGCGGATGTCGTCATCACCATGCTGCCCGCCGGTCGCCATGTGGCGGACATCTATCTGGGCGACGCCGGCATCCTCGCCCACGCCGCCCCCGGCGCCCTGCTGATCGACTGCTCCACCATCGATGTCGACACCGCACGGCAGGTCGGCGCGGCTGCGGCCACCCACGGTCTCGACATGCTGGACGCGCCCGTCTCCGGCGGCGTCGGCGGCGCCACCGCGGCCACGCTCACCTTCATGGTGGGCGGCCCCGCCACCGCCTTCGAACGTGCCCGGATCGTTCTGGCCGCCATGGGGAAAACCATCGTCCACACCGGCGACAGCGGGGCCGGCCAGGCCGCCAAGATCTGCAACAACATGATCCTGGGCATCTCCATGATCGCGGTCGGCGAGGCCTTCGCGCTCGCTGACAAGCTCGGGCTCGACCATCAGAAGCTGTTCGATGTCGCCAGCACCTCCTCCGGCCAATGCTGGGCGCTTACGTCGTATTGCCCGGTCCCCGGCCCGGTCCCCACCTCGCCCGCCAACCGCGACTGGCAGCCAGGTTTCGCCTCCGCCCTCATGCTGAAAGACCTGTCCCTCGCCCAACAGGCCGCCACCGCCACCGGCGCGGCCACGCCCCTGGGCGCCGAGGCCGCGCGCGTCTACGCCGGCATGGTGGAAAGCGGCGACGGTGGCCGCGATTTCTCCTACGCCTATCGCTGGCTCGCGGGCAAAGCGACATGACCGGCTTTGCCGAGGCACGCGACTTCCTGCTCGCCCACCGCACCGACTACGCCACCGCGTATGCGCAATTCCGCTGGCCCGACCCCCACCATTTCAACTTCGCGCTCGACTGGTTCGACGCCGTACTCGCCCAGGGCGAAAGCGGATCTCGCACGGCGCTGCGCATCGTGGGCCTCGGCGCCGCCGAGCTCACGTTTGCCGATCTGTCCCGGCGCTCCAACGCGGTCGCCAACGGCCTGCGGGCCCTGGGCGTCAGTCGCGGCGACCGCATCCTGCTGATGCTCGGCAACGTGGTGCCGTTGTGGGAGGTCATGCTGGCGGCCATCAAGCTCGGCGCCGTCGTCGTCCCCGCCACCACCTTGCTCACAGCCGAGGACCTCGCCGAACGCGTGGCTCGCGCCCGCGCCCGCTTCGTCATCCTCGCCGCCGAGGACGCCCCCAAGGTCGACGGGATCGACGCCGTCCGCATTACCGTGGGCCCCGTCATCGGCTGCATCGACTACGCGGCCTTTGCCACGGAATCAGAAACGTTCGAGCCGGACGGCCCCACCGCCGCCTCCGACCCGATGCTGCTCTATTTCACCTCTGGCACCACCGCCAAGCCGAAACTGGTGCTGCACACGCACGCCTCGTACCCCATCGGCCATCTGTCCACGATGTACTGGCTGGGCCTGCAACCCGGCGACATCCACCTCAATATCTCCTCGCCCGGCTGGGCCAAGCACGCGTGGTCGTGCTTCTTCGCCCCCTGGATCGCGGGCGCCACCGTCTTCATCTGCAACCAACGCCGCTTCCATGCGCGCGACCTGCTGGACGCCATCGCCACGAACGGCGTCACCACGCTCTGCGCGCCCCCCACTGTCTGGCGCATGTTCATCCAGGAAGACCTCGCCGCCATCAAAACCGCGCTGCGCGAAGCCTGCGGCGCCGGCGAGCCGTTGAACCCCGAGGTGATCGACCAGGTCCGCACCGCCTGGGGCCTCACCATCCGCGACGGCTACGGGCAGACCGAAACCACCGCCCAGATCGGCAACCCGCCCGGCCAGGAACTCCGCCCCGGCTCCATGGGCCGCCCACTGCCCGGCTACCACATCCGCCTGCTCGACCCCTCGGACCAGGATGCCCCCGAGGGTGCCGTCTGCATCGCGCTCACCCCGCGCCCGCTGCCCCTGATGCGCGGCTACCAGCAGGACGACGGCAGCTTTACCGGCGTTTCCGGAGACGTCTACCGCACCGGAGACGTCGCCTCCATCGACGGCGACGGATACCTCACCTATGTCGGCCGCGCCGACGACGTCTTCAAATCGTCGGACTACCGCATCTCGCCGTTCGAGCTCGAAAGCGTCCTGCTCGAACACCCTGCCATCGCCGAATCGGCCGTCGTCCCCGCCCCCGACAAGCTGCGCCTTGCGATACCCAAGGCCTACATCACCCTGGTCGCGGGCGCCGAGCCGGACGCCGCCACCGCGCTCTCGATCTTCCGCCATCTCAGCGCGAAACTCGCCCCCTACAAACGCATCCGCCGCCTGGAATTCGGCCTCCTGCCAAAAACCATCAGCGGCAAGATCCGCCGAGTGGAACTGCGTCGCGCCGAAGAAGCCGCCACCTCGCGCCCATCGGCCGAGTTTCGCTGGGAGGATTTCCCCGAGTTGTCGGCCAAAGCCGAGTGATGGCATCCCCCCGCGCCACACGCTACATGTGCGGCCACGCAGCAAGGGGCGCGATCATGGACCAGAAACGTATCTATTTCGTCTGCGGCGGCGTCTTCGCCAACGGCGCGCTCGACCGTCTCGAGGCCGACACGAAACCGGAATGCCACGGTCCCTTCACCGACGAAGCCACCGCCCAGCGCGTCTGCCTCGAACAAAAGCGCCGCAACGTCGATATCTGCTGGCACCACCTCTACGTCACGTCCTGCCTCACCCACGCTCCCTGAACACAAGGCGTCGTCCGCATGGCCAGCAACACCGATTACGGCATGGATTTCGACCTCGGCGAGGACGTCGACATGCTGCGCGACACCGTGCGCCGGTTCTGCGACGCCGAGGTGGCCCCCCGTGCGGCGGCGATCGACCGGGACAACGATTTCCCCGCCGATCTCTGGACCAAATTCGGCGATCTCGGCGTGCTCGGCCTCACGGTGGACGAGGAATGGGGCGGGGCAGGGATGGGCTACCTCGCCCATTGCGTGGCGATGGAGGAGATCAGCCGCGCCTCGGCCTCCGTGGGCCTGTCCTACGGCGCGCATTCCAACCTTTGCGTGAACCAGATCCGCATCAACGGCACCGACGCGCAACGCCGAAAATACCTCCCCGGCCTCATCGCGGGCACCGCCGTGGGCGCCTTGGCCATGAGCGAGCCGGGTGCGGGCTCAGACGTGGTGTCGATGCGCCTGCGCGCGGAAAAACGCGGCGACCGCTACGTGCTGAACGGCACCAAGATGTGGATCACCAACGGCCCCGAGGCGAACACCCTGGTGGTCTACGCCAAAACCGATCCGAACGCGGGGCCCAAGGGCATCACCGCCTTCCTGATCGAAAAGGGCATGCCTGGCTTCTCCTGCGCCCAGAAACTCGACAAGCTCGGCATGCGCGGCTCGAACACCGGCGAGCTCGTCTTCCAGGACTGCGAGGTGCCGGAGGACAACGTGCTCGGCCGCATCGGCGGCGGCGTGGCCGTGCTGATGAGCGGGCTGGACTACGAACGCGCCGTACTCGCCGCCGGCCCGCTCGGCATCATGCAGGCCTGCATGGACATCGTACTGCCCTACATCCACGAGCGCCGGCAGTTCGGCCAGGCCATCGGCGAGTTCCAGCTCATGCAAGGCAAGATCGCGGATATGTACACCGTGATGAACGCCGCCAAATCCTATGTCTACACCGTCGCCAAATCCTGCGACCGCGGCCGAACCACCCGCAAGGACGCCGCCGGCGCCATCCTGTACGCCGCCGAAAAAGCCACCTGGATGACGCTCGAAGCCATCCAGTGCCTCGGCGGCAACGGCTACATCAACGACTACGCCACCGGCCGCCTGCTGCGCGACGCCAAACTCTACGAGATCGGCGCGGGAACCTCTGAAATCCGGCGCATGCTGATCGGACGGGAGCTGTTCAAGGAGACCGCGTGATGGACTCCATGCTCGACACGCGCTCCGACGCATACGCCGCCAACGCCGCCGCCATGCAGGCGCTGGTGGACGATCTTCGCGCCAAGGCTGAGGTCATCGCGCGCGGCGGCACCGAGGCCTCTCGCAAGCGCCATGTCGGGCGTGGCAAGCTGCTGCCGCGTGACCGCATCGCCGAACTGCTCGACCCCGGCACGCCTTTTCTCGAATTGTCGCAATTCGCCGCCTACGGGCTCTACAACGACGAGGTGCCGGCCGCGGGCGTCATCACCGGCATCGGCCGCGTCGCGGGCCAGGAAGTGGTGATCGTCTGCAACGACGCCACGGTGAAAGGTGGCACCTACTACCCGCTCACCGTCAAAAAACACCTGCGCGCCCAGGAGATCGCCCGCGAAAACCGGCTCCCCTGTCTCTACCTCGTGGATTCCGGCGGCGCCAATCTTCCAAACCAGGACGAGGTTTTTCCCGACCGCGAGCATTTCGGCCGCATCTTCTACAACCAGGCGAACATGTCCGCCGAAGGCATCGCCCAGATCGCCGTCGTCATGGGCTCCTGCACCGCAGGCGGCGCCTACGTGCCCGCGATGTCGGACGAAAGCATCATCGTGCGCGGCCAGGGCACCATCTTCCTCGCGGGCCCGCCTTTGGTCAAAGCCGCCACCGGAGAGATCGTCTCCGCCGAAGACCTCGGCGGCGCCGAGGTGCATTCGAAAACCTCGGGGGTCACCGACCATCTCGCCGAAACCGACTCCCACGCGCTGGGCATCGCGCGGCGCATCGTGGGCAGCCTCAACCGCACCAAAACCACTTCGCTCAACCGCGCCCCGGTGCTGTCACCCCGCTACAACGCGGCCGAGCTCTACGGCGTCATCCCCGTCGATCGCAGAAAACCGTTCGACGTGCGCGAGGTCATCATCCGTATCGTGGATGACAGCGCGCTCGACGAGTTCAAGGCGAATTACGGCACCACCATCGTCACCGGCTTCGCCCATATCCACGGCATGCCGGTCGGCATCATCGCCAACAACGGCGTCCTGTTCAGCGAAAGCGCCCTCAAGGCCGCGCATTTCATCGAACTCTGCTGCCAGCGCGGCATTCCCCTCGTGTTCCTGCAAAACATCACCGGCTTCATGGTCGGCCGCAAATACGAGGCCGGCGGCATCGCCAAGGACGGTGCCAAACTCGTCACCGCCGTCGCCACCGCCAAGGTCCCGAAATTCACCGTCGTCATCGGCGGATCCTTCGGCGCCGGCAATTACGGCATGTGCGGCAGAGCCTACGGCCCGCGCTTTTTGTGGATGTGGCCCAACGCCCGCATTTCCGTCATGGGCGGCGAACAGGCCGCCAGCGTGCTCGCCACCCTCAGGCGCGACGCCATCGAGGCCAAAGGCGGCACCTGGGACGCGGCGGCCGAGGAAGAATTCAAAAACCCCATACGCAGTCAGTATGAAACCCAAGGCCACCCCTACTACGCCTCGGCGCGTCTATGGGATGACGGCATCATCGACCCCGCCGACACCCGCCGCGTGCTCGCCCTCGGCCTGTCCGCCGCGCAAGGCGCCCCCATCGAGCCCACGCGGTTCGGTGTGTTCCGGATGTAATGGACATGTTCCGCAAAATCCTCATCGCCAATCGCGGCGAAATCGCCTGCCGCGTCATCCGCACCGCCCGCGAGATGGGTATCGCCACGGTCGCCGTCCATTCCGACGCCGATGCCGACGCCATGCACGTGGCCATGGCCGATGAAGCCGTGCGCATCGGCCCGCCGCCGGCGCGCGACAGCTACCTGCGCGGCGACCTCATCCTCGAAGCCGCCCGCCGCACGGGTGCCGAGGCGCTGCACCCCGGCTACGGCTTCCTGTCCGAAAACGCCGATTTCGCCGAAGCCTGCACCACCGAAGGCGTGGTCTTCATCGGCCCGCCCGCCGCCAGCATCCGCGCCATGGGCGGCAAGAGCCAGGCAAAGGCGCTGATGCACACAGCAGGCGTGCCCTTGGTGCCCGGCTATCACGGCACGGCGCAGGACCTCGCCACCCTCACCGCCGCCGCCGATGACATCGGCTACCCCGTGCTCATCAAAGCCTCCGCCGGCGGTGGCGGCAAAGGCATGCGCGTGGTCGAAACCGCCCAAGCCCTCATCGCCGCCATCGAAGGCGCCAGGCGCGAGGCCCTTTCCTCCTTCGGCGACGACCGCTTGCTCATCGAGCGCTACCTCACCCGACCCCGCCACGTCGAAATCCAGATCTTCGCCGACACACACGACAATTTCGTCTATCTCTTCGAACGCGACTGCTCCGTCCAGCGCCGCCACCAGAAGGTGATCGAGGAAGCCCCGGCCCCCGGCATGACCGCCCAGATGCGCCGTGCCATGGGCGAAGCCGCCGTGGCCGCCGCCCGCGCCGTGGGCTATGTCGGCGCCGGCACCGTGGAATTCATCGTGGAAGGCGACAGCTTCGCCTTCATGGAAATGAACACGCGCCTTCAGGTCGAACACCCCGTCACCGAAGCCATCACCGGCCAGGACCTGGTGCGATGGCAGCTGCTCGTCGCCGCCGGCGAGCGACTTCCCTTGCTGCAGAACGATCTTTCCATCACGGGCCATTCCTTCGAGGCAAGGCTCTACGCCGAAGACCCCACACGCGACTTCCTGCCATCGGTGGGTCTTCTGTCGCGGCTGGACCTGCCGACCCAGGGTGTCCGCATCGATGCCGGCGTCAGGCAGGGCGATCGCATCGGTGTCGACTACGACCCGATGATCGCCAAGCTCATCACCCACGGTCCAGACCGCGAAACGGCGCTCCGCCGCCTATCCCACGCGCTGTTCGCCTGCGTGGTCGTCGGCGTGCAAACCAATCTCGCCTTGCTCCGCGGCATCGCCGCCCATCCGGATTTCGCGGGGGCGAACTTCGATACCGGCTTCATCGCCCGCAACCCGGATCTCGTCGCACCCACCGGCGCGCCGGACGCGGCCACGATCGCCGCCGCGGCGCTTTCGGTCCTCACCGTGGCCGCGCCCGATCCCGATCCTTGGGCCGCCACGGACGGCTGGCGAATGAACCTCGCGCCCTCCCGCCTCGTCTCGCTCTCAGCCCAAGGCACGCGCATCGACATCTCGGCCCGCCCCCACGGTGCCGGCTGGGCGCTGTCCTGGGGCGAAGTCGCTGCCATCGCACGCCAAACGCCAGACGGCGTGGTGCTAGACGACATTCGCCTACGCGCCAGCGTCTACCAAGGCGAAGGCCGCATCGTGGTCACACGCCACGGCATCAACCACACGTTCGACATCATCGACCGTCTGGCACCGCCCGCCGCATCCTTGCAGGCCGGCGGTCGCGTCACCGCGCCCATCCCCGGCCGGGTGGCCGGCGTTCTGGTCGCGGTGGGCGAGATCGTCAGGCGCGGCCAGGTGCTGGTGGTGCTCGAAGCCATGAAGATGGAGCTGTCACTGACGGCGCCGGCCGACGGCGTGGTGTCGGCGCTGCGCTGTGCCGTGGGTGACATGGTGGCCGAAGGGCGCGAGCTCGTCGAGCTCGGCACTCCCGAGGCCTAGAGCGTGATGATTTTGAGTAGAAGCAAAATCATCACGCTCTACTCTTGTTCGATCAATCACGTTTATGCGTTCGGGTTAATCAACCCAAACGCATCATGATCTAGCAATCAAAGTTTCACGGGCGGGCGGAGAAACGTGAAATCCACGCCCTCGTCGGCCTGCGTCACCTGATCCAGGAACAGCCGCAAATAGCCACGCTCCGCACCCGGCGGCTCCGGCGGGGCCACCCAGGCTGCGGCCCGCACGGCCAATTCGCTGTCGGACACGAGAACGTCCAGAGTGCGCGCCGTGGCGTCCAGCCGGATCCGATCGCCGTTGCGCACCAGCGCCAGCGGCCCGCCGATGGCGGCTTCGGGCGTGGCATGCAGCACGATGGTGCCGAACGCGGTGCCGCTCATCCGCGCGTCCGAGATCCGCACCATGTCCTTTACCCCCGCACGCGCCAGCTTGCGCGGGATGGGGATATACCCCGCCTCCGGCATCCCCGGCGCGCCCTTGGGCCCCGCGTTGCGCAGAATCAGCACGTCGTCCGCCGCCACATCCAACGCCTCGTCGTCGATCCGGTCCGTCATGTCCTCGATCCCGTCGAACACCACCGCGCGCCCTTCATGCACCATCAGCGCCGCGGTCGCCGCCGAGCGCTTCAACAGCGCGCCGCCAGGGACAAGATTGCCGCGCAGCACCGCCAGCCCGCCGCCGGAATGGATCGGCGCATCACGCCCGCGGATCACATCCTGCCCGGGAACATATTCGGCGCCGGCGACGATATCGGCCAACGTCCCGCCCGCCACGCTCAGCTGCGAGGTGTCGATCAGCTCGCCCAACTCGGCGAGCAGGCGCGGCATGCCGCCGGCCCAATGAAAATGCTCCATGTAGTGCTGGCCTGAAGGTTTCAGATCCACCAGCACCGGCACCTTCAGCCCCAACGCATCGAACGCGTCCAGATCGATCGGAATGCCCAACCGACCCGCCACGGCGGTAAAATGAATGAGCCCGTTGGTGGACCCGCCGATGGCCTGCAGCACCGTCAGCGCGTTGGTGAACGCCGCCGGGGTCATGATCCTGGAAGGCGTCATGCCGTCGCGCGCCAGGCGAATGGCCGCGGCCCCCGAGGCCTCCGCCGCGCGAATGCGATCGGCGTGCGTGGCAGGCACGGTGCCCGCACCTGGCAGGCACATGCCCAACGCCTCCGTCATGCACGCCACGGTGCTGGCTGTGCCCATCACCATGCAGGTGCCCTTGGTCGGCGCCAGGCGGCCGCTGACCTCGTCCATCTCAGCCTCGGTCCGATCGCCGGCGCGAAACTGCGCCCACATCCGCCGGCAGTCCGTGCAGGCGCCGAGCACCTCGCCCTTGTAATGCCCCACCAGCATCGGCCCCGTCGGCAACACGATGGCCGGAATATTGGCCGAGGCCGCCCCCATCAACTGCGCCGGAATGGTCTTGTCGCACCCGCCGATCAGCACCACGGCATCCATCGGCTGCGCGCGGATCATCTCCTCGGTATCGATCGCCATCAGGTTGCGCAGGAACATGCTGGTGGGGTGGGCAAAACTCTCGTGAATGGAAATGGTGGGAAATTCCATCGGCAGCCCGCCGGCCAGCATCACGCCGCGCTTACACGCCGCGATCAGGTCGGGCACGTTGCCGTGGCAGGGGTTGAAGTCGGAATAGGTGTTGGTGATGCCGATGATGGGCCGATCCAGCGCGTCATCCGAGTAGCCCATCGCCTTGATGAACGCGCGCCGCAGAAACAGCGAAAACCCGGCGTCGCCGTAGCTGGTCAGCCCCTTGCGCAGGCCGGTCGGCGGGACGGATTCTGGTGCGTCGGTCATTTCTGGCTCTCCCGGTTTTGCACAACCTTACAGCACGTTGCGGGCGATCAAAATCAGCCGGTCGAAACGGTCTGTCGCACCCCACCTTGCGCCACTGGCAGGTCTGCATTGACGATCCAGGCATGGCCCGGCGCTTGATAACCGGCCGCCATGCGCCCTTGTCCCAACAAGACGAATGGCCGGAGCGACAGCGCATGAACGACAGCCCACACCACCCCGCCTGGGCGCCCGATCTCGCCGCCGCCATCGGCCAGACCAAGCTGATCCGCCTGCGTCGCGCGTCCGAGGCCACCGGCTGCACCATCCTGGGCAAGGCCGAGTTCATGAACCCCGGCGGCTCCGTGAAAGACCGCGCGGGGCTTGCGATCATCCTCGATGCCGAACGGCGTGGCGTGCTGAAGCCCGGCGGCACCATCGTCGAGGGCACCGCAGGCAACACCGGCATCGGCCTCACCGTCGTGGCCAACGCCCGCGGCTACAAAACCGTGATCGTGATGCCCGACACCCAATCGGCGGAGAAGATCGATTTCCTGCGCATGATCGGCGCCGATCTGCGGCTGGTGCCGGCCAAGCCGTACAAGGACGAGGGCAACTACGTCCACGTCTCCCGCCGCCTGGCAGAGGAGCTCGGTGCCGTCTGGGCCAACCAGTTCGACAATCTTGCCAACCGCGAAGGCCACCGCACCACCACCGGCCCCGAGATCTGGGACCAGACCGACGGCCAGGTCGACGCGTTCACCTGCGCCTGCGGCACCGGCGGCACCCTGGCCGGCGTGGCGCTGGCGTTGAAAGCGCGCAATCCGGGCATCCGCATCGTGCTGGCGGACCCCGAGGGCAGCGGCCTCTACGGCTGGGTGAAAACCGGCGACCTCAGCATCACCGGCAGTTCCATCACCGAGGGGATCGGGCAGGGCAGGGTGCCCGGCAACCTCGCGGGCGCGCCGATCGACGATGCGGTCCGCATCCCCGATGCCGAGGCGCTGGAACAGATCTACGACGTGCTGATCCATGAGGGCCTGTCGCTGGGCACCTCGTCGGGCATCAACATCGCCGCCGCCATCCGCGTGGCGCGCGATCTCGGCCCTGGCCACACCGTCGCCACCATCCTGTGCGACGGCGGGGCGCGCTATCAGTCCAAGCTGTTCAACCCCGCCTTCCTGCGCGGCAAGGGCCTTCTCCCACCCCCCTGGATGGACTGACCCCTATGCCGGCGAGGCGTCTGGCCAGAACCGCACATTCGGCCGCGCCAGTCCCCCGCCCAGGCCGATGGCGGTGCCGTCCGCCCGCCAGCACGCCGCCCCAGTCATGCCGCCATCCTCGGCAAAGGCGATGCACCCCATGCCGCCCGCCACATGCGGCCGCAGCGCCACGTTGTGGCCACGCTGACGCAAGGCGCGCAGCACCCGCTCCGGAAACGCGTCCTCCACCTCCAGCACCGGCCCCTCCGTCCACACCCGCGGCGCCTCCACGGCCTCCTGCGGGCTCATGCGGTGATCCACCAGATTGATGATCGCCTGCATCACGCTGGGGAAAATCCGCAAGCCACCGGGCAGACCCAGGGCGAACCGCACCTTGCCGTCCTTCAACAGCATCGTTGGCGCCATCGACGTCGTCACCCGCTTGCCCGGCGCGATCGACAGCGCGCCGCCGGGTCGCGGATCGAAGTTCGACATGTAGTTGTTGGGAATAAGCCCCGTGCCGGGCACGACGAACCTCGCGCCGAAACTGCTGTTGATCGTCTGCGTGCTCGCCACCACGTTGCCGAACCGGTCGGCCGTGGTCACGTGCGTGGTATGCGGGCTCTGCCGCGGTCCCAGCCCGCTCGCCCACACCCGCGTGTGCGCCATGTCGATCTCGGCGCGGCGCTGGTCGGCATAGGCCTTGGAGATCAGGCGCTCCACGGGCACATCCACGAAATCCGGGTCGCCGCTGCTGGCGGCACGATCGGCGAACCCGATCTTCAACGCCTCGGCCAGCAGATGCACGCCATCAACCGACCCGAAGCCCAGCGCCGCAAGGTCATAGCCGGCCAGAATGTTCAGCATCTGCAACATATGCACGCCCGAAGCAGCCGGCGGCGGGAGCGACACCACCTCGTGGTCGCGATACGCACCGCGCACCGGCGCGCGTGTGATGGTCTTGGTATCCGCGATGTCGGCACGGCTGACGAACCCGCCCATAGCCTGGATGGCATCGGCCACGGTGTCACCCAGGGCGCCGCCATACAGCAGCCCCGGCCCCTCGGCCGCGATGGCACGCAGCACATCGCCGTAAGCCCCGTTCACCAGCCTGTCACCCGCCATCAGCCGGCTGCCACCCGGCAGCAGCAGCGCCGAGATGGCCGGATCCAACACCAGATCGCCCGCCGCGTCGTTGATGCATTCGGACAGATACGGCGTGACGGCGAATCCGCGCGTGGCGTGGCGGATCGCTGGTTGCATCACGTCGTCGAGCGACATCGTGCCATGGCGCGCCAGCGTGTCGCACCAGCCGCGTAGATTGCCGGGCGTGGCCACCGATGTGGCGCCCACCATGTTCTCCCGCCCTATCGTGGCAAAATCCTCCGGCGTGGCACCACACGCCCGATACATCCCGGCATGTCCGGATGCAGGCACCCGGCTCATCCCGTCGAGCACGGTGTGCGTGCCGTCGGCAAGGCGGATATGCGCCATGCCGCCGCCCAGAATGCCCACCATCATCGGCTCCACCACCGTCAACGCGAAAAACGCCGCGATGGCCGCGTCGATGGCGTTGCCGCCGGCCGCCAGCATCTCGGCACCGGCCGCGGACGCCAGCGGATGGTTGGTCACCACCATGCCGGACCGCCCGGTGGCGGGCTGTTTCTCACAGGTGAAAACGGTGGATGCGCGATCGCGCCACGTGTTTGACAAAACCCTGCTCCCATTGCTGGAAGCAGGGTGTCATCGGACGCTCGGCACCGCCAGAGCGCGTCGATGCCGGTGGAAATTTAACTCCGGCCGGCGCGCTTACAGGCCTTTCAGCGCGAAATCGATCGCCTGAATGGCCGCGCTCTTGTCGCCGGTGGCCAGCGCACGCCGCGCGGCCGCGATGTTGCGGGTGGAGGCCTGCTGGCTGGGCTGGCTGATGTCGCTCGCCAGCACATTTCCGGCCAGCGAGCGGCTTTCAGCCCGCTCTAACGCCTCCTGCGCCTCACCGGTGCGATTGCTGGCCAGCGCCTGACGGGCGGCCACGAGGAAATCGCGCGGGCTCGACCCGTCGCCGAGACCAGGGCTCGGCAGGCGCGGCGCGATCACGTTCCCGGTATCGGCCGGCCCGATATTGCTCGCGTTGTTCGACAGCGGCAGCGACTGTCCGGTGCCGATCTCGTTGCCCGGCCGCGCGCCGGTCGGATAAGGCGTCTGGGTCCCCTGGGGTTGCCTTCCCTGGGTCTGCAATCCCTGGGCACAAGCCACACTGGAGCCCAGCGCCGCTGCAAGACCAACCAGGATCACAGCCGAAGTTTGAGCGAATTTCATAATTGTTTTCCATTTCCGTCTGTCGGCGTCGTCGTCCTGAAGCAACGCAACCGCTTTGAACGGGTTCCGCAAGGAACGCCCGGGGTGGCACCGCGTTCACCCTTTATCCAGGTTCGCATCACGACGAACAGGCAAGGAGCGCGCCATGATGTCAGTGACATCGGCCCTGAAGGGGCTGACAATTTGTGCAACGGACGGACGGATCGGCACCGTCAGCGACTTTTTGTTCGACGACCGCAACTGGCAGGTTCGCTGGGTGGTGATCGACACCGGAGACTGGCTGCCCGGCCGTCTCGTGCTGGTCCATCCGCAAGCCCTGGGCAAGCCGGACTTCAACCGCAACACCCTGCCGGTGGCCCTTACCAAGGCCCAGGTGGAGGCCAGCCCCGACATCCAGCGCGACCTGCCGGTCTCGCGCCAGATGGAGCACGGCGTGTTCGCCTATTACGGCTGGGATCCCGGCTGGGGCGGCGGCGCGTTCGCGATGGATGGCATGATGCCGCTCGTCCCCTCCTCGGCGCTGGCGCTGGGCGACGACGACCTGGCGCAGGCCGAGCTCCCGCCGGAGGGCGACCCCCATCTGCGCAGCGTCTCCGCCACGGACAGCTACGACATTCACGCTACAGACGGCGAGATCGGCCATGTCAGCAATTTCCTGATGGACGATGCGGGGTGGACCCTGCGCTATCTGATCGTGGACACGCGCAACTGGTGGCCGGGCAAACACGTCTTGCTCTCCCCCTCCAGTGTCACGTCGATCGACTGGATCGCAAAAACGATCTCCGTCGACGTCACCCAGGACAAGGTGCGGTCGAGCCCGGAATGGGACCCCGCGGCGCTGATCCACGACGGCTATGAAACCCGGCTGCGCGACCACTACGCCTGGCCGCCCTTGATGTAGCCCGGCAGGGGGCGTGCGCCCTCCCGAGCGCTCGCCCCCGCCACCAGACTCTAGGCGCCGCGAAGACCCTGTCCGCCATTCACGCCGATGATCTGCGCCGTGATCCACGCCGCCTTGTCCGAGGCCAGGAACACCACAACATCCGCGACCTCTTCCGGGTGCCCCATCCGCCCCATCGGGCACCCCGCCAGCGTGGCATTGTAAAGATCGGGCGCGTTCTTCTTCCGATCGTCCCACGTACCGCCCGCGAACTCGATCGAGCCGGGGGCCACGCAGTTCACCCGGATGCCAGACCGCGCCAGCGCCGCCGCCTGCGTGCGCGTGTAATGCATCACCGCCGCCTTCGCCGCCCCATAGGACGGGTTGCGCGGCGACGGATTGAGCCCCGATCCCGACGATATGTTGATGATCGAGGCGCCAGGCCGCGCTCCCAGGAACGGCAGCGCGATCTGGCTCGCGCGCACCACCGCCATCAGATCCACGGACAGGCTGGCATCCCAGCTCGCCTCGTCGTCGGAAGGCCCGTAGCCGGTGGCATTGTTCACCAGCACGTCGATCCCGCCGAGCGCCGCCGCCGCCGCCTGAATATACAGGTCGATCGCCGCGCGCTGGCCCAGATCGCACGACGCGGCATGCACCGTGCCGCCAAACGCCGCCAGCTCCACCCGCGTCGCCTCCAGGGCCGCCGCACCGCGCGCGCAGATCGAGACCGATGCCCCCGCGCCCGCGCACGCCAAGGCGATCGCCCGCCCGATCCCACGGCTGGCCCCGGCCACCACCACGCGCTTTCCCGTCAATTCAACCTGCATATTGATCGCTCCTTCATCCGCGCACGACGTCATCGGGGAACAACGGAGCGCGCCGGGGCTTCTATCGTCAACCGCGCCCGGTCGTGAAAAGGTGGTCCCGTGCGGTCCGGCCCCCTGGCGGCATGGTTGACCATCCCGATATACCGGCATCCCGGAGAGCCCTGATGATTTCGCTTAGCCAGCATGCTTCTCTGTTCGACGATCAGCGCGCCAACGAGATCCTCGACATCATCGCCAAGGAAACAGGTGTCGAGCGTGGGCTTCTGACGCCTGAGGCGACGTTGGATGAACTGGGCATCCCATCGCTCGACCTCACCCAGGCGGTCTTTGAGATCGAGAGCCATTTCGACGTGGAGATCCCGGTGGTCGCGGATCGGGAAGGCGCCGAGTTCACCACTATCGGCGGCCTCGTCGCGCATGTCCTCACCACGCTTGACCGCGCCGCCACCCGCCGCGCCTCGGGGGAGGCTGCTTGAGATTTAAACGACGCGTCGCCATCACCGGTCTCGGCGCGATCTCAGCCCTCGGCACCGGTAATGGCATCACGACCGGCACAGGCGCCGTTCTGGACGCGATGCGAACCGGGCGCGGCGGCATCGGGCCCATCACCCATTTCGATGCGTCCCGGCTGTCGGTGAAAATTGCCGCCGAAGTGCCCGGCTTCTCGCCTGAGGCGCATTTCGACCGGCGGCAGCTGCTGATGATGGACCGTGTCTCCCAATTCGCCGTCGTGGCGGCGCGCGAGGCGATGGCAGGCATCGACCGTGCCGCCTACCAGCCGTCCCGCTGCGGCGTCCTGATGGGTGCCTCGCTCGGCCAGACCACCATCGACGCAAGCTATCACGCGCTCTACGCCGAGAACGCCGCCCGCCTCCCGCCGCTGATCATCCCGCGCACCATGCCCAACGCCCCCGCCAGCCTCATCGCCATGGAATTCGGCTTCACGGGCGCCTGCTTCGCCACCGCGTCCGCCTGCGCCTCCTCCACCCACGCCATCGGCCTCGCCGGCCAGATGGTGCAGTCTGGCATGCTGGACCTGGTGATCTGCGGCGGCAGCGACGCCTCGCTTTGCCTGGGCTACCTCAAGGCGTGGGACGGCCTGCGCGTGCTGAGCCAGGATACGTGCCGCCCCTTCTCGCGCGATCGCAGCGGCCTGGTGATCGGCGAAGGCGCGGGCGTGCTCGTGCTCGAGGCGTGGGACCAGGCGCGCGCGCGCGGCGCCTCGGTGCAGGCTGAATTCCTCGGCTTCGGCATGAACGCCGATGCCGGCGACCTCACCGCCCCCTCCGCCCAGGGCGCCGCCGCGGCAATCCAGGCGGCACTCGACGACGCCGGCCTCGCGCCGCCCGCGGTGGACTACGTGAACGCCCACGGCACCGGCACGCGGCTGAACGACCGCACCGAAACCCAGGCGCTGCATCACGTGTTCGGACGGCACGCCGTAAGGCTTGCGGTCTCGTCCAGCAAATCCATGCACGGCCACTGCCTCAACGCCGCCGGCGGGATCGAGGCGGTGGTCACGGCCCTTGCCCTGCGCGACGGCCTGGTGCCGCCCACCCTGGGGCACCGCGAAGCCGATCCGGAATGCGACCTCGACTACGTCCCGAATGTCGGGCGGCGGGCACCGATCGGCGTGGCGCTCTCCAACTCGTTCGCATTCGGCGGCCTGAACGCCGTGCTCGTTTTCGGACACGCGCCATGACCGCCTTCATCAACCGCATCGGCACCGCCAATCCTCCCTACGACGTCCACGCGGCGTTCCTGGCCTTCGCCAGCGCCGAACTGCCCGAGGGCAAGAGCCGCGCGGTGTTCGACCGCATGGCCGAGCGCTCCGGCATCGCGCACCGCTTCTCCCATATGCGCCCCGGCAATCTCCGCGAAGGCGAGGTCGATGCCGGCGGCTTCTTCCAGCGCGGGGCCTTTCCGGGCACCGCCGCGCGGATGCGGGAGTTCGAGAAACAGGCCATCGAACTGGCGCTGCAGGCGGTGCACAAGCTGCAACCGGACGGCATCACCCATCTCATCGTGGCCTCCTGCACCGGCTTCACCGCCCCGGGGCTCGACCTGCAGCTCGCGGGCCGCCTGGGCCTGCGGGCGGATGTGGCGCGCACCATGATCGGCTTCATGGGCTGCTCGGCCGCCGTGCCCGCCTTGCGCGCCGCCTCCCACACCGTGCGCGCCGAGCCCCATGCCCGCGTGCTGGTGATCAACATCGAATTATGCAGCCTGCATCTGCAACAGACCGACGACGTCGAAACCGCCCTGTCGCTCATGCTGTTCGGCGACGGCTGCTCCGCGGCCCTTGTCACCGCCGAGGCCACCGGCATCGCCCTTGGCGATTTTCGTTCGGTGATCCTGCCCCAAAGTCAGGACCTCATCACCTGGCGCATCGGCGATCAGGGGTTCCTCATGCACCTGTCCGGCCAGGTGCCAGGGCGCATCGCCCAGGCGCTCCGGCTGGATGTGGCGTCCGGCGACCCCGCCGGCCTGCTGCGCGGCGCCTCTCCCGCCGCCTATCGCCACTGGGCCGTGCATGGCGGTGGCCGCACGGTGCTGGACGCGGTCGAGATCGGCCTGGCCCTGCCGCCGGATGCGCTGCGCCCGTCACGCTCCGTGCTGCACGATTTCGGCAACATGTCGTCCTGCACCATCATGTTCGTGCTCGCCCGCATCCTGTCCGAAAATCTGGACGGCCCCGGTATGGCGATGGCCTTCGGCCCCGGCATGGTGGCAGAAACATTCCGCTTCACCATCGGATCCACGCCGTGACCGATCTCCGCCATCGCAGCACCGAGATCGAGCTGATGGACCGGCCCGAAACCTCGCGCCAGGACTACGCCCGCGCTCTGGCGGACCTTGCGAAGGTGAACACCGTCACGCAAACCCATCGCCCCGTGCTGGCCTGGCTCGATCGCGCCACGGCGAACCTGCCCAAGGGCGAAAGGGTCTCCATCCTGGACATCGCGAGCGGGCAGGGGGACCTTTTGCGCGCCATCCGCCTGTGGGGCCGCGCGCGCGGGCTGCGCCTCGTTCTCGCCGGGCTCGACCTCAACCCCGACAGCGCCGTCGAGGCCGCGAAAGCTACCCCCGACCTGATGGGCATCACCTGGCTCACCGGCAACGTGTTCCACCACGTGCCCGAACACGCCCCCGACCTCATCGTCAGCTCGCAATTCACCCATCACCTGGATGACGACGACGTCGTAGCGTTCATCGCCTGGCTTGAAAAACACGCCGCCCATGGCTGGTTCATCGCCGACCTGCACCGCCACATCGTGCCGTACTACGGCTTCCGGCTGCTCGCTCGCGTGATGGGCTGGCACCGGATCGTGCGCATCGACGGCACCATCTCCATCGCCCGCAGCTTTCGCAAGTCCGACTGGCGATCGTATCTCGCCCGCGCAGGCGTTTCGGCGGAGATACGCTGGTCGCTGCCGTTCCGCTGGTGCGTGGGCCGGCTGAAGTGAACCCCGTCACCATCGCCGGCGGCGGCATCGCGGGCGCGTCTGCCGCGTGTCTGCTGGCCAAAGCCGGCGCCGACGTCACGGTCCTCGAACGCAGCCTCGGCCCCTCGGACAAGATCTGCGGCGAGTTCCTCAGCGCCGAGGCCCAGCACTATCTCGGCCGGGTCGGGCTCGACCCGCTCGCCCTCGGCGGCCACCCCATCACCCGCGTGCGCCTGGTGCGCGGTGCCGACACGGTGGTGACGGACCTTCCCTTCGCCGGCGTCGGCCTGTCGCGCCGCATCCTGGACGAAGCCTTGCTGGAACAGGCGGAACGCTGCGGCGCCCGGGTGATGCGCGGGGTGGCGGTGGCCGGGCTCACCGACGACATCCGCTTTCTCGCCACCGGCAAGCACGAGATGCGCGGCATGAAGCGCGCGATGGCCCAGGCGCCGGAAGAGCTGGTCGGATTCAAGACCTATTTCCGCCTTGCCCCCCAGGCACGCGCGGCCCTGGCGCACTGCGTGGAGGTCATCCTCTTCCGCGGCGGCTATGCCGGGCTGCAACGGGTGGAAGCCGGCCGCGCCAATCTCTGCCTGCTCGTGCACCGCGACAGGCTGGCCGCATCGGGCGGCAGCTGGCCCACGCTGCTGGCCGACCTCCAGGACGAATCGCCCCATCTTCGCCACCGCCTGCGCGACGCAGAGACGCTGCTGGACAAACCGCTGACGATCGCGCGCGTGCCCTACGGCTTCGTCCACGCGCCAGACCCCGGCGAGACCGTGTACCGATTGGGCGATCAGGCCTGCGTCATCCCGTCCTTCTCCGGCGACGGCATGTCGATGGCCCTGCACAGCGCGGCGCTTGCGGTGCGAACGCATCTGCAAGGCGGCTCGCCCACGGCCTATCACACCCGCCTACGCCAGGATGTGGCCACTCCCATCCGCCGCGCGATGGCACTGTATCGCCTCGGCCGCTGGGCACCGGGGCAGGCGTTCCTGCTACAGGCCCTGCATCTGTGGCCCAACCTCATGCGCCTGGCCGCAACCGCCACACGCGTGGCCCGCCCGGCCTGGGTGCTCGACTGATGAACGGAGACAAAAAATGGTCAGGTCCTGGGTATCCGCGTTAATCCTGCTCGTCACGCCGCTCGCATACGCGGCTGGCGTCGCCAGCCCGGCCGGCGATTGGCGCACCTTCGACGATCACACCGGCCAGGAAACCGGCATGGTCCATATCGACGACACCGGCGGCATCGTCACCGGCCGCGTGGTGTCCACCACCGATCCCGCCAAAGCCAGCCTCGTCTGCGACAAATGCGACGACGACCGCCGCGGCAAGAAGCTGATCGGCCTCGAAATCATCCGCGGCATGCGGCCGGACGCCGATGGCTGGTCGGAAGGCCGCGTGCTCGACCCCGAAACCGGCGGCATCTATCGTGGCAAGTTGCACCTCGAGGACAACGGCCGGAAGCTGGTGCTGCGCGGCTATCTCGGGATATCACTCTTCGGCCGCTCGCAGACATGGCTCCGCGCGTCGCCTTAGTTCGTAAACATGATTGCTGAAACAACAAGTGAGACCAGGACGATGCTGACACCGCTGCTCGGCGGATTATCGGTGGCGATCATCGGCGTGATGGCCCTGTTCTACACGCCCGACCGATCGCGCGCGGCGCTGGAGGCGCAATACGCCACACCGCCCTCCGAATTCGTCGATGTCGCCGGCGTCCGCCTGCACGTGCGCGACACCGGGCCGCGCACCGCACCGGCGGTGATCCTGCTGCATGGCTTCGGCGCCAGCCTGCAGACCTGGGACGACTGGGCAGGCGTGCTCGACCATGATTACCGCGTGGTGCGCTACGACGAGCCCGGCTTCGGCCTCACCGGCGCCGACCCCTCCGGCGACTATTCCGACACGCGGGCCACCACCATCCTGGCCGGCCTGATGGACCGCCTGAACCTGCCCCGCGCCAGCATCGTGGGCCATTCGATGGGCGGCCGCATCGCCTGGATTTTTGCCGCCACCCATCCGGACCGCGTCGACCGGCTCATACTCATCGCACCCGACGGTTTCGCCAGCCCCGGCATGGAATACGGTCGCAAACCGTCCGTGCCGCTGCTGATGCGGGCGCTCCCCTACGTCCTGCCGACGGCGATGCTGCGCGCATCCCTCAAACCCGGCTTCGGCGACCCCGCGGCGCTGACCGACCAACTGCTGGACCGTTACCGCGACATGATGCTCGCCCCCGGCGTCAGGCAGGCCATCGTGGACCGCATGGGCCAGATGGTGCTGGCCGACCCAGCCCCCCTGCTGGCCCGCATCACCGCACCCACCTTGCTGCTCTGGGGCGGCAAGGACGCCATGATCCCGCCCGCCAACGCCGCCGATTACCTGCGCGACATCAAAGGCGCCACGCTGGTTCGGTTTCCAGATCTGGGGCACCTGTTGCAGGAGGAACGCCCGGCCGAGACAGTGGCGGCGCTGAGAGAATTTCTCAAGAAATAGGGATCTTCTTTTTCTGAAGAAAAAGAAGCAAAAAGACTTTTATTCACTTTAGATATAGTGTGGAAATTTCCGCATCATCTCCTGATGGATGAAGTTTTTTGGTTCTTTTGTTCACAAAAGAACAGTCCTTTCCTTAAATTTCCTCCACAGCTTCAATCCCAAAACTGCGCGACGACCGGAACACCGCCTCCAACGCCGCCACGGTCGCCAGCATCTGCTGCGTCTCCATCGGATACGCCGCCCCCCCGCCGGCCGCCACCGCGAACGCTTCCAGATTGGCCCGAACCGAGGGCGCCGGGGGATAATCGGTCACCACGCGCGCAGCCCCTCGCAGGCACACCGTCATCGTCCACCCTTCCGGTGCTTCCGGATGGGTCTTGTCGCGGATTTCCACCCAGCCCTTGCTGCCGTAAAGCGCCAGCCGCCCGTCGAACGGGGTGGCCAAAATGGCGCTCAGCAACGCGGTCGGCCCGCTGCGAAACCGGATCATCGCCGCCAGCGTGTCGCCGTTGGACAGATCCGAGCCGAGCTGGGCCACCTGCACATAGGCCGTCTCGGCGGGCCCGAAAAAGCTGGTCGCGAGGTCGAGCAGATGAATGCCGGTGGCCGTCATCGGCCCCGCCGGCGCTTCGGTGGCAGACAGCCGCCAGTTGTCGCGGGGCAGCGTCAGGAACTTGTCCTGGCTGAAATTGCCCTCCATCTGCAACAGCGCGCCGAGTTTTCCATCCGCGATCAGCCGCCGAACATCGTCGATTGCCGGCTCGAATCGCCGCTCATGGCCCACCGCCAGCGTCACGTTGTGGGCCCGGCACGCCGCCACTGCCGCGCGCGCCTCGGCCAACGTCAAACACAGCGGCTTTTCGCAGAACACATGCTTGCCCGCCTGGGCCGCCATCACGATCTGCGCGGGATGCTGCGTGTGCGGCGTACACAGGATCACCGCATCGATGGCGGGATCCGCGATCAGCTCCTCAAGACTCGCGGCGTGGCGAATACCCAGCCGGGCCGCTTCGCCCGCGGTATGCGGGCCCGGATCAACGCCCGCCACCACCCGCATCACGGCGCTGTCGCGAAGCGTGTCCACGATGGTCCGCCCCCACCAGCCAAGCCCCAGAATACCCGCGTTCAACATGCAATCTCTCCTATGCGCGGGCTTCGCAGGCCGCGCAGGCCGCGCAGGCCTCGACGGCCACGCGCTCCCGCCAATCCGCGATCACGTCCGCAATCGTCGTCTCCCAGGCAATCCTCGGCTGCCAGCCCAGCAGCGCCCGGGCCGCCGACGCATCGCCGGACGCCAGCGGAATGTCGCTCGCCCGCATGAGACCGTCCGCCGTCTGGATCGAAGCGGTCACGCCCGCCTCGGCCATCAGCGCCGCCAGCACGTCGCCAATCCGCCGCGCGGTGCCCGAGGCCACGTTGAGGATGGTGCCGGGGGCGAAATCGAGCCCCGGCCGCAGGCACGCGGCATAGGCCGCACACACGTCTCGCACGTCGAGAAAATCGCGATGTGCGGCAAGGTCGCCCACCGTCACCACCGCCGGCTGAATCCCGGCCGCAATCCGCATCACCTGGCGCGCGAACGCCGGCACCGCATAGCTGGGGGATTGCCCCGCCCCGGTGTGGTTGAACGGGCGCACGCGTATCACCCGCAGCCCCTGTGCCGCCATCGCCCCCAGCGCCAGATCGGCGGCGGCCTTCGTGGCGCTGTACACGTTCAGCGGCGAAGGCACCGCGCGCTCGTCGAGCGCCATTCCGGATTTGAAGCTGGCGCCATAGAGATCCGACGTGGAGGCGAACACCATCCGGCAATCCGGCGCATGCCTGGCAATGGCATCCGCCAGCGCCAGCGTGCCACCGAGATTGACCTTCCACGCCCGCTGCGGATCGGCCCGCGCATCGCCGATCGCGGCCACCGCCGCCAGATGCACGCACCCATCCGGCCGCAGGTGGGCGATCAGCGCGTCGCAGGCGTCACGATCGGTGATATCGAGCGGCGCCGCGCCACCCAGGCTGCCCGGGGCGATCACCTCCGCCGCCGGATACGCGGTGGCCAGCTCGGCCAGCAGATGCCGGCCGACAAACCCCGATGCCCCCGTGACGAGGATCCTCACGGACGCGCCTTACAGCTGAGAGGGGGCGGGCGCTGCGATGCGGGCGCGGTGACGGGCCAGATCCGCCTCGACCATTTCGGCCACCATGTCCTCAAGGCTGGTCTTGGCCACCCAACCGAACGCCTCGCGCGCCTTGGACGCGTCGCCATGCAGAACGTCCACCTCGGACGGGCGCAGAAGATCGGCCGAGGTCACGACATGGTCCTGCCAGTTCAGACCCACATGGCTGAACGCCATCTGACAAAAATCGCGGATCGACGTGGTGCGGTTGGTGGCGATCACGTAATCGTCCGGCGTGTCCTGCTGCAGCATCAGGTGCATCGCCTGCACGTAGTCGCGCGCATGTCCCCAGTCCCGCGTGGCACTGAGGTTGCCGAGCCGCAGCTCGCGCGCCAAGCCCAGCTTGATGCGTGCCACGCCGTCCGTCACCTTGCGCGTCACGAACTCGATGCCGCGTAGCGGGCTCTCGTGATTGAACAGAATACCGGACGATGCGTGCATGCCGAAGCTTTCACGGTAGTTCACCGTCATCCAGTGTGCATACAGCTTGGCCACCGCATAGGGGCTGCGCGGATAGAACGGCGTGCGCTCGGTCTGCAGCTGCTCCTGGATCTTGCCGAACATCTCCGACGACGACGCCTGGTAGAACCGCGCCTTCGGGCACACGATGCGCATCGCCTCCAGCATGTTGGCGGCGCCCAGCCCGGTCACGGCGCCGGTCAGCAACGGCTGCTGGAACGAGGTGGCGACAAAGCTCTGCGCCGCGAGGTTATAGATCTCGTCCGGCCGCGCGGTCTCCAGATTGCGGATGCAGCTCGACAGATCGATCAGGTCGCCGTCGATCAGCTTCACATCGTCGAGAATGCCGAGCCAGCGCAGGCGCTCGCCGATGATCTCGGCGGAGGCGGAGCGGCGCAACAGGCCATAGACGGTGTAACCATGGCTCAAAAGGTGCTGCGCCAGATAGGCGCCGTCCTGGCCTGTGATACCTGTAATGAGGGCTGTCTTGGCCATATGCTCTGTTCGCTCCAGTCAAATCCGGCGGGCTCGTCGCCGACGCGATCTGATAGGTCACGCCTGGGGTGCATGTCCACTTGCCTTGTGCCGCGCCGCCGGCACCGTCAGTGCCGGCCCGGGTGCCCAACGCGGTTTGCGCTGTCAATCGTGACAATGACGACGCTTGGTTATCACCGGGCATGAGGCTGTCACGGGCCCATCACACCGCCCCTCCAAAACTGCCAATCGGAATGGCCAGCGAAAGGGTCCCGCATATGACGATCGCGTTCAGCCGCCGGCAGGTCGAAGACGATCTGGCTCCAGACGACGCGCTGATGCCGATCCAGGCGATCTATTCCCGCGTGATGCCCGAACCGGCACAAGGCCTCATCCTGCCCAGGCGCGCGGTGCTGCCCAGGCCAGAGGCACCTTCCGTCCCCGCGCCCCTCCCGGCGCCATCACTGCCGGCGCCAAGGCGCCTGCGCATCGTCCGGCCCGCGCTGAAGTTCGCCTACACCTTGGTCCGCCCGGTGGTCCGCCCGCTGGTTTGGCGATTGAAAACCTTCCTCCAGCGCGACGTCCACGCGTTGCTGCTGGACGTCCGCGCGGGGCAGGCGGCCCAGCTCCAGGCGCTGGCACAGCTGAAAGCACCGGCGAATGTTGCGCCATCGCTGTCCCCCACCATCGTTCTCCCCGCGCCGCCGCGGCGCAAAATCCACCAGTTCCACGCCGGCTCCGCCCACGGCGACGCCATCACCAACGCCATGTTCCTGATCCAACGCACGCTTCGCGCCCAGGGCTATGACAGCGAGATCTTCGTCGAGCATCTCGCCCCCGGCCTCGAGCAGCGCCTGCACCCGCTCGCTGCCCTGCCGCTGCACAACGATTATGTCATGCTCGTGCACCACTCCATGGGCCATGACGGTTTCGCCCGCGTGCTCGCCTCGCCGGCCCCGAAGCTGTTGATCTATCACAATATCACCCCACCGCCGCTGTTGGCGTTCAACCCGTTCCTGCAACGGGCGGCGGAGACAGGCCGCCTGCAGCTGGCCCAACTGCGCCACCACGTGGTGGCCGCCATCGCCGACAGCACGTTCAACGGCGTCGAGCTCCGCCGCCTCGGCTTCCCTTGCGTGCGCGAGGCCACCCTCCTGTTCGACGTCGACCGCCTGCTGGCCCACGCCGTCAAACCGCCGCGCGAGAACGATATCTTCACCGTCCTCTTCGTGGGGCGCGAGGTGCCGAGCAAAGGCCAGGCCGATCTGGTCGAAGCCTTTGCCTGCTTCGCGCAACGCTTCCGGTCGCACACGGGAAAACCGGCCCGGCTCGTCCTCGCCGGCGCCGGTGCCAGCGACGCGGTGGCCTATCGCCGCGACATCCTGGCCCGCATCGACCGCCACGGGCTGAAAGACAGCGTGCTGCTCACGGGCGCGCTGTCGGACGCCGACCTGCACGCCTGGTTCGGCCGCGCCGATCTCTACGTCTCGCTCAGCCGGCACGAGGGATTCGGCGTGCCGCTGGTCGAGGCCATGGCCTACGGCATTCCGGTGCTGGCGCTGAACGTCGGCGCGGTGGCCGCAACCTTGGGCACGGGCGGCGTGCTGCTGGACGAGTCCACGCCGGGCACCGTGGCGGACGCCATGCTCCGCCTGGCCTGCGACGACGCGCATGCCAGCGCCATCCGCAACGGCCAGCACGCGGCGCTGCAGAGCTGGCGGCTCGACCGTCATATGCCGACCCTGAACCAGCTCCTGCTGATGGCCGGCGCCGCGCCACCGCAGCCGCCGAACATCGCCGCCAGCCTGCGCCACGGCGTCGAGCTCACCTTCACCCGCGACGGCGAGACCCCAACGGGGCCGCCGGTTCGCGGCGGGCTTCACGTCACCGTGGCGCAAGACGCCGTGCCGCCCATCGATCGTGACAGCGGCGTCCTTGCTTTGGCACTGGTGTCCTGCCCCGTCTCAGTGCTTCCCGCCGGGATGGCCCGGCGGCTGAACAGCTTCTTCGACGGCGTGCTGGTGGTGTCGGACATCGAGAAGAACGCCGTGATCGAATCGGGCGT
>JANYFG010000109.1 GCA_025362815.1 Rhodospirillales bacterium
TATTTCCGCACAACGCACCGCAATGAATAAAAGTCTTTTTGCTTCTTTTTCTTCAGAAAAAGAAGATTCTTAACTCCGCCTCACACCCCACATCAACGGCGTGCCGGACTTGATGATCCCCGTCAGGTTCGACCGATAGGCCGTGGGGCTGAACCACATTCCCGTGGGTATCACCGGCACCTCCTGGAACGCCAGGATCTGCATCTTCCTTGCGATCTCCTTCTGCGCGTCCAGGGTCGGCGCATCGAACCAATTGTCCCGCAGCTTCTCCATCTCCGGCATCGTGGCCCAGCCGAACCAACTCGCCGCCTCGCCGTTGCCGCGCAGGATCGGGCTGCCACCAGGGGTCACGGTGTTGATGCCGCCCCATGTGGTGATGAAGATGCTCCAGCCCCCCGCCTGCGGCGCCTGCTTTCCGGCCCGCTTGGCAATCAACGTGCCCCAGTCCATCACCTGGTAGTTCACGTTCACGCCCAGCTTCTTCAGCGTGTCGTTGAACACGTTGCACGCGGCGAACAGGTTGGGCTGGTCGGAAGGCGACATCAGCACCACCTCCTCGCCCTTGTAGCCGCTCTCCGCCAGCAACTTCTTCGACTTCGCGAGATCGCGCGGCGCGTTCATCGCCTCCATGCCGGCGTCGCTGGCATACGGTGTGTTGGCGGTGAAGAACCCGGCCCCAGTGCGGCCCAGCTCATCCGTCAGATCGCCGTAATACGATTCCAGCATCTCCCGCTCGCTCACCGCCGACAGCAGCGCGCGCCGGAACGCGGCGTTGTTGCAAGGCGCATGAAGATGATTGAACCGAATCACGCCCAGCGCGCCCAACGGGTCCAGCACCTCGGACTTCAGCGCCTTGTTTCGGCGCAGCTGTGGCAACAGATCGGGCAGCGGGTTCTCCCACCAATCCACCTCGCCCTTGGCCAATGCTGCGGACGCGGTGGCGGGATCGGGCAGGATCTTGAACTCCACCCGATCGAAATAGGCCATCTTGCCGCCCGCCCACATCGACGGCTGCTCCTGGCGCGGCGTATAATGCTCGTTCTTCGCATACGCCGCCATCGAGCCCGAGACATAGTCGCCCGGCAGGAACTTGAACGGGCCGGACGCCACGATCTCGGTGATCTGGGTGAACGCGTCGGTCTTGGCGACGCGCTCGGGCATGATGAAACAACCCTCGCCGCCCAACACATAGGCGATGATCGGGAACCGCTTCTTCATCCGGAATTCGAGCCGCTTGTCGTCCAGCGCCACCAGTTCCTGGGTGCGCTCCATCAACGTGCCGCCCATCGCGTTGCGCTTGGACCAACGCATGATCGACTGCACGCAGTCCCGGGCGAGAACCGGCGTGCCGTCGCCGAACTTCAGCCCGTCGCGCAAGGTGATGGTGAATGTCAGGCCATCGGCGCTCTCGGTGTGCCCCGCCGCCATCTGCGGCTTCGGCTCCAGCTTCTCGTCCAGGCCATACAGCGTGTCCCACACCGCATAGCCATGCTCGTAGGCAACGGTGGCTGTGGTCCAGATCGGATCGAGGCTGGAAAGATTGGCTTGCGGCACGAAGCGCAGCACATTCGGCGTCTGTGCCACGGCGGGGCGGGCGAGCGCACCGAGGGCCGCCGCGGCCCCCGTTGCCAGAACGGTTCTGCGTTTCATCACGTCAACTCCCGAAAAGGTCCCGGCAATGCCGTCACGTCAAACTTGGACCGGTGTCCAAGTCGAATGCAATCACCACGCCAAGGCCAGATCAAGAGGGGGCGGCCGGATCTACGCCTGCCGCCATAACGTCAGGGACGGTTCTTGACCGGAACGGGCTGAAGGCGACGACCCATATCCGTCATCCCGTCGCGGCCCATCTGCGGCCCCACATCGGCCAACAGGTTCCACACGATCAGGGTGATCGAGACGGCCACACCCACCATGAATATTGAGAAAATCGGTTCGTGAAACATGCCCTGATCCTCTTGCACTCGCTGAGTTGTCAACGCGAAACAACACGATTGGTTCGACGGGATCAGACGTTCGTCCACAATTTTGTCCGATACAAAACACATTCCCGCCACAAACCGGCACTCAATGCGAACCCAGGGGGGTGCCAGTGCCGCCCGCGAATGCCAGACTGGCGGCGCACGAGCGAATACGGGAGCAAACGAGAACCATGACAAAAATCGCACTGGTCACAGGCGCCGGCAGCGGCGTCGGCCGATCCGCCGCCCTGGCGCTGGACACCGCCGGCTACACCGTCGTCATCGCCGGCCGCCGTCCGGACGCATTGGCCGAGACCATCGGAATGGCCACCAGCGGCCTGATGTTCGCCGTGCCCACCGATGTCAGCGACATCGACAGCGTCACCGCCCTGTTCGCCACCATCGCCGAGCGCCACGGGCGGCTCGACGTGCTGTTCAACAACGCCGGCGGCGGCACCCCCAGCACCAATTTCGGCGACCTCACCTTGGCGCAATGGGCCGGCGTGGTCAGCGTCAATCTCAACGGCGCCTTCATGGTCGCCCACGCCGCCTACCGCATGATGCGCGACCAAACCCCCCAAGGCGGCCGCATCATCAACAACGGCTCCATCTCGGCGCACACGCCACGGCCCGGCTCGGCGCCCTACACCGCCACCAAGCACGCCATCACGGGGCTCACCAAATCCATCTCGCTGGACGGTCGCCGCTTCGACATCGCCTGCGGCCAGATCGACATCGGCAACGCCGCCACGCCCATGACGGAGCGCATGGCCAAAGGCGTGCCGCAACCCAACGGCAGCATGGAGATCGAACCCACGATGGCGGTGGACAATGTGGGCCAGACCATCACCTTCATGGCAAGCCTTCCGCTCGATGCCAACGTGCAGTTCGTCACCGTCATGGCCACCAAGATGCCCTTCATCGGGCGCGGCTGACCGGGGCCCCCATGATCTGATCGAAGATCCCACCGTCGGCGAAATGCGCCGCGGTGGCGGCCTTCCAGCCGCCGAACATCTCGATCCCGAACAGGTCCAGCGCCGGAAACTCCGCCGCGTGACGGCCCATCACCACGGGATCGATCGGTCGGTAATGATGCCGCGCGATGATCTCCTGCCCGTCCGGCGAATACAAAAACCGCAGATACGCCTCCGCCGCCGCCCGCGTGCCGCGACGGTCCACCACCGCGTCCACCACCGCCACCACCGGCTCGGCCCGGATCGAGACGGACGGCACCACAACCTCCACCGCCCCCGGGGCGAACACGGTAGAAGCCAGCACCGCGTCATCCTCCCAGGCCAGCAGCACGTCGCCCTGCCGGCGCCGCACGAAACTGATCGTGGCGCCGCGCGCCCCGCTGTCCAGCACCGGCACATGACTGAACAGCTCGGCCACGAACGCCCGCGCCTTGCCGGCATCGCCGCCATTCGCCCGCAGCGCATAGCCCCACGCCGCCAGGTAATTCCACCGCGCCCCGCCCGAGGTTTTCGGATTAGGCGTCACGATCACAACGCCAGGCTTGATCAGATCGCCCCAGTCATGGATCCCCTTGGGATTGCCGCGTCGCACCACGAACAGGATGGTGGACGTATAGGGCACCCCGTGATTCGGCATCTTGCTTTGCCAATCGGCGGCCACCCGGCCGGAGCGCGTGGCGATCGCGTCGATATCCGGCTGCAGCGCCAGCGTCACCACATCGCCCGCAAGCCCTTCGATCACCGCCCGCGCCTGCGCGCCGGACCCCGCATGCGAGGCCAGCATGGTCAGCGTCTGACCGGTGTTTTTCAGCCAGAACGCCGAGAAAGCCCGGTCGATCTCGGCATAGAGCTCCCGCGTCGGGTCGTAGCTGACATTCATCAGGGTCGTCTGCGCCCCAGCCGGCGCGGCCCAAGCCCACAAGGCCACGGCCGCCATCACAATCCGGTGCATCGCAGCCCCCTCCTTTCTACGGCGCCATCCGATCGCGCCCGATCAGCGCCAGCCCCTCGGCCACCGACACGAATTCCCCACCCGCCGACACCTTCGCCGCCCCGAACCGGTCCTCGAACAACTGCCGCACCGCCGGCACGAAAGACGTCCCTCCGGTCAGGAACACATGATCGATCGCGCCCGCCCCCAACCCGGCCTGAACCAGAGCCGCGTCCACCGTCTCAGACATCCGCGCGATATCCGGCGCGATCCATTGCTCGAAATCCGACCGTGCGATGGTCCGCTCAATATGGATGTCCTTGTGATGAAACGACAGCACCGCGCTCTCGCCGCGCGACAAAGCCGCCTTGGCCGCCGAGACCACCTGATACAGCCGGTATCCCAGCTCATCCTCGATCAACGTGATCAGCGCCCGCAACCGCTCCGGATGCTTCGCCACCGCGGCCACCTCGCCGATCGCGCGCAGCGTGCGCGGCGCCTTCATCAACGACAGACGATGCCACCGCGCGAACGCCGAGAAATACTCCGGCGGCACCGGCAGATCCGTGCCGCCCGGCCGATACGAGTCACCCTTGCCCAGCAACGGCGAGATCACCTGGTCGATGATCCGGTAATCGAACGCATCGCCGGCAATCCCCACGCCCGTGGTGGCCAGCGGGATCACCCGGCCGCCCTCGAACCGCACAACCGAGAAGTCGCTGGTGCCGCCGCCGAAATCGCCGATCAGCACATGCGCCGCCGATGTCAGCTCGCGCGCGAACCGATAACCCGCCGCCTCCGGCTCGAACGCCACCTCGATCCCGGCAAACCCCGCCTCGGTGAACGCATCGCGCAACCGCTGCTCGCCCAGCGCGTCATCCGCCGTCTCCCCCACGAACCGCACCGGCCGCCCCGCCACGATCCGCGTGCCCGCGGCGTCGATCCCGCTCGCCGCCAGGAACGCGCGCAGAAAGATGGCGATCAGCTGCTCCAGCGTCACGGTGCGGCCATACAGCGTGGTCTGCACGAAGCTGCGCTGCGCCAGATACGACTTCATCGACATGATCAGCCGGCTGTCGAGGGGATCGTCGAGATACGCCGCAATCGCCGCGGGCCCCGCCGCCGAGCGGAGCTCCGCCCGCCGCCCGCGCTCCTCATCCGACCAGAAGCACAGCACCGAGCGGAACACGTCCAGCTCCTCCGGCCCGAACCGCGCCGTCCGCGTGGACCCATCCTCCTCCAGCACCGACAGCACCGAGTTTGTAGTTCCGAAATCAATGCCGATGATGCGCGTCATGACGAGGGGTCCGGAACAAGGCCGGGCGTTGAAGCGCATCTCGCGGCGGAATACAACCCGGGCGATCCCGAGGGCGTCACCTGATATCGTCCGGCTCATCGTTCGAAACCGAAATCGGCTAGCCCGACGCTGCCGATTTTTCGGCATGCTGGCCCAGCAGACAAAAAAGTAGGCAAAGAGTTGTTCTTTTGTGAACAAAAGAACCAAAAGACTTTATTTTATTTGTTTGCTAAAATTAAAGTTTTTACAACACTTGTTTGAATGATAAAAGTCTTTTTGCTTCTTTTTCTTCAGAAAAAGAAGATTCTCTGTTTATTTTAGCCCCGCCCCTCCTCCACCGCATGACACACCACCAGCACGCCGCCCACCCGCGTGGGCTCCGGCTTCTCCACCCGGCACCGCGCATTCGCCAGCGGGCAACGCGGATGGAACGTGCAGCCCGGCGGCGGCGAGATCGGGCTTGGCACCTCGCCTGAAACGGGCATCCGGCTGCGCCCCACCATCGACACGTCCGGAATCGCATCCAGCAGCAGCCGCGTGTAGGGATGGCGCGGCGTGCGAAAGATATCCTCGCCCGGCCCCTGCTCCACGATCCGGCCGAGATACATCACCCCCAGCCGATCCGACATATGCCGCACCACCGACAGGTTGTGGCTGATGAACAGATAGGTCAGCCCCAGATTCTGCTGCAGATCGCGCATCAGATTGAGGATCTGCGCCTGCACCGACACATCCAGCGCCGAGGTCGGCTCGTCGCACACCAGAAACTCCGGCTCGCTCGACAATGCGCGCGCGATCGAGATCCGCTGCCGCTGCCCGCCGCTGAACTCATGCGGAAACTTCTCGCCGTCCGCGCCGGACAGCCCCACCTGCGTCAGCAGCTGCGTCACCCGGTCCGCGATGTCGGCCTTTCCCGCCAGGATCTTGAACGCCCGGATCGGCTCGGCCACGATATCGCGCACCCGCCAGCGCGGGTTGAGCGACGCGTACGGGTCCTGGAAGATCATGTTCATCTTGCGCCGCAAAGCCGGCTGCGCGCGCGCCGACGACAGCGGATGCCCCTCGAAGCGGATCTCGCCCTCGGTCGGCGTGTAGAGCCCCACCGCCAGCCGCGCCACGGTGGACTTGCCGCACCCGCTCTCGCCCACCAGCGACAAGGTGGTGCCGGCCGGAATGTCGAACGACACCCGGTCCACCGCCCGCAGGGTGCGGCGCCCCTCGCCGCTCATCATCCGCTGCAACACCGGGCGCGACACATCGAAATGCCGCGAAACCTCGATCGCCTCCAGAACACTGCGCATCAAACCCGCCCCGTTGCTGCCAAGTCGGCCGCCACGAAGCACGCCGCCAGCGTGGCCCCGGCCGGCATCAGGTCGGGCCGCTCCTGCCGGCACAGCGCCACCGCCTTCACACAGCGCGGATTGAACGCACACCCGCGCGGAATGGACCCCAGCCGCGGCATCGACCCATCGATCTGGCGCAGCCGGTCCACCCGCACATCCAGCGCCGGAATCGAGCCCATCAGCCCCTGCGTGTAGGGATGGCCGGGGCTCAGCACCACGTCGCGCACCGGGCCGATCTCCGCGATCCGCCCGGCATACATCACCGCCACCCGGTCGGCAGTCTCGGCGATCACACCCATGTCATGCGTCACCAGCATCACCGACGTTCCATGCGACTGGGTGAGATTGCGGATCAGCGCGATGATCTGCGCCTGGATCGACACGTCCAGCGCCGTCGTCGGCTCATCCGCGATCACCAAACGCGGCTCCGCGCACAAAGCCAGCGCGATCACCACACGCTGGCGCATGCCGCCCGAGAATTCATGGGGATACGCGTCCACCCGCTCGGACGCGGCGGGAATGCCCACATCCTCCAGCCACTTCACCGCCCGCGTCCGCGCATCGCGGTCCGACAGCTTCAGATGGGCCTGCATCGTCTCGGTCAACTGCCGTCCCACCGAGATCAGCGGATTGAGCGTCGTCAGCGGATCCTGAAAGATCGCCCCGATATGGCGCCCGCGCAAAGGCCGCATCTGCTCGGACGACAGCCGGTCGATCCGCTTGCCGTCGAACAGGATCTGCCCCGCCGCCACCCGGCCGGGCGGCTCCAGCAGGCCGATGATCGCAGCCCCGGTCAAAGACTTCCCGGCACCGCTCTCGCCCACCACGCCCAAAATCTCGCCCGGCGCGATCTCGAAGGAAATCGCATCCAATGCGCGCAACGTCCCACGCCGCGTCGGGAATTCGACCGTGAGGTCGATCACGTCCAAAAGCCCCATCAGCGCAGCCTCGGGTTCAGCGCATCGCGCAGCCAGTCGCCCAGCAGATTGATCGCCAGCACCATCAGCGCCAGCGTCACACCCGGGAAAATGGTGATCCACCATTCGCCCGAGAACAGGAAATTGTTGCCGATCCGGATCAGCGTGCCCAGCGACGGCTCCGTCGGCGGCAGACCCACGCCCAGAAAGCTCAGCGTCGCCTCGGCGATGATGGCGATCCCCAGGTTCAGCGTGGCGATCACGAAAATCGGCCCCAGCACGTTGGGCAGGATATGCGTCAGCACGATGCGCGGGCCGGACAACCCGATGATGCGCGCCGCCATCACGTAATCCCGGTTGCGCTCGATCATGGTGGAGCCGCGCACCGTGCGGGCGAATTGCGGCCACAGGCTGATGCCGATGGCGAACACGATCACATAAAGCTGCAACCGCTCCTGCATGTTCTGCGGCACCACCGCGCGCACCACGCCGTCTACCAGCAGCGCGATCAGAATGGCCGGAAACGTCAGCTGCACATCCACGATGCGCATCAGCACCGCATCCACGGCGCCGCCCAGATACCCCGCCACCAACCCCACGGACAGGCCCACGATCAGCGAGAACATGATCGCCAGCACCGCCACGAGCAGGCTGATCCGCGTGCCGTACATGATGCCGGACAGAATGTCGCGCCCCTGGTCGTCGGTGCCCAGCGGGAACGACAGGTCGCCGTCGGCCGCGAACGCCGGCGGCTTGAAGCTGTCCATCAGATCCAGGCTCGCCAGATCGAACGGGTTGTGTGGCGCCAGCTGGTGCGCGAACACGGCGCCCACCAGCACGACGAACACCACCAGCGCCGAGCCCATGGCGATCCAGGATTTCCGGAAGCTGTAGATGAAGTCGCTGTCCAGCCAACGACCCACCAACGTCCCGCTCATCGCTTGCCCCCGAGCGTCCCGCTCATCGCTTGCCTCCCGAGCGCAGCCGCGGGTCGACGGTGAAATACAGCAGGTCCACCGCCAGGTTGATCGTCACGAACACCAGCGCAATCAGCAGCAGATACGCCGACATCACCGGAATATCCGCAACCCCGATGGACTGCACCAGCAGCAGCCCCATGCCCGGCCACTGGAACACCGTCTCGGTCACGATCGAAAACGCGATCAACCCGCCCAGCTGCAGCCCCACGATGGTGATCACCGGCACCAGCGTGTTGCCCAGCGCGTGGCGGAAATGGATGGAACGCTGCGAAATCCCCCGCGCCCGGGCGAACTTGATGTAGTCGCTGCGCATCACCTCCAGCATCTCCGAGCGCACCAGGCGCAAGATCAGCGTCATCTGGAACAGCCCCAGCGTGATCGCCGGCAGGATCAGCGCGCGCCGTCCGGACGAGGTGAGGAACCCGGTGCTCCAATGCTGGAACTGCACCACCTCGCCGCGCCCGAAGCTGGGCAGCCAGCCGAGCTGTACCGCAAAGAACAGAATGAGCAGAATGCCGATCAGAAACGTCGGCAACGACACGCCCACCAGCGAGAACAGCATGAACAGGCGCGACAGCACGGCGTTGCGCCGGATCCCGGTGAACACCCCCATCGGCACGCCGATCGCCACCGCCAGCAACGCCGCCGAGAGTGCGAGCTCCAACGTGGCCGGAAGCCGCTCGGCAATCAGCCCGCCCACCGGCCGCGCCAGCCGGTACGACATGCCGAAATCGCCATGCAGCGCGCGCCAGACGAAATTGCCGTATTGCACGAAAAACGGCTTATCCAGCCCCAGCTGCGCCACCAGCGCCACACGCTGCGCCTCGGTATAGTCCTGCCCGAGCATGACGGTGACGGGGTCGCCCACGAAGGCGAACATCGCGAAGCTGATGAACCCCACGATGAGAAGCACCGGAATGGCCTGAAGGATGCGGGAGACGATGAAGGCGAACATGGGTGGCGCGAAACTCCCGAACGGCCGCAGAGTGTTGCCGCCGCAGGGCAGCGTTGCAAGAGGCGCGCCGCTGATCGTTAGTTCCAGGCTGATCTATCCGATCGTCTCGATGCGGCGCGGCCCGCCCGCCCCGTATTCACGCACCAGCGTATAGCCCACGCCCAGCAGCACCGGCCCCACGAACACGCCCAGCAGGCCGAACGCCAGCGCGCCGCCCAGCACGCCCAGCATCGTCAGCAAAAACGGCAGATCGGCGCCACGGGCGATGAAGAACGGCCGGATCACCGAGTCGGACCCGCTGATCGCCACCACGCCATAGATCATCAGCGCCACGCCCCACGCGGTATGCCCCTGGCTCATCAGCCACAGCGCCGACGGGATCCAGATCGTCGGCGCCCCGATCGGCAGCACCGACAGCCCGCCCGCGATCACCCCCAGCAGCAACGGCCGCGGCACGCCCGCCAGCCACAGCCCCAGCCCCGTCAGAATGCCCTGCACCAGGGCGGTGCCCAGAATGCCGT
Source organism: Rhodospirillales bacterium (assembly GCA_025362815.1). Classification (GTDB taxonomy): domain Bacteria; phylum Pseudomonadota; class Alphaproteobacteria; order Acetobacterales; family Acetobacteraceae; genus CAIQQQ01. The sequence continues at coordinate 9,880 of JANYFG010000109.1, forward strand.
ACACCACGCCTCGGATGGTGGCGCCGGTGACCAGGATCAGCCGGTCCGCCTGGGCACCGGCGATGCGCTGCAAAATGGCCACCGCATGCGCCGCCAGCTTCTCGCCGGACGCGTAGAAGAAGAACGCCACGAACAACGCGAGCAGAAACAGCAGCACGCCATTGGCCAGCCCCAGCAGGATCGACAGCAACGTCTCGCCGGCCCAGCCGAAATACGGCCGGAAGAACGACACCATCGTGGTCAGATCCTCCGCCCAGTTGTTCCACATCTCAGACGCGGAAGGCCCCACCAGGGGCACGCCGGCCAGCCACGCCGGCGCGCCCGGCAGCCCCGCCTGCAACGCCACCTGCACCTCGCGCCGCAGCTGCTCCACATCGCTGGCCCCACCCGGCACCGCCAGCGCCAGCGGCAGCACCACCACGATCGTGATCACCGCCACCATCACGCCGGCCGCCGCCACGTGGCCGCGGTTGAGATGGGTGCGCAGCCATTCGTAGGCCGGCCACGTCGTGTAGGTCAGGATCGCCGCCCACAGAATGGCCGAGAAAAACGGATACAGCACCAGCGTGCAGCCGATCGCCACACCGCCCAAAAGAAGCATCATCAAAATCTGTTCAGCGCGCATGGATGAGCCTCTCCCAACCCGTCCGCCGGGTCCGTCCCACGAGTAACACAACGTCTCAGCCCTGAAACGCTCTGAAGACAAGACCGACCCATCTGGCCAATGCGCCGCCCGGACTGTAACGTTCCGTCCAACCCAAGGAAGCGCCACCGTGAACCAGCAAACGCCGCGTCTGGCAGCCAATCTGTCGATGATGTTCAACGAGACGCCGTTCCTCGACCGGTTCGCCGCCGCCGCCAAAGCCGGCTTCAAAGGCGTGGAATTCCTGTTCCCCTACGATTTCCCGGCCGCCGACATCCGCGCGCGGCTGGCCGATCACGGCCTCACGCAAGTGCTGTTCAACTTGCCCCCGGGCGACTGGAACGCGGGCGAACGCGGCATCGCCAGCCTGCCCGGCCGCCAAACCGAATTCCTGGACGGCGTGAAAAAGGCGCTCGACTACGCAACCACGCTGGACTGCAAGCTGGTGCACGCCATGGCCGGCATCCCCCATGGCGTCCATCCCGTCACGGCCGCCGCCATCTATGCCCACAACCTCTCCCACGGCGCCGAACTCGCGCACCAGGCCGGCGTGAAAATCGTGATCGAGCCGATCAACCACCGCGACATGCCGGGCTTTCACCTCAACACCATGGCCCAGGGCGCCGCCGTGGTGGACGCCATCGGCCGCGACCGCCTGGGCCTGCAGTTCGACGTCTATCACTGCCAGGTCACCGAGGGCGACATCAGCAAGCGGATGGCGGCCCATTTCGACGTGATCGCGCATATGCAGATCGCCGACGTGCCCGCCCGCAACGAGCCCGGCACGGGCGAGATCGGCTGGCGCGCCGTGTTCGCGCAGATGACCGCGCTCGGCTACGCCGGCTGGGTCGGCTGCGAATACCGCCCCGCGGGCGACACCGTCGAAGGCCTCGCCTGGCGCGCCGGCCTCGGCCTCTGAACCCCATTTCCCAAAAGCGAGAACAAGCATGAAAATCGGTTTCATCGGCCTCGGTATCATGGGCCGCCCCATGGCGCTGCACCTCAAGGCCGCCGGCCACGAGCTGTTTGTGCCCGACCGCCGCAGCCTGCCGGACGACATTCGCACAGCGGCCACCGTGGAAGCCGATGCCGCGGCCGTGGCCGAGCATTGCGAGATCATCATCCTGATGGTGCCGGACACCCCCGACGTGGAACGCGTGCTGTTCGGTGCCCACGGCGTGGCGGAGGGCCTGCATCCCGGCAAGCTGGTGATCGACATGAGCTCGATCAGCCCCACCGCCACGAAGGACTTCGCCGAACGCGTGGCCAGGCTCGGCTGCGGCTATGTCGACGCGCCCGTCTCCGGCGGCGAGGTCGGCGCCAAGAACGCGGCGCTCACCATCATGGCCGGCGGTGCCACCGTGGATTTCGAACGCGCGCGGCCGTTGTTCGAGCTGATGGGCAAGAACATCACCCATGTGGGCGAAACCCCCGGCGCCGGCCAGGTCTGCAAGGTGGCCAACCAGATCATCGTGGCGCTGAACATCCAGGCCGTGGCCGAGGCCCTGACCTTCGCGCGCAAGGCCGGCGCCGACCCCGCCCGCGTCCGCCAGGCGCTGATGGGCGGCTTCGCCAATTCCCGCATCCTCGAGGTGCACGCCGAACGCATGATCAACCGCACCTTCGCCCCCGGATTTCGCATCAAGCTGCACCAGAAAGACCTCAACCTCGCGCTGTCCTCGGCGCGCGAGATGGGCATGGCGCTGCCCAACACCGCCACCGCCCAGCAGATGTTCTCCGTCGTGGCAGCCGCGGGCGGCGCCGATCTCGACCATTCCGCCCTGGTGCAGGCGATCGAGATCATGGCGGGGATGTAGGCGGGCCGTGCCGGACATCGCTGGCGCCTGTGCGTGGGGCGTCACGGATGGGGCATCACGCATGAGCCTTGAAACATGAGGTTGCGCGGCGGGCATAATCTGCGGCTGCTTCTGATGGCCGCCGTGCTGGTGGCCGCCACGCTCTATGTCGCCCTGGCCGCCGCGCTCGACATGCAGGTGAGCTCCGGCGAACAGGTCTACGGCGTCGCGGTCGACACACCAGGCCGGCTCGACCTGCACCTCGAAGTGTTCGAAATCGACGCCACGCGCCTTACCGCCACCGTGCATGTCACGATATCGCCCGTGGGCAGCCTGCGCGGCACCCGCCAGGGATCGCCCGCCAGGGACATGATGCTGGTCGTCTCGGTCGACAGGAACGTGCAGGACATCATCCTGCCGGCCAACGAGCGCATCGCCTCCACCGACATGCGCGTGCCGCTCGAGACCGGCAGCATCCTGCGCTACCCCTTCGATCACTATGCCAACAAAATGCGGTGGCGCGCGTTCGAGGGCACGCCGGCCGCACCGGGCGTCGAGATCCCGTTGCGTCTCTACAATTTCGAGAGCAGCCCCGATTTCGACGTGCTGACCGATCAGGTGGGCGGCAGCTCCGAAGGCGACGTCACCCTGGCGCTGAACGCCACACGCCCGCTGGTCATCAAATGGTTCGCCGGCGCGATCTACTTCGCCATGCTCGCGGTCGCCACCAGCGCCGTCACGGTGGGCGGCATGCTGTTCACCCGCACCAAACAACTGGAATCAGCCTTGATCAGCGCGCTGTGCGCCATGATGTTCTCCATGCCGATCATGCGCAACATCCTGCCCGGCAGCCCGCCACTCGGCATCGCCGCCGACCTTCTGATCTTCCTCTGGGCCGAACTCGCCGTGGTCTGCGGCCTCACCATGGGCGTCTCCACCTGGATCAGAGACGGCCTCGCCCCTCCCGCCCCCCGCACCCCCTCGGAACAACCGCTGGCGTAAGATTTAGAGCAATATCGCTTTCAGTTGAGTCGCGCAGCGATCAACAAAGCGATGAAATTACTCGAAAAGCTAAGCCAAGAGGGTGATGATTTTGAGTAGACAAATCATCACGCTCTAACTCGTTGTTTTATCGATCATGTTCATGCGCTCGGGTTAAGCAACCCAAACGCATCATGATCTAAAGCGAGTCGGCTTCCGCCGATCCCGCTATAGGTCATGATGTGTTCGGCGGCCCACGCCGGCGACGCCAAACAGCAGGGTCAGTCGCAGTCGCATCCCGCCGTCGGTCCGGTCTCCGCACGCACCACGTGATGATCGATCCACTCCGCCACCAGCCGCCGCGCCTCGTTCAACGACGACTCGGGATGATGGATCCGGTACAACGTGGTGCAGGCCCGAAACGCGTCCATGTCGGCCGCCCCGATCGTGCGCAGCTCACGATACGCCACCACAACGGCGCGTTCGCAACGGCGAGCAATCTGACTGGTTTCGCGAACCATGGTACACCCTTCGTGACACCGCCCCATCGGGCAGCACTCTCATTTAAGTCGTATGACCCTTCGCCGCAATGGCGGCGCGCCACCATCGGTCAGCCCGCCGCCACCAGATCGGCGATCGCACGCCCCACTTCGGCGGTGCCGGCTTGCCCCCCCATGTCGCGGGTGCGCGGCCCCCCAGCGCGCAAAAGCGTCTCAATCGCGGCCACGATCGCCGCCGCCGCCTGCGTCTCGCCGAGATGCTCCAGCATCATCGCCCCCGACCAGATCTGGCCGATCGGGTTGCAGATCCCCCGCCCCGCGATATCCGGCGCCGAGCCATGCACCGGCTCGAACATCGAGGGATGCACCCGCTCGGGATTGATGTTGGCCGACGGCGCGATGCCGATCGAGCCGGCCACCGCGGGCCCCAGATCGCTCAGGATGTCGCCGAACAGGTTGGAGCCCACCACCACGTCGAACCAATCCGGATGCTGCACGAAATGCGCGCACAGAATGTCGATGTGAAACTGGTCGGTGGCGACATCGGGATAGGCCTTCGCCATCTCGGCGAACCGCTCGTCCCAATAGGGCATCGTGTGAATGATGCCGTTGGACTTAGTGGCCGACGTCACCTTGCGCCGCTTGCGCGTCATCGCGAGCTCGAAGGCGTACTTGATGATCCGGTCGCAGCCGATGCGCGAGAACACCGATTGCTGACTGACGAACTCGCGCTCCGTGCCGGGGAACATGCGCCCGCCGATGGAGGAATACTCGCCCTCGGTGTTCTCCCGCACCACATAGAAATCGATATCCGCCTCGCCACGCCCAGCCAGCGGCGTCACGGCCCCCGGCATCAGCTTGCACGGCCGCACGTTGGCGTATTGATCGAAACCCCGACGGATCGGGATCAGCAGCCCCCACAGCGACACGTGGTCGGCCACCCCCGGCCAGCCCACCGCGCCCAGAAAGATGCTGTCGGACTGCGCCATCAGCGCCATGCCGTCATCCGGCATCATCTTGCCGGTGCGCGTGTAGGTCTCGCACGACCAGTCGTATTCATCGAGCGCCAGCGTGAACCCGAACCGCGTGGCGGCCGCGTGCAGCACGCGCAGGCCCTCAGGCGTGGTTTCCTTGCCGATGCCGTCGCCCGGAATGACGGCGATCCGATAATGTCTGTTCATTGCGCGATGTCCTGGCCGTGGTCCCTGCCGCAACAGATGCCGCCGGGGCGCGTTCGTCAATCCATCCCAAAGCGGCGGCGGATCTCATCGGCCACGCGGCCTGATTCATCCAGCGGCGCGCGCGGCCAGCCCGCCAGCGAATGCGCGAACGGGCGCACCTGCCCGGCCTGGGCCAGGCTCTCCACAAGCGCGCGATGCCGCGGCCCCGCGAGCTCCGGCAACGCCACGTAAACCGGTGACGGGGTGGCACAGGCCTCGGAGATCATCGACACCGAATCGGCTGTCACCACAATCACGTCGGCGGTCGCGAGGTAGCCCATATACGGGTTCTCGTCCGGCTCGCCCCAGCGATACAGCACGTGCATGGCGGGCCCCAGCCCGTCGGCCAGCGAGTCGGCCGCATCCTGGCCGGTCCGCCTGCTCGTGGTGGCCATCACGGTGCCGCCCATGTTGATGGCAAGCTGCGCCACGCCGCGCCCCAGCGCGAAGGCAAGCTCCGTCGGCATCCCCACCGCGCGCACCGGCCCGCCCACCAGCAACGCCACGCGCGGCTTGGGCAGATGCGCCAGGCGCTCGCTCCACGCCCTCTGCGCCTGATGCAGAGACAGCGGGCTCACCCGATGCGGCGCGCCCAGCACCGGCATCACATTGGCGGCCGCCGTCGGCCTGTCATGCGCGGGGATCACCAGCAGATCGAACGCCTCGCGCCGGAACAGGCCCGACAATCCCGGCGACATGCAGTGCACCAGCCTGCAGCCGTATCGCGCCTTCAGCCACAGCGCCACCGGCGCCGAACGACGCCCCGCCGAGATCACCATATCGGGCGCCTCATCCTCCGATGCCTCGAACCCCGCATCGGCGGCAACACCCATCAGCGAGCCATGCGGCGCCAGGGCGGCCATCCGCGATTTCCAGTTCCACGCCAGCGGAATGCGGCGAAACGGCCGGCCCAGGCGCTCGGCGATACCAATCGCCTGCGCCGCCGTGCCAGCCCGCGGATCATCGAGAACCCAGATCACCGCCTGCCCCCCCAACCCCGCATCACGCCGGCCCGCTTAAAGCCAACCCGCGTAAAGCCACCCCGCGTAAAGCCACCCCGCGCGCAAAGCCTGCCTGCATGTAAGCCTAATAGACGCAACGAACCCATACCGCTACGACATCTCCGCCACCATTTCACCGACCGCGACACGGAGATCAGCCATGACCACCATCCAGCAATCCGAATGGGACCGCGATGCCGCCCTGACCACGGCGCGCATCCTGCTGGAGATCAAGGCTGTCAATTTCCGGCCGGAGGAGCCCTACACCTTCACCTCCGGCTGGAAATCCCCGGTCTATATCGACTGCCGCCGCATTATCTATTTCCCCCGCGCGCGCGCCAAGATCTGCGAACTGGCGGTGGAGAAGATCGGCCGGCATATCGGGTTCGAAACGATCGAGGCGGTGGTGGGCGGCGAGACCGCGGGCATTCCGTTCGCCGCCTGGATGGCCGACCGGATGATGGCGCCAATGGCGTATGTGCGTAAGAAGCCCAAGGGCTTCGGCCGCAACGCGCTGATCGAGGGAGACGTGCCCGAGGGCAAGCAAACCCTGCTGGTCGAGGATCTCACCACCGATGGCGGCTCGAAGATCCAGTTCGCCCAGGCCTTGCGTGAGGCCGGCGCCATCTGCAACCACACCTTCGTGGTGTTCTTCTACGGCGTGTTCCCCGGCAGCTTCGAAATGCTGAAGGCGATGGATGTCACGCTGCATCACCTCGCCACCTGGTGGGACGTGCTCGAAGCCTGCAAGGAACGCCCGTATTTCGACGAAAAGGCGCTGGCGGAGGTCCGCCGCTTCCTCGAAAACCCCGTTGCCTGGTCCGCCGCGCACGGCGGTGTCGCCAGCGCCGAGGAAGCCGCCGCCGTCAAGGCACGGGCCAAATAGCCCCACCCGCCTCCGCCAGCCGCCGGGCCTAACGCCGATAAGGTCGCGGCAACAATGCCATGACCGGCACCTTCACCTCACCTGGCACGATCACCCAACACCCCGGCGCATGATCCACCAGCAGCTCCCGGCACGCCCCGCACGGCGCCACCACGGCAATCCGACGATCGTCCTCTTCCGGCTTGGGATGGCGCACCGCCACAGCCGTCACAATCCGCCCGGCGCCGTGCAGGATTGCCTGTCCCAAAGCCACCGGCTCGGCACAGATGGAAAGCCGGCCCACCGTGGTGCCCAGATGCAGCCCCGTCCAGATCCGGCCCTCGTCATCGCGCAAAGCCGCCGCCACCGTGTGCCAGAACGGCCTGTGGTGCCGCGCGATCACCGCCACCGCCGCCGCGATCAGCGCGTGATCGGCCGGATCCAGCGCCTGTTCCCCGGCATCGGGCGCCCGCCCGATGCCGTCCTCGCCCGCTTCACTCCGCAGCGTCCGCCTCCTCGCTGTCGGTCGGCGCCGCCATCATCATGTTGGCCACCACGCCGGCCTGATCGCGCACCCGCTTTTCGATCGATTCGGCCATATCGGGGTGATCGCGCAGAAACTGCTTGGCGTTCTCGCGGCCCTGCCCGATGCGCTGGCTGTCACAGCTGAACCACGCGCCCGACTTTTCCACCACGCCCGCCTTCACACCCAGGTCGATCAGCTCGCCCACCTTGCTGATGCCCTCGCCATACATGATGTCGAACTCCACCTGGCGGAACGGCGGCGCCAGCTTGTTCTTCACCACCTTCACGCGAGTCTGATTGCCCACCACCTCGTCGCGGTCCTTGATCTGGCCGATACGCCGGATTTCCAGGCGGATGGACGCATAGAACTTCAGCGCGTTTCCGCCCGTGGTGGTCTCGGGATTGCCGAACATCACACCGATCTTGAGGCGGATCTGATTGAGGAAGATCAGCATGGTGTTCGACTTCGCCACGCTGCCGGTGATCTTGCGCAGCGCTTGGCTCATCAAGCGGGCATGCAGGCCCACATGCGTGTCACCCATCTCGCCCTCGAGCTCGGCCCGCGGCACCAGCGCCGCCACCGAGTCGACCACCAGCACGTCGATCGCCCCCGACCGCACCAGCGTGTCGGCGATCTCGAGTGCCTGCTCGCCGGCATCCGGCTGGCTGATCAGCAGATTATCGACATCCACCCCCAGCTTGCGCGCATAGATCGGGTCGAGCGCATGCTCGGCGTCGATGAATGCGCAGGTGCCGCCGCGTTTCTGAGCCTCGGCGATGGCGTGCAGCGCCAGCGTCGTCTTGCCCGAGCTTTCCGGCCCGTAGATCTCCACGATGCGCCCACGCGGCAGACCGCCGATACCCAGCGCCAGATCGAGCCCCAACGAGCCCGACGAAATCACCGCAATCTGCTCATCCCCGGCCTTGGCGCCCATCTTCATGATGGAGCCTTTGCCAAAGGCGCGCTCGATCTGCGACATGGCGGCGTCGAGCGCCTTGTTCTTGTCGTTGGATACTGGCTCTCGCGGATTGCTTTTCATGGGCCCGATCGATGTTGTGCGTGGAGGAGTCTGTCACAGTCCCGAACACACCCGCAATCGCAGGCGCGTGACGGCATTAACCATTCGTTCGTTATATGTTCGATAACGCGTCGCATAGCAAGAACAAAGCATGATCATACCACGGGATTGGTCGCCTGCTCCAGCGCCTCCAACAGTTCGGCCAGCCGATAGGGCTTCGGCAGGAAACGTGTCTCCGCCAGCGCAATCCCGCGTCGCACGCGCGCTTTGGCATAACCCGACACGAAAATCACGGGCAGCGCGGGGCGCGAGCAGGCAGTTCGAACAAACCCGGCAAGCTCCAATCCGGTCATCCCCGGCATCACCATATCCGAGATCAAGGCAGCGATTTGCGGAGCCGCCCGTGCGCGCTGTCGCAGCGACTCGAGAGCCGCCTCCCCCGACTCCACCGCAATCACCTCCCACCCGGCACGGCACAAGGCGCGCTCGGCCAGCCTGCGAACCGCCCACTCGTCGTCGGCCAGCAGAATAACCCCGCGCGATCCCGGCGGCGCCACCGCCGCTGGCTGCGATTGCGGCGATGGCTGCGCGGCGGGCGCCGCCAGCGGAGGGCCCGGACCGTCCCAGCGCGGCAGGAAAATCCGCATCGTGGTGCCCCCACCCGGCACCGTCTCCACCGTCAGATAGCCGTTCGACTGACGAATGATCCCCTGCACGCTCGGCAAACCCAGGCCGCTGCCACCCCGATCGCGCTTGGTGGTGAAATACGGCTCGAATATATGCGGCAGCACGTGGGGCGGAATCCCGGTGCCCCTGTCCTGCACCTCAATGGTCACGTAATGCCCGGCCGGCATGGTCTCCGCGCTGGCGAGCCGTGGGCGATAGACGGTCACATGGCCGCTGCGCAGCGTGATCTCGCCACCCTTCGGCATCGAATCACGCGCATTGACCGCAAGGTTCACCAAAACCTGATCGAGCTGCGTGGGATCCGCCAGCACGCATCGCCCGGGCTGTTCCAACTCCACCACCAGGCGGACCCGCGCGCCGAGCAGCCGTTGCAACAGGCCAGACACGCTGGCGATCGTGTCGTTCACCGCAAGCGCTCTGGGGCGCAGCACCTGCTGACGCCCGAACGCCAGAAGCTGTCGAACCAGGGCGGCCCCCCGCTGGGCGCTGTCGCGGATCTGACACGCGTCTTCCGCCGTCTCGCCGCCATGCCCGCGCTCGATGATCCCCTCAGCCGCGCCCAGAATGGCGGTCAGCAGATTGTTGAAGTCATGCGCGATTCCGCCCGCCAACTGCCCCGTCGCCTGAAGTTTCTGGCTATGCGCCACCTGAACGCTCAGCGCGCGCTGCGCTTTGTCATCATGATGCCCGCCATCAGACGCCGCATGTAGGGCTGCCCGGGGAACTGCCTGGGGGGCCGCCTGGGGGGCCGCCTGGGGCGCCACCCCCGGGGCATCTCCCGCCATAGGCCGAGCCCCGTTTTTCCGACCGCCGTTCATGGCGGCGCCAAGGCCGCAGCCCCCCGCTTCCCATTAAGCTTCCACACATAGGCGATCAGTTCGGCAACCGCCTTGAAATGTTCGGCCGGGATCTCGCGGTCCAGCGGCAGCGGATACAGCGCGCGTGCGAGCGGTGGATTGGCGACCAACGGCACGCCGGCCTCCTGTGCCGCCTTGCGGATGCGCGCGGCCATTTCGTCCATGCCCCTTGGCCACGATGCGCGGCGCCCCGCCGCTGCCGCGGTCATAGGCCAGCGCCACCGCGTAATGCGTGGGGTTGGTGACAACGACGGCGGCCTGCGGCACCGCCTGCATCATGCGCCGGCGAGAGCGCTGCTGGCGCATCTGCTTGAGCTTTGCCTTGATATGCGGATCGCCGTCCGCCTCGCGCGCCTCGTCGCGCTGCTCCTGTTTGGTCATGCGCATCTCGGCGTTGAAGGCCAGCCTTGTGCGCAGCAGGTCGACGCCTGCGATCAGGCCCTGGAAGCCGAGGATGGCCATCGCGATGGCGGTGATGTGCTGCACCATGCGTTCGGCCAGCAGAAGCGGGCTCCAAAACAGCGCCTGGCGAAACGCCGGCACGGTGGCCGCCAGTGCATTCCAGCCAATCGCGCCCATGACCGCGATTTTAAGCGCGGATTTGCCGGCTTGCATGAGGTTGTGCGGGCCGAACACCCGGCCGAGCCCGCTCAGCGGGTTCAGCTTGGAGAAATTTGGCCGGGCCGCAGACATATTGATCAGAAAACCGGTCTGCCCGAGCACGCCGAGGCTGCCGGCCAGCAAGGCGCCGACGGCGAACCACCAGGCGATCGCGAACCAGCTTCGCATCGCGCGGGCGATCGCGGTCGACACATCCATCCGATGCGCCTCCGCCAGGAACAGCGCCAGCGAATTGGCGGCCGACCTGCCGGCACCGGGCAGGATCTGGCTCAGCACCGCCACACCGCAGGCCAGCACCGCGAGGCCGGCCACTTCGGATGACAGCGGCGCCCGACCGTCATCGCGCGCCTGTTGCAGTCGCTTGGCGGAGGCCGCTTCGGTTTTGTCCTCCTTATCGGCATCCCCCGCCATTTCGCTAAAGCCCCGGCAAGGCGGCGAACGAGGTTTCGGCGGCGCGCATCCACACGCCGACCATGGCCGAGCCGAGCAGCCCCAGCAGCAACAGGCCACCCAATATCTGCCCCGGGGCAGCGACGAAATAGGTCTGCAACGATGGCACCAGTCGGCCAAGCAGGCCGAGCGAGACATGAAACAGCACGGCCGCCATCAGAAACGGTGCGGCCAGTTGAAACCCCAGCGCGAAGGCTTCGGCGAGAGCGCCGACATAGGCGTTCACGGTGTCCCCCGCAGGCAGGATCTTTCCGGCTGCAACCAGACGATAGCTGCCGATGAGAGCTGCGAGCGGCATGCCGAGAAGGTCAGAGCCGAGCACCAGCAGCGGTGCGATCAGGCCGAACAGGCGCTGGAGGGCTGAGGCACCGGCGCCGAGCATGGCATCGGGCTGGAGCACGCTGGTCATGCCGATGGCACCAGCGATGGTCTGGCCGGCCATCGGCAAGGCCAGCAGGATCATGCGGGCGAGCCATCCAAGCCAGAGCCCGTTGAACACCTCGGCGGCCACCATGGCCACCAGTTCAGCGATATCGTCGGGTGTGGCCGGCATGTCCGCGAGCAGCACCGGCAATAGCAGCGCCACCAGCACCAATACAAAACCGGCGCGCACCGTCATCGGCACTTCCATCTCGCCGATCCCCGGCAGCAGCATGCAGGCGCTGCCCACGCGTGACAGCAGCAGCACGGCGGCAAACGCCCAGCCCGGCAGGCTGGTCAGCAGCGCCAGTTCCTCGGCGCCGGCGTTCATCCGCCGCCCACCACGATCAATCGGTCGAACATCATCTGCGCGTAGTCCCGCAGGGCACCCAGCATGAACGGGCCGGCCACCACCAGCGCGCCGCAGATGGCGGCCACTTTCGGCACGAAAGCCAAAGTCGGCTCGTTGATCTGTGTCACCGCCTGCACCAGCGACATCACCACGCCCACCACCAGCGCCACCGCCAGAGCGGGTCCGCCGAGCTTGAGCGTGACCAGCATGGTTTCGCGCAGCAGGCCGCCGATCTCGCCCTCGGTCATATCAGATCGGCATCCGCATGATGTCCTGATAGGCCTGCACCACACGGTCACGCACGGCGATCGTGGTCTGCAGCGAGAGCTCGGCCTTGGACACCGCAGACACGACATCCAGCAGGTCGCCATGGCCGGAAATGGCCGCCACCGATTGCTGTTCCGCCGTGTGTCCCTGGTCCACCACGCCTTTCAGCGCCGATTGCAGCATGTCCCCGAAGCCTGACGACGCGGTGCTGGCGGTGTCGCCCTGGGTTGCGCGATAGGCCTGCAGCGCCTGAAGCGCGGGGCCGGTGACGGCGCCGAGTGCCATCTTATTTCAACATCTCGATGGCGCGCGTCAGCAGCCCGCGTGTGACCTGCATCACCTGGAGGTTGGCGCTGTAGGACCGCTGGGCCTCACGCATGTCCATCACCTCCACAAAGCTGTTCACATTGGGAGTGTTGACGTAGCCCTTGGCATCGGCCGCGGGATGCGAAGGTTCGTATTTCTGCGGAAAGGCCGAGGCGTCGGTGCCCACCTTTTTCACCCGCACCAGGGTTTCTCCGCTGGCGCGATCGAGCTGATTGTCGAAGCTCACGGTTTTTCGGCGATACGGATCGGCCCCCGGCTTGCCGCCGGTGGTGTCCTGGTTGGCGAGGTTTTCCGCGATCACCCGCAGCCGCGTGGTTTGCGCCTGCATGCCGTTTGCGGAGATCCGCAATGCCTTGTCGAGATCCATGCCCTACCTCCCGAACCCGTGGATCATCGTCCCAGAGCTTCCTTGAACATCCCGACATAGCGGCGATAAATGGCTGTCACTGCCTCATGATCGCTGTCGGTTTGCGCGATTTTTTCGAGTTGTTGATCCAGCGAGACCTGGTTTCCATCCGGCGCCTGCTCACCAGACAAGGTTTTGGTGCCCGACGCGCCTGAAGCCGTGCCACGCAGATGCATGGGGTCGGTCTGGGCCGGCACGCCTGCACCGGTTCCCGCCAACACCGCGGCGAACGGATTGAGATCGCGGGCTTTCCAGCCCGGCGTATCCGCATTGGCGACATTCGCCGCCAGCACGCTTTGCCGCGCACCGAGATATTTCAGGCGCTGCTCCGCCAAATCGAGCAACCCGATCGAGGCCTGAACCATGG
>JANYFG010000117.1 GCA_025362815.1 Rhodospirillales bacterium
CTCGCGCATCGCCGAAGCGCTCGAGGCCCGCACCCGCGCAGCCGCAGGTCCCACCGCTCCGCCGGATGGGCTTTACCTGACCCGCGTGCGCTATGAGCCAGATCCTTTTTTGGCGTGAGAGGAAGATGTTCTTTTGTGAACAAAAGAACCAAAAAACTTCATTCTCTGCGTTGCGTGGTGCGGGTGTCGCCGCACCACGCAACGCATTATGAATAAGAGTCTTTTTGCTTCTTTTTCTTCAGAAAAAGAAGACCCTTAGAGCCTGATGATTTTGAGTAGACAAAATATCAGGCTCTAACTCGTTGTTTTATCGATCATGTTTAAGCGCTTGGGTTGAGCCACCCAAACGCATCATGATCTAATTCAAACCCTCAAAAACGACCGCAATCGCGATCCCCAACCCGAAATCCAACGCCACCATCGCCAAAGCCGCTGGCCTCGGCAGCGCCAGCGCAAGCCGTATGGTGAAATATTCCAGCCACAACGCCCAGAAGATCGCCACCAGCCAGCAAATCTGCCCCACAAAGGCCGGCAGGCCCAGCAACGACGGCAACGTCGCCGCCACCAGCAACAGATACTGCACCACGTTGCACCAGTTCCACGCCGTGATGAACACCGGCCAAAGCGCCGCCCGCCCGCTGACAACGGCGAGCCGGTGCGACAGCACCGCGAACGCCAGCCAGCCGATCACGAACCCCATGGCATCCTGCGCGAACGCGCGGCCCACGCCCGAGGGCTCGCCGCCGATCACCCAGTCCATCACGTGCAGCGCGACAAACCCCGGCATCGCCAGCGCCATCGCCCAGAAGCTGGCAGACGCGGCCCGGCGCCCGGCCTCCCCCGCGTGATCCAGCAACGCCAGACCATCCGGGCGGCCACGCGCCAACAGCAGCGCCGCCTGTATCCCCGCCGCCACGCCGCTCATGCCGCCAGCACGCGCGGCAGCATCACCAGGGCGCCCGTCAGCAGATCCGCCGCCAGCACCATCAGCGTGGCCCGCCCACGCGACAGCCCCAGGCCCTGACGCGCCAGAAACCAGTGCAGCCCGATACCATACAGGATCAATCCCACGATGGCACCGACCACCACCCCGCTGCCCAACCCCAGCCCCACCCGCGCCAGGGTCCAGAACACGGCCACGATCACCATCACCCCAAGCGGCAACACCCACTGGCACCAGTTGGACGCCACGGCGAAACGCAGCCAATACGCCCCCCGCCCCCAGCGCGTCGCCAGGTATTCCGTCACCACCAAAGGCGTCAGCAGCGCCACGGTCGTCGCCAGAAGGTCGGTCAGCGCCGTCCCGAGATTGCCCTGCGCGAGCTCGCCGAGCCCGCCGACCAGCGGAAACGCCACAAGCGGCGCCAGACTGTTGAGCAACGCCTGCGGAGTGGCGGCGAATTCCGCAAATCCCTCCGGCCGAAACCGGGCCAGCCGCAGAATACCGGCAAAAACGCTCATCCGGCATGCTCCGGCACAAAATCATCCAAAATCGCCGCATATACCTCGGCAAGCCGCGTGAGATCCGCCACCGCCACGCTCTCATCGGCCTTGTGCATGGTGGCGCCCACCAACCCGAACTCCGCCACCGGGCAGAACCGCGAAATGAACCGGGCGTCGGACGTGCCGCCCCCGGTATCCAGCGCGGGCGTCACACCGGTGCTGCGCGAAACCGCCGCCCGCAGCCGGTCCACCAAAGGCCCCGGCGACGTGAGGAAACTCTCACCGCTCACCTGCACGTCAAGATCGAACCGCTCGACATAGCGGGCCAAGGTCGCGCGCAACCACGCGGTCAACGAGGCGCCGCTGTGCTGGTCGTTGAAACGCATGTTCAACATGGCGCTGGCACTGCCGGGAATGACGTTGGTGGCGGGATTGCCCACATCGATACTGGTTATCTGCAACGTCGTGGGCTCGAACCAGTCGCTCCCGGCATCGCGCGGCGTGGCCGTCAACGCCGCCAGCGCCTGCACCAGGCGATGGGTGGGATTATCAGCCAGATGCGGATAGGCGGCATGGCCCTGGATGCCATGGACCACGATGCGCGCGTTGAGGCTGCCGCGCCGCCCAATCTTGATCACATCGCCCAGCACATGGCGGTTCGTGGGCTCTCCCACGAGACAAAAATCCGGGATCTCGCCGGCCTGCGCCATCCAGTCCAGCACGCGCACGGTGCCATCATGGGCCGGCCCCTCCTCGTCGCCGGTGATCAGCAGACTGATGGACCCGCCGACCGGGCGTTCCAGCCGCCGCGCGCAGGCGGCCACGAACGCGGCGATGGCACCCTTCATGTCGCAGGCGCCGCGTCCATACAGCACGCCATCGGCGATCTCGGCCTCGAACGGCCCGTGCCGCCACGCGCCCTGCCCTTCCGGCACCACGTCGGTATGCCCGGCAAAACAGAAATGTGGGCCAGCCGTGCCGATGCGCGCGAACAGGTTGGGCGTCGTGCCGAACGGAAGATGCGTCACCGTGAAGCCCAGCCGCTCCAGCGCCGAGCCCAGCAAAGCCTGCGCGCCCGCATCCGAAGGCGTCACCGACGCGCAGCGGATCAGCGACCGCGCCAGCCCGACCTCCAACGGCCACGACTCGATCAATCGCGCAGCAATTCGTTGATGGACGTCTTCGAACGCGTCTGCGCATCCACCCGCTTCACGATCACCGCGCAGGACAGCGAAGGCCCGGGGCTGCCATCGGGGAACGCCTTGCCCGGCAACGTGCCCGGCACCACCACGGAATACGCCGGCACGCGGCCCACGAAGATCTCCCCAGTGGCGCGGTCCACGATCTTGGTGCTCGCCGAGATGAACACCCCCATCGACAGCACCGACCCACGCTCCACAACCACGCCTTCGACCACTTCGGAGCGGGCGCCGATGAAGCAGTCATCCTCGATGATGGTCGGGCTGGCCTGCAACGGCTCCAACACGCCCCCGATGCCCACGCCGCCGGACAGATGGCAGTTCGCCCCGATCTGCGCGCAGCTGCCCACGGTGGCCCAGGTATCCACCATGGTGTTGCGCCCCACATAGGCGCCGAGGTTCACGAAGCTGGGCATCAGCACCACGCCCGGCGCGATGAACGCGGAACGCCGCACCACGGCGCCCGGCACCATGCGAAATCCCGCCTCGCGAAACCGGTTCTCGCCCCATCCGGTGGTCAGCATCGCCACCTTGTCCCACACGTCAGAGCCGCCGGCACCCGCCATCGGCGCGCTGTCATGCAGGCGAAACGACAGCAGCACCGCCTTCTTCAGCCATTCGTTCACAACCCAGCCCGAAGCGGTGGGCTCCGCCACCCGCATCTCGCCCGATTCGAGCGCCGCCAGCGCCGCCTCCACCGCCTCACGCGCGGCACCGGTCGTGGTGGGCCGCAGCGCGTCCCGCCCGTCCCACAGGGTTTCGATGGTGGATTGCAGCGTGGGGTCGGTCATGGAACTGCCTCGTCTATGTCGCGCGGACCATGTGCAGCCCACGCCCCGGTGTCAATTCCACGATAACCCCAAATAACCCGCCCACGCTTACGCTTCGTTTACTCTTTTCCTGTGAAATGCCCTCAGCATCACAGCCGGGCCAGCATGAACCATATCTCCGCCACGTTCGACCCTTCCGCACCCGAACCGCATAGCGGTGCCGCCGAACACGTGCTGGACAGTCTGCTGCAGCAGGGCAGCGGCCCGTCGCATCTTGGTCTCCAGATCGGCAAAGGCCCCGACCCGCTGCGGTCCGCCCTGTTGCAAAGCCGCCAGCGCTGGCGGGATTTCGCAACGATGTCGTGCGATCTCGCCTTCGAGACGGACCGGGACGGCCGGTTCGTCTTTCTCGCGCCAGACCCCACCTTCGGCTGGCCGGTCGCCAGCCTTATCGGGCAGGAGGCCGAGACCATCCTGGCCGGAAGCCGCTTTTCGCAAGGCTTCAACCCGTTCCGGCCCCTGGGCGCGGTGCGCGGCCGGCGCACCTGGCTGCGGCGGCCGGATGGCGGCAGCGTCTGCTTCTCGTTCTCCGCCGCCCCGTTGCTGGACGAGGCGGGCCAAATCATCGGCGCCCGCGGCCTGGGGCAGGATATCTCGGAACAGGATGGGCACGACGCCACGATCGCCACCTCGCTGCGGCGCGGCGAGATGCTGGACCATATCCTGTGCCGCATGCGTCAGGAGGTGCTCGCACCCCGCATGATGCAGGTGGTTCTGGAATCGGTCACCACCGGCATGGGGCTGGAAGGTGCCGCGGTGGTGGACATGGCGGGCGACGGCGTGCTGCCCACCGTCATGCACCAAACCGGCACAGGCATCACGGGCGTGCTCTACAAAGCACTGACATTGCTTGAGAAACGCCTGAGCGAGCCGGCGCAGGCAACATCCGCCGATGGCCACGTGGTGCTGGTCTGCCCGTGCGAAACCCGCTTCGGCGACCAAGCCGGGTTGGCCCTGTGGCGCCCGGTGGGCGGGCGTGGCCTTGATTCAGACGACATGGTTCTGGCGTCTTCCGCCACCGGCCTTGTGCGCGTCATCCTCGAACACGAGGCCATCCAGCGTGAAATGGCCCGCCAGGCACGGACCGATCCGCTCACCGGCCTGCTCAACCGCCGCGCTTTCTTCGAGGAAATGGGCCGCAGGCTGGACCGGCTGGAGAGAGACGGCACCCCCGGCTCGCTGCTCTTCATCGATCTCGACAATTTCAAGGCCCTGAACGACAGCAGCGGCCACGATGTGGGAGACGAAGCATTGATCCTCACCGCGTCCATCCTGAGCTCCGTGGTCCGCGCCCAGGATCTCGTAGCCCGTCTGGGGGGCGATGAGTTCGCCATCTGGCTCGATTCCACCGACGATTTCTCGGCCGCCGAACGCGCCGAGCAGCTTCGGGTGGAAGGGCCGCCTCTTGTCCAGCATCTCGGCACTCCGCTGGCGCCGCCGCTCACCATGTCCATCGGCATCGCCACACGCTGGCCCGGGCGTGGCGAGGATGTGGACACGCTGGTGCAACGCGCGGACCAGGCCATGTATAAGGTCAAACGATCCGGACGTGGGCACTGGCGCGTCTCCCACACGGAGGACACGCCTTGATCGGAACGCAGGTCGCAGCCGCGCTCGAACTGAACGAACGGCACAAGGTTAAGCTGGCCTCAGACCCCACGGCATCCGAGGCGATCCTGGCCGCGATGGCCCAGGACCCGTCGGTCACGGTGCGCGCGGCGCTGGCCATCAACCCGGCCGCCACGGGCCAGCTGCTCCATCGCATGATCGGCGACCCCGACGAGCGCGTCCGGGCCTTGCTGGCGCATCGTCTGGCGCTGCTGCTGCCCGGCCTGCCCCACGCCCAGATGGCGCCGCTCGAGTCCCTGGCCATGTCGGCGCTGACCACCCTCGTGGCGGACGAGGCCTTGCGCGTGCGCATGGCGATCGCCGAAGTGCTCAAGGAGATGCCCCACGCGCCGCGCGCCCTCATCTTGCAGCTGGCGCACGACCCGTGCGTGGCGGTGTCCGATCCCATCATCCGGCTCTCCCCCCTGCTCAACGCCGACGATCTCCTGGCACTGGTGGCCGAGCCGGTCGGACCCACCACGTTGATCTCCGTGGCCAGGCGCCCCTACCTCGCCGCCCGCGTGGCCGACCGGATCGCAGCCGACGGCGATGTAGACGCCATCACGGCGCTTTTGGGCAATCAAACCTCCGCCATCAGCGAAGCAGCGCTCGACCGCCTGATCGCGTCCGCGGTGGACCAGCCGAAATGGCAGGTGGGGCTGGCGCGCAGGCCGCATCTGTCGGAAGCCGCCTCGCGCGCCCTCGCCGAATTCGCGGTGCACGATGCGCTGGCAGACCTCGCGCTGCGCGTCGATTTGCCTCCGGCCCTGGCGCGCGACATCGCCTCGCGACTGGCCTCCAAACTCGCCGAGCAGGCCGTGCGTCAGCCTCCGCTCAGTCCAAGACCGCCCAGCCTCGATGAGGCCGTGGCCCTGGCCCAGAAAATGGTCCAGGCCGGCGAGCTCAATGAGGAGGCGCTGGTGGCAGCGGCACGGCGGGGCGAGGTGCGGATGTGCATCGCCATGCTCGCCGTGGCCGGCTGTGTGGCCGCCGTGGTGGTGGAACGCGCCAGCACACTGCGCAGCACCAAGGGACTGGTCAGTCTGATCTGGCGGGCGGGCATGTCGATGGCATGCGCCGGAACGTTGCAAAGCCTGTTGCTCCGGCTCCCGCCCGAAGCCGTCATGCCGGCCAACGCCACCGGCGGCTTCTCCCTCACACCGGAAGAAATGCACTGGCAGGTGGATTTCCTGGTCCGCATCGGCGCCGCATTGGTGACCAATGTCCCCAACCAGGCGCCGGATACGCCCGCAATGCGTCAGATGGGGCCCATCAAGGCCGAATGATGGTACCCGGACCGCCTTCGGTGAACAGCTCCAGCAAACAGGCATGCGGCTGACGGCCATCGAGGATCACCGCGCCCTTGACACCGCGTTTGACCGCCTCGACGCAGTTTTCAACTTTTGGGATCATGCCACCGCTGATCATGCCGCTCGCAATGCCGGCGGCCACCTCGGCCACTGTCATCTCCGGGATCAGAACCTTGTTGTTGTCCAGCACCCCCGGCACGTCCGTCAACATCAAAAGCCGCGTCGCGCCAAGGGCGCCGGCCACCGCACCGGCCACCGTGTCGGCGTTGATGTTATAGGTCTGCCCATCGCCGCCCACGCCCACCGGCGCAATCACGGGAATAAGCCCCGCGCCCGTCAACGCATGGATCACGCGCACATCCACATGCTCCGGCTCGCCCACGAAGCCGAGATCCAGCACACGCTCAATCCGGCTGCCGGGGTCGATCGCCGTCCGCTGCAGCTTGCGGGCGCGGATGAGGCCGCCATCCTTGCCGCAGATCCCCACGGCCAGCGCACCGGCCTGGTTGATCAGCCCCGCCACCATTTTATTGACGGTGCCGGCAAGCACCATCTCCACCACTTCAACCATCGCGGCATCCGTCACGCGCAGGCCATCCACGAAGGTGGAGGTGATCGCGAGGCGCTTGAGCATGGAATTGATCTGCGGGCCGCCGCCATGCACCACCACCGGGTTCATGCCAACCTGCTTCAAAAGTGCGATATCGCGGCCGAACATCTGCGCCAGATGCTCCTCGCCCATCGCGTGCCCGCCATATTTCACCACGATGGTGGCACCGGCATAGCGTCGCAGAAACGGCAAGGCGTGAACGAGGATCCGGGCCTGCTCTGCGGCGGTCTCATGCGGCGGGGATTCGAAGTCGTCGACGATCTCGGTCATAAGGCGGTCCCATCCAGCCGGTGGCGTGGCACGTCTGCCCTGGCGTTTTGCGTGCTCGGGCCGCGCCGGTCAAGGAAGGCAGGCGCGCCGCGGCCAGTTCAGGCCGGATTGCCCAACGCCGCCAGATCGGCCCGCAATTCGGCAATGCCAAGCCCGGTGGCGCTGCTGGTGGTCAGGATGTCCGACAACGCGGCGGGATGCTTGCGCGCCAAAGCCTGGATCTCCGCCTGCTTGCGGATAAGGTCCTGCGGCTTCACGCTGTCCGCCTTAGTCAGCACGATGCGATAAAGCACGGCCGCACGGTCGAGCGTGCCGATGGCGGCCAGATCGTTGTCCTTCACCTCGATGCGCGCATCGAGCAGCAGTATCACGCGCTGCAGCGTGGTCCGGCCGCGCAGATAGTTGAACATCAACCCCTGCCAGTCTTCCTTCACCTCCTTGGTGGCCACGGCATAGCCGTAGCCAGGCATGTCCACGAGCGTGAGACGGCCGCCAAGATTGAAGAAATTCAACTGCTTGGTCCGCCCGGGCTGGGCCGAAATCCGCGCCAGCGAATTGCGCCCCGTCAGCGCGTTCACCAGCGAGGATTTCCCGACATTCGACCGTCCGGCGAACGCCACCTCCGGCAGCCCCGCCGGCGGCAGCTGGTCCAGACGCTGCGACGCGAAGAAAAAGTCGCACTGCGCCGCAAACAGCAGCCGGCCCGCCTCGATCGCGGCCAGCCGGTCGGCTTCCGCCTGTTCGGGTGTCTTCTCGAACGGGTTGGTCAGAAGCTCGGTCAGGATTTCACCGCCGGCACGCGTGCGGCATTGGGGGCCGCAAGGCGCGTGCGCCGCATGATGAGCGTCTGCTGCAAAATCGTCAGCGAGTTGTTCCAGCTCCAATAGATCACAAGCCCAGCCGGGAAGCTCGACAGCATGAAGGTGAAGATGATCGGCATGAACTGAAACAGCTTCGCCTGGGTGGGGTCCGGCGGCGGCGGGTTCAGCTTCTGCTGGAAATACATCGTCACGCCCATGATGAGCGGCCACGCACCCAGATGCAGGTAATGCGAATACACCGACGGATCGAACGGCAGCAGACCGAACAGGTTGAACACGTTGGTCGGGTCCACCGCCGACAGATCGTGAATCCACCCGAAGAACGGCGCGTGCCGCATTTCGATGGTCACGAAAATCACCTTGTAGAGCGAGAAGAACACCGGGATCTGAATGATCATCGGCAGGCAGCCGCTGGCCGGATTCACCTTCTCCGTCTTGTAGAGGCCCATCATCGCCGATTGCAGCTTGGCCGGCTCGTCCTTGTACTGCTCCCGCAGCGCCGTCATTTTCGGCGCCAGCAGCTTCATCTTGCTCATCGAGCGATAGGATTTGTTGGCAAGCGGAAAGAACAACAGCTTCAGGCCCAGCGTGAACACCAAAATCGCCAGGCCGAAATTGCCAAGGAACCCGTTCAGGAAGTCGATCGCGTAAAAGAACGGTTTGGTGATGAAGTAGAACCACCCGAAATCCACCGCCTTGTCAAAGCTCGGCACATGCGCGTCCGCCTCGTAGCGGTCGAGCAGCCGCACCTCCTTGGCACCGGCGAAAAGCCGCGTGTTCAGCACGGCATTGGCGCCCGGCGCCACGGTCTGCGGATCCTTGGTCACGAAATCGACCTGATAACGATCGCCGCTATCAGAGATATGCCGATACGACGCCACCGACGGCACCGCCTGGTCGGGCACCAGCGCGGTCAGCCAGTATTTATCGGTGAATCCGGCCCAACCGCCGGCGCCGGTGCTCTCGAACGCAAGGCCGCGCTTCTTGTCGCCGTCGGACTTGGCGTCGCTGTACTTGATCTCTTTCAGCTTGCCGTCGAGCACGCCGATCAGGCCCTCATGCAGGATGTAATACCCCTCCGTCACCGGGGTGTAGTCACGCCGGATACGGGCGAAAGGGTGCAGCGAGACCGGGCCGACACCGGAATTCGCCACGCGCTGGTCCACGGTGAACATGAAATTGTCATCGAGCCCCAGCACGATCTGGAAATCGAGGCCGGCCCCGTTGTTCCACGCCATCGTCAGCTTGCTGGTGGCGGACAACTCGCCCGACGCGGTCCAGACCGTGTCATTGCCGGGCAGCGCTACCGTGGTGCCGGGGGCCGCGGTCCAGCCGAACTGCACATAATAAGGCTGCGCCTCGGTGCGCGGCTCCAACAGGCGAACCAGCGGACTGTCGGGCGCAATGGTGTCGCGGTAGTCGCGCAGCACCAGGTCATCGATCCGTGCGCCGAGCAGGCTGATGCTGCCCTGCACACGCGGGCCGGTGAACTTCACACGCGGGGCGTCGCGCAGAATGGCGCCCTGGTCTGTCGCCGCGGCCCCCGCGGCGCTGGGCGGCGTGCTTCCGGCGACGGCGGCCGGTGTCGCCGACGGTCCGGACGTGGGCGTGGAATCCGGCGATTTCGGCGCGCTGAGCTCGGTGCCGGCCACCTGGGTGGGCACCGGGCGCTTTGGCATAAGCAGCTGGAAACCAAGGAGAATGGCGACCGACATCGCGATCGCCAGCATCAGGCGTTTCTGGTCCATCAGGGTGCCGTCCGGCCTTGTGAGGGGGTTTGTGGGATGCAGGCAGGCACGCAGGGTTCAGGCACTGGGTCGAACCCGCCGGCGTTCCATGGGTTGCAGCGCAAGATGCGCCGCGTGGCAAGAGCAGATCCGCGCAGGGCGCCATGCGCGTGCAAAGCTTCGATGGCGTAGTGGCTGCAACTCGGCTCGAACCGGCAATGCCCACCGATCACGCCGCGCAACGTCAGCTGATACGCCCTCACCGCGCCGGCCAGAAGAGGCACGACCGGATTTCGCGAAACGGTCACGAAACGCCGAGCTTGGCGAGCGCACGCCGCAGATCGTCCATCAGATCGACGAACTTCCGGCCGCGCGTGGTATCCCGCCCGATCAGAACCAGATCGACGCACGACACCTTCTGGTCCCGCAACAGCAACCGTGCCGCTTCCTTCAACCGCCGGCGCGTCCGATTGCGGATCACGGCATTGCCCACCTTCTTCGTCACGGTGAAACCGATCCGGGCGGCATGGCCCTCCTCGCGCGGCAAGGCCTGCAGAACCAGCCCATGCACCGCGGCCTTGCGCCCCTTGGAAGCGGCACGCAAAAACTCGGTGCGCCGCTTCAGGTGCTCCAGCGGCGGATAAGGCGTTAAATCCGGGAGTGCAGCGGGTGCCATCGGCCAACCCCGCAATGCAGTTTCAGGCCGAGAGCTTCGCGCGACCCTTGGCGCGACGGTTGGCCAGAACCTTTCGGCCGCCAACGGTGGCCATACGGGCGCGGAAACCATGCCGGTGCTTGCGGACGAGTTTGGACGGTTGATACGTGCGCTTCACAACGGCACTCCAGAAAACGATATGATGGCGTGCGGCAGGCACTGCACACACAAGGATAGGCACGCTTTCCCGGCACGGTTTCCCGGCCCGGTTGGTCAAGGGAGCGGCTTATAAGGCCAGCGTGCGCGCCACGTCAACCTGATGCACCCCGCCACGGCGCGTGGTCGCTGGCGCCTCACCCGGATTCACGTCTAGAACGCTCGCATGAACCATCAAAACAAGACCGCCTTGGCCCTTCAAGGTGGCGGCGTCCACGGCGCCTATGCGTGGGGCGTGCTGGACAGGCTGCTCGAGGATGGCCTGATCGTCGATCGGGTCGCCGGCGTGTCGTCCGGTGCCCTTCTGGCGGCCATGCTGGTGCAAGGCCTCGTCAAAGGCGGCCCAGACGGCGCGCGCCGCGAGATGCGCAAGCTGTGGGACAGGGTGCGCACCGCCAATGCCCTGAACCCCATGCAGAACGGCCCGATGGAGCGCTGGCTCTGGGGCTGGGACCTGTCGAACAATTTGGCCTTCCAGGGCATGGAGGCGGCGCTGCGCCTGTTCAGCCCCTCCCAGATCAACCCCTTCGGCCACAACCCGCTTCGCCCCGTCATCGACGACGTGCTGGACATCGCGGCACTTCGCCACCCCAGCGCCATACCACTCGCCATCGCCGCCACCGACGTCGAGAGCGGCGAGGCCAAAACCTGGACCAATGCTGAGATCACGGCCGACACCCTGATGGCGTCGTGCTGCCTGCCCTTGGTCTTTCACGCCGTCTCGATCGACGGTCGCGCGTATTGGGACGGCGGCTTCTCCGGCAACCCGCCCCTGCGGTTCCTGTTGCAGCCCGACCTGCCCGACGCGCTCGTGGTCATCCGCGCCCAGACCGCCATCCGCCGCGGCGTGCCCACAACCCCCGCCGAAATCATGAACCGCCTCACCGAGATCGCGTGTCACGGCGTGCTGGAGGCGGAACTGCAGGCCTTGCCCGCCAGCATCCGGGTCACCTCGCACGGGGCCGACGAAGTGCTGTCCGCCCTGCCGATCTCGTCGAAGTTCAACGCCGGCGACGCCTTCATCGCCAACCTGTTCGAAGCCGGCCGTGGCGCCGCGATCCGCAAAAAGGCCGCGGCCTGACCCATGGAAACCGATCCCGCCACACGGCAGGCGATCCGCACTCTGGCCCACACCCTGCGCAACATCATGTCGCCGGCGATGATGCTGGCCGAACGCCTGTCCGATCACCAAGACCCCGCCGTCCAGCGCGACGCAAAACTGATCCTCGATACGCTGGACAAGGCCACGGCCGCGCTCAAGGACGCCGTTCTAGAGCGTGATGATTTTGAGTAGAAGCAAATCATCACGCTCTACTCTTGTTTGATCGATCATGTTTATGCGTTCGGGTTAATCAACCCAAACGCATCATGATCTAACGCAACCGTAAGCGCCGAGAATCAGATCTCGTCGCGGCCGTCGCCGAACTCCACATCGCGGTGAACATGCACCGACATCAGCAGCCCCATGCCGATCATCACGGTGATCATGGCCGTGCCACCATGCGATACCAGCGGCAACGGCACCCCGCCCACCGGAATGGCGCCCATCACCATGGCAACGTTCACAACCACATACATGAAGAAGTTCATGCTGATCCCCAGCGCCACCAGCCGGCCGAACTGGTGGCGACATCGCAGCGCCATCAGCATGCCGCCCACGATAAGCAGGCCCAGCAGTCCCATCAGCGCCAGGCCGCCCACGAGGCCGAACTCCTCCGCCAGCATCGTGAAGATGAAATCAGTCTGCTTTTCCGGCAAAAAGTTCAAATGCCCCTGGGTGCCCTGCAGGAAGCCCTTGCCCCACATGCCGCCCGAGCCCAGCGCGATCTTGGACTGGATGATGTTGTAGCCGGCCCCCAGCGGATCGCTCTCCGGGCTCATGAACGTGGTGATCCGGGCGCGCTGATAATCGTGCAGATGATTATAGGCCACGGGGGCCGCCGCGCCCACGCAGCCGATCAGCAAAAGCACCTTCCACCAGCGCAGCCCCGCGCCCAGAAAGATGCTGAACCCCACCACCGCGGTGATGACGGCGGTTCCCAGATTGGGCTCCTTCAGGATCAACCCCACGGGCACCAGCACCGCCAGCGCCGGCGGGATCAAAAACAGCGGATTGCCCATCCGCTCCCAGGACGCCTTGTGAAACCAATGCGCCAGCGCCAGAATCAGCGCGATCTTCATCAGCTCGCTCGGCTGCCACTGCATCCCGCCGATGTCGATCCAGCGCATGGCGCCCTTGCCGGAATGCCCCATCTTCAGCACCAACACCAACAGAACCACGCATCCAGCATAGGCCAGCCACGACAGGCGGGCGATGAAGCGTATATCCACCAAGGCGATGGACAGCATCAGCGTCAGCCCGAATCCGAATCGCAGGATGTGGCGCGACGCGTAGGGCTCGGGCGAGCCCCCGGCCGCGGAATACAGCGCCACGTAGCCCACCGAGGCGAGCAGGCAGAGCAACACCACGTAGATCCAGCTGATCTGCCAGAATTTCGACGTGAGCCCGAACGAGGCCTCGCGTATCAGCCGGCGCTCCATCACGCTCATTGCGACGCGCCTTTCGGTGCCGATGTCGATGTAGATGTCGATGTCTGAGGCCGTGGCGCCGCGTCGGCCACGCGCTGGCTCGGTGTATCCTTCCGGCCGGCGGGGTCCCGGGTCAGAACGTCGGTCATGATGTCACGCGCGATGGGGGCGGCGGCGGCGGCGCCGGCATTGCCGTGCTCCACCACCAGCGCCATCGCGTAACGCGGCGCATCCGCCGGCGCATAGGCCACGAACAACGCGTTCGGCCGGAATTCCCATGGCAGGTTTTCCGATTTGTAGCCGCGCTCGCGTTGTTCGCGCGTCACGTTGCGCACCTGCGCGGAGCCGGTCTTGCCCGCCATCTGCACGCCGGGCATGGCAAGCCGCGCCAGCGGGCCGCTGCCGCCCTGTTCGTTCACCACCGCCCACATGCCGTCACGCACCGCGTGCAACGCCTTTTCGGACAGGCCGAGCGACGGCCAGTCCTCGGCCTTGGCGCCCGGCTGCAGCACCCCGCCGATCGTGCGCGTCAGATGCGGCTGCACGGCCCGGCCGGTGGCAAGCCGCGCGGTCATGGTGGCCAGGCTCAGCGGGGTCAGCTGCATGTAGCCCTGGCCGATGCCCGATACGATGGTGTCGCCGATGTTCCACGCCTTGCCCTGCGCCTGGCGCCACGCACGGGTGGGCATGAAACCGCTGCGGGTGCCGGGCAGCTCCACGGCCAGCGGCACGCCCAGCCCAAACCGGTTGGCCATCGCGGCGATCCGGTCCATGCCGGTGCGACGCGCCACCTCGTAGAAATAAACGTCGCAGGAATTCTTGATGCCGTCGCGCAGGTTCATGGTTCCGTGGCCGTATTTCGACCAGCAGTGATAGCGGCGATCGCCGAAATCGAGGTAGCCGGGGCAGCTCACGCTGTCGTAGGGCGAGATCGCCTTCGCCTCCAGCCCCGCCATCGCCACCACCATCTTGAACGTGGAGCCCGGCGCATACAGACCGGACGACGCCTTGTTGATCAGCGGCGCCTTGCGGTTCTTCGTCCATTCCGCCCACTGCGCCTGCGAGACGCCCGAGTTGAACAGGCTGGGGTCGAACGACGGATTGGTCGACATCGCCAGAATCTCGCCGTTGCGCGCGTCCATCACCACGGCCGAGGCGCTCTCATCGCCCAGCCTGTCCAGCACCGAGCGTTGCAGGTCGGTGTCGATGGTCAGCCCGATATCCTGGCCCTGGGTGCCTTCCTGGCGGTCGAGCTCGCGGATCACGCGGCCCACGGCGTTGACCTCGAGCTGCACCGCCCCTGCCCGCCCGCGCAGATTCTGATCGTGGAACTTCTCCACCCCGGCGCGGCCCACGCGCATGCCGGGCAGCGCGAACATGGTGTCCTCCGCCACGTCGGCCTCGTTCGGCGGCGCCACGTAGCCCACGATATGGGCCAAGGCCGGCCCGAACGGATACAGCCGCGTGGTGCCGACATCGACGAGGATGCCGGGCAGTTCCGGCGCGTTCACCTCGATCGTCGCCATGTCCTCCCAGGACAGGAATTCCCGGATGGTGATCGGAATGAACCGGCGATGCCGGCGCAGATCCCGCTCGATCCGGGCACGCTCGTGATCGGCCAGCGGCACGATGCGGGAGAAATTCTCCAACGTGGCCGCCACGTCGCCGGTCTGCTCGGCGATCAGCAAGGCGCGCCAGTTCAGCCGGTTGCCGGCCACCAGCGCGCCCGCTCGGTCGAGCAGCCGGCCGCGCGGCGGTGCGATCAGCCGGGCCGAAATGCGGTTGGTCTCAGCCAACGTGGCATAGCGGCCGCCTTCGACGACCTGCACCTGATAGAGCTTCGCACCCAACGCGCCGAGCGCCGCGATCTGCGCGCCGCCGATCAGCAGGGCGCGCCTCGTGAAAACGCCTGACCGCTTGGTTTCGCGCTTCATCGGGCGTCACGCATGTTCGGGTTCCGCCAGCGTCTGATGCGCCCGGGTCAGCACCACCGCCAGCACCGGGTAAAGCCCGGCACACAGGGCGGCCTGAAACATCGCCTCGCCCGGCGGCAACAGGCGAAAGGTCAGCAGCGAAGTCAGCGCCCAGCCCAGCGCCGAAGCCCCGATCGCCACCGCGACGAACGACACCCACACCGCCAGAAACCCCAGCCGCACCAGGTTACGCCGCCAGCGCAGCGCCATGCCGTGCGCCAGCAGAAGCGTCAGCACGCTCACGCCGGGCGGCGCATAGCCCAAAAGATCGGTCAGCAGCCCAATCAGGAACACCGCCACCGGCGACATGGAGGCCGGGCGAAACAGCGACCAGAAAAACACGCAGCACAACGCCGCCGAGGCCTGCAATTCCACCTGGCCGGGCAACCCCAGCGGGGACGCTGTGATCAGCAGCACCACGCAGATCACGCAGGCCGGAAAGGCCCGCCGCGCCGCCATGTCCAGACGGCGCCAGATGCTCTGCCGCGGCCGGATGCCGGGATGGCGCTCGAGATTCATTTCTTTTTATCGGCGCCGAACATGGTCTTTTCCGAGTTCGACCGCGCGATCGCCGATTCCGGCGGCAGCACGCCGCGCATGCCGTAGTCGAACAGCCGCACCACCTCCAGGCGGTCGAGACGCGCCAGCGGCTCCACCTCGGCCACGTTGCTGGCGTTGTAGTGCACCACACCCACCGGCAGCCCCGCCGGGAACGCGTTGGCCTCGGCGCTGGTCACCACGCGCTCGCCCTCGATGGGCTGCACGCCCTCGGGCCAGAACATCAGCCGCGGCCGCACCCCGTTGGTGCCGGACAGCATGGCCCGTGCCCGGCTGCCCTCCAGGATCACCGGAATGCGGCTGTTCATGTCGGTCAGCAGCAGCACCCGCGCCGAACGGGCGCCCAGCTCGGTCACCCGACCCACGAGCCCGCGGTCGTCCAGCGCGATCTGCCCCTTGACGATGCTGTGGTTGGGCCCAGTCGACAGCAGCACGGCGCGGGCATAGACGCCGCCGGCATCGGCCACCACGCGCGCCGTCACATAGCTGGGGGTGGGGTCCGGCACCCAACGCAGATTGGCCTTCAGCGTGGTGTTTTCGGCATCCAGCGCCAGCGCCACGGACTGCCAGCGACGAAGACGGTCGTTCTCTTCGCGCAGGCGCGTGTTGTCTTCATAGATCGTCAACATTTCGCGCGTATTGTCGATCGCACGATGAACGTTCGCCAACGGCTCGGCCAACACGCCATACAGCGGCGCCAGCGCGTCCGCCACCGCCATGCGGGCGCGTTCGGCCAGCACCGTGTCGGCCTTGCCCAACAGCATGAGGCCGAACGCGGCAGCGATCAGCACCGGCAAGGTCAGCTTTGCCAGTGCCTGGCGAACGGGGATGGACAGCCTTATCACTGGCGCGCACGTCCTTGGGCAAATGGGACACGAGAGGGTTCGCCCTCGCGCGCCGGCAGAAAAAACCCATCGCACCCTCACGAGTGCAGCGGTTCTTAACCTTAAAGCAAAGGACCTCCGGAGTCCTCACTTCATGTTGCACCATGTTGCGCGAATATCGAGCAACACCGCCTAGCTCACGGATATTTCAGTACATCGAGGTCAGCACGTTACGCAGGCGCTTCATCTCCTCTAGCGCCCGGCCGGTGCCCAGCGCCACGCATTGCAGCGCGTCCTCCGCCACCACCACCGGCAGCCCCGTGGCGTCACGCAACACCTGGTCGAGACGATACAGCAGCGCGCCGCCCCCCGTGAGCACGATCCCCTTGTCCACGATATCCGCGGCGAGTTCCGGCGGCGTGTTCTCGAGCGCCACCTTCACGGCCTCCACGATCTGCGTCACGGGATCGGCCAAGCTTTCGGCAATCTCGCGCTGGCTCACCAACACCTCGCGCGGCACACCGTTCATGAGGTCGCGGCCCTTGACCTCGCGGAACGGGCCTTCCTCGCCGTCATACCCGGCGATCGCGGCACCGATATCCATCTTGATGCGCTCGGCGGAGCTTTCGCCGATCAACAGGTTATGGTTGCGGCGTATGTACGAGATGATCGCCTCGTCCATCTTGTCGCCGCCCACCCGCACCGAGCGGGAATAGACGATCCCGCCGAGCGAAATCACGGCCACTTCGGTGGTCCCTCCGCCGACATCGACGACCATCGAGCCGGACGGCTCCGTCACCGGAAGCCCGGCCCCGATCGCCGCCGCCATCGGCTCCTCGATCAGCAGAACCTTGCGCGCCCCCGCACTTTCGGCGCTCTCCTGAATGGCGCGGCGCTCAACGGCCGTGGACCCCGACGGCACGCAGACGATGATCATCGGCGAGGCGAAACCCCGGCGGTTATGCACCTTGCGGATGAAATGCTTGATCATCTCCTCGGCAACCTCGAAGTCGGCAATCACCCCGTCGCGCAGCGGCCGGATCGCCTGAATGTTGCCGGGCGTGCGCCCCAGCATCTGCTTGGCCTCCTCGCCCACGGCCAGAACCATCTTCTTGCCGCGAACGTCGGCGATCGCCACCACGCTCGGCTCGTCGAGCACGATGCCGCGGCCCTTGACGTAGACGAGCGTGTTCGCCGTGCCGAGATCGATGGCCATGTCGGCTGACATGAAGCCAAGCATGCGAGAGAACATGAGAAAACCTTCTTGCGAACAAGGCGTGCGCGTCTGCCGCGGGGGATGCGTCAACGTCGGATCAAGCCGGAGGCTTAGCCCCGGCGGCCAAATGCGGCAAGAGCCGATCCGGAATGGCCGGGCGCGGCCGGGGCCACGACGCCGGGGGCGGCATGACACAAGACCGTCACGGTGTTAGCGAATGTTGCTGTGCGACTGATCGTGCGATCCGTGTCGCGTCCCTGCGTTGCGTCACAACATGTCGGCTGGATCAATCATGTTTCTTCTCCGCCGGATCGAACGTTTCGCCTTCACCTGCAAGCTCTGGCACCTCGCGGCCGCGTTGTTCGCCGTCATGATCTTCAAGACCGGCATCTGGGCCTATCCCGGCCAGGACATGTTCCTGCGCATCGCCGCCAACCCCTTCGCCAACCCCTTCACCCATCCCAACGACCACTACCTGTTCTGGAACTGGCTGGGCCCCTTCGTCGCCTGGGCCGTGGGCGCCACCGGCCCCACCACCTATTTCCTGCTGAACCTCTCGCTGGCCCTGGCCACCACATTCCTCTTCGTGCGGCTCGCGATCCTCCGGCTGCCGGAGCGCCAGGCGCGACTGGCGTTGATCTTCTTCTTCGTCCTTCCCGTCTCCGCCACGCCGTATTTCTGGGTCGGATACGACTCCGCCACGCTGTTCCTCATGGTATTGGCGCTCTATTGGCCCCGCCGGTCAGCCGTGGTCTTCGCCATCGGCGTGGCCCTCGGCATGCAGCATTTCGAGCAAGGCGCGTTCGCGTCGGGCGGCCTGCTGATCGCCCGCTTGCTCGAACGCCGCCAAGGCGGCGCATCAGGCAGCAAGTCAGGCGCATCCCTGTCCACAATCCGCTTTCCCCTGGCGCTGCTCGGCGGCGTCGTGGCGGGGAAACTCGCCTTGTTCGCCATCTTCGCCCAGGCCGGCGTGGTCGTGAACTCCGGACGCCTCGTCTGGCTGATATCGCATCTGGACAGCATGCTGCTGAACTTCGCCAAAGCATGGTTCTTCGTCATCTACGCCATTTTTGGCATCGGCTGGCTGCTGGCGATCCAATACGCCGACCGCGGCCGCCGCGCCTGGCCCTTCTTTGCCGGACTGCTGTTCATCCTGTCCCTGCTCCCGGTGGTGGAGGACTCCACGCGGGTCTTCGCCATCACCGCCTTCCCTCTGATCTGCGCCTTCTGGCTGCTGGACGAGCGCTTCCTGGCCACGTTCACAGACCGGCACGCAGCTGTGATCCTGGGGATCTGGCTCTGTGTGCCATGGCTCTGGGCCTGGGGCGGCATCCCCCAGCTCGGCGTGTTCGTCTACGACGTGCGATACATCGCCCACGCTTTGACCGGCTGGCCGGATCTGCCAGCCGATCTGCGCTATTGGCCGTTCCGCGCGCCGTAGCTCAGGCCGACAGCGCCTCGGGCTCGGTCCGCGCGCGCTTGACCAGCAGCTTGTTCAGCGCGTGCAGATACGCCCGCGTGGCGGCCACGATGGTATCGGTGTCCGCCCCCTGGCCGTCCACCGTCTTGCCCGCCTCCTCCAGCCGCACGGTGGTGCGCGCCTGCGCATCGGTGCCCTCCGTCACCGCGCCGATGCTGAACAGCACAAGCCGGGCCTCGTGCGGAAAGATCGCCTGGATCGCCGTGAACGTGGCATCCACCGGCCCATCGCCAGACGCTTCGGCGGCATGCGCCGTCCCGTCGATCTCGAGCTCCAGCTGCGCCCTCGCGGGGCCGCGCGACCCCGCCTGCACATCCAGCGCCACGAAACGGATGCGGTCATGGCCCCGCACGATCTCGTCGTCCACCAAAGCCGAGATATCGTCGTCGTAGACAACCTTCTTGCGGTCCGCGAGATCCTTGAACCGACGAAACGCGTCGTTGATCTGGTTGTCGCCCATTTCGCCGTATCCCAGCGCCCGCAATTTGTCGCGAAACGCGGCGCGGCCGGAATGCTTGCCCATCACCAGGCTGTTCTTGGTCAGGCCCACGCTCTCGGGCGTCATGATCTCATACGTGGCGGCATTCTTCAGCACGCCGTCCTGGTGAATGCCGCTCTCATGCGCAAAGGCGTTGCGCCCCACGATGGCCTTGTTCGGCTGCACGTCGAACCCGGTGATGGTGCTGAGCAGTTTGGACGTCATCATGATCCGCTCGGTCACGATCCCGGTGCGGCACGGCACCGCGTCCGGGCGGGTGCGGATCGCCATGGCCACCTCCTCCAGCGCCGCGTTGCCCGCGCGCTCGCCGATGCCGTTGATCGTGCATTCGATCTGCCGCGCGCCGGCGGCCACGGCGGCCAGCGTGTTGGCCACGGCCAGGCCCAGATCGTTATGGTTGTGCGTGGAAAAAATGATCCCGTCCGCCCCCGGCACCCGCTCGCGCAGCATAGTGAAGATCCGCGTCATGTCGGCGGGCAGCGCATAGCCCACGGTATCGGGTATGTTGATTGTCGTGGCGCCCGCCTTGATGGCCGCCTCCACGCAACGGCACAGAAAATCCGGCTCGGTGCGGCTGCCATCCTCGGCCGACCACTCCACGTCATCGGTATGCTGTCGCGCGAGCGTCACGGAATCGATCGCCAGCTGCAGCACCGCATCCGGCTCCATGCGCAGCTTGTATTTCATGTGCAGCGGCGAGGTGGACAGGAACACATGGATCCGCCGGCGCTCCGCATCCCGCACCGCCTCGGCCGCCGACAGGATGTCGTTGCGGCTGGTGCGCGCCAGGCCCGCGATCACCGGCCCCTTGATGGCGCGCGCGATCGACTGCACGCTTTCGAAATCGCCGGGCGAGGCGATGGGAAAACCCGCCTCGATCACATCCACGCCGAGTTCCGCCAGCGCCTCGGCCATGCGCAGCTTTTCGGCGAGGTTCATGGAAAACCCCGGCGACTGTTCGCCATCGCGCAGCGTGGTGTCGAACATGATGACGCGGTCGTCGGCGATGCGGCCGAAATTCGGATGATTGATGCTCATGGCTTCCTCGGCGCCCTCTGCGGGCTCGTTGGCCCCAAGGGAGAGTATCCTTTGGGGCGTTTATGGAACGACGATCTTGAACCCGGCGTATCCCCTGCAGCAGCAGCCGCGCGACAACGCGGCGAATTGCTCAGGGGCGGGTAAGTCGAAGAAGAAGGCCGAGCGAGGCGCCCATGCGCGCGGTGCCGCACGCCAGCCGCACGCAAGACGCACGAACGACGTTCGTCCGCACGGTCTGGGCAGCACAACGACGGCAGCGAGCATTCAACATACGCCGACGCTAGCGACGCGCCCGGAACGGTGCAAGCATCGCGGCACCAAGAAACGGGGAAACACCATGCACAAGCTCGTTCTCTGCCGTGCGCTGCACGCGGACGCGATGAAGCTGATCGAGGACCGCCGCGATATCGCGCTCACCGTCCTCACCACGGCCTTTCGCGGCCCGCCGATGCAAAAAGAGCTGGCGGCCGCGATCGGCGAGGCCGACGGAATCATGGTCGGCCTCGAAAAGATCGACGCAACCCTGCTGGCCGGCGCCGCCAGGCTGCGCGTCATCAGCCGTTTCGGGGTTGGCTACGACCTCATCGACATCCCGCAATGCACCCGCCAGGGCGTGCTCGTGGGCGTCGTCAACGGCGCCAACGACCAGTCGGTGGCCGAGCACACCATGATGCTGATGCTGTCTGTCGCACGCCGCACCATCGAAATGGACTCCTCCGTGCGCGCCGGCACCTGGATGATGCAGCAAGGCCGCCGCATGCGAGAGCTCGCGGGCCGGCGTGTGCTGGTGGTCGGCTACGGCCGCATCGGCACCCGCGTCGCACGGCTCTGCGCCGCGTTCGGCATGCACGTCTCGGTTTGCGACCCCGCCTTCCCCACCCCGCGCATCGCGGCAGATGGCCACACCCCCGCCCCCGATCTCATGGCGGCCCTGCCGGAAGCGGACGTGATCAGCCTGCACCTACCCATGAGCGACACCACGCGGCAGATGGTGAACACCGATTTCCTGGCCCGCATGAAGCCCACCGCCTGGCTCATCAACACCGCCCGCGGCGGCTTGGTGGACGAGCCGGCGCTGATCGCGGCCCTGTCGAACGGCACCCTTGAAGCAGCGGGGCTGGACGTTCTGGTGCAGGAGCCGCCCCAGCCGGACAACCCTCTGTTCAAACTGCCAAACGTGGTGCTCGCGCCACACAACGCGGCGGCGGCGTGGGAATGCTACCAAAAGATGTCGATGCGCGCGGTGCGCAACCTGCTCGACACGCTGGATGGCACGATCGACCCCGGTTATACCGTCAATCCCGAGGTGCTCAGGCGCAACAAATAAGAGAAGCAGTTCTTTTGTGAACAAAAGAACCAAAAAACTTCATAAATTTAAAAGTCTTTTTGTTTCTTTTTCTTCAGAAAAAGAAGATCTCTTGCTACCGCTACTTTGGTGCCAGCGTCCAAACCTGGGCGCTGGCATATTGGTGCCCCGCCGCCTGCTCCGCCTCGGCATCCCACCCAAAGAACAGATCAAGCCGCGCCGGCCCCTGGATGGCCGGCCCGATATCGTGCGCGACAACGAGATGCGGCAGATATTTCCGGCTGGACGGATTGCTTCCGGCAATCCACAGCAGGGTGCCGAAGGGGGTCGTCCGCGGGTCCACCGCCACCGACAGCATCGGCACCAAATTCCGGCCCGAGCGGCCAAGCGGCCCCACATCCGCGGCACCCTGGGTCTCGCGAAAGAACACATACGCGGGCTCCCGCGCCAGGTTGCGGCGGAATTCGGCCGGGTGCGCATCCCCCCAGGCGCGCACGCTGGGGCCAGACATATCGTGCCCCGGGATCGGCAGATCCGAGAACATGGCGTCGTAGCCTTGATGCGGCCGTCCGTTCACCGCCTGCGAGCCCAACCGAACCACCCTGCCATCGGGCAGGCTCACCCGGCCGGAGCCCTGCAGGTGTAGCCAGTAAAGATCCGCCTCGCTGCGCAGCCACACGATCTCAAGCCCGCGCCCGGCAAGCGCGCCACCCAGAATCTCGGCGCGCGAAAACTGCGTCGGCGTGGCAGGCGCGCGCAGCACCGGCACCATGTGCTCCCGGTCCGCCGTGCGGGTGCCGGCCAGATTCAGTTCGAAATATCCCGTCAGCCGATCCGACCCAAGCGACACCGGACGAAACTGCGCGCGCAGGAAATCCCGCGCCGCCATTTCGCTCGCAGGCGGCGCCCGCCGCACCGCGGCACAGGCCGGCGCGATGGCGCGATTGGCCATCTCACCGCATCCGGCGGCGAACGCGCGCACACCCGGCAGCACCGGCTCGCTCCGCCAACCCGGAAGGCTGTCGAACGCGCTGGCCGGCTCCGCTCCCAACCCCAGCGACGGGCGCTCCAGGCTGGCGCCCTTGGAGGCAAAGCCCCCCTGCCCAGCACACCCGGCCAGCAGACCGAGCAGGACAAAACCCGCGAGGTGTCTTGCCCTGCCCGACATGCCTTAGTTACGCGCCTTGTCGACCATCTTGTTCTTGGCGATCCACGGCATCATGGCGCGCAACTTCTCGCCCACTTCCTCGATCTGATGCGCGTTGTTGATCCGGCGCGTCGCCTTGAAACTCGCCTGGTTCACCTTGTTCTCCAGCATCCAGTCGCGCGCGAACTTGCCGGACTGAATGTCCGTCAGAACACGCTTCATCTCGGCCTTCGTCTCCGCCGTCACGATGCGCGGGCCGGTGACGTATTCGCCGTATTCGGCCGTGTTGCTGATGGAATAGTTCATGTTGGCGATGCCGCCCTCATAGATCAAATCCACGATCAGCTTCACTTCGTGCAAGCACTCGAAATACGCCATCTCCGGCGCGTAGCCCGCCTCGACCAGCGTCTCGAACCCGGCGCGGATCAGTTCCACCAGGCCGCCGCACAGCACCACCTGCTCGCCGAACAGATCCGTCTCGCACTCTTCCTTGAACGTCGTCTCGATGATGCCCGCGCGACCGCCACCGATGGCCGACGCATAGGACAGCGCGATCTCTAGCGCATTGCCGGACACATCCTTGTCGATCGCCACAAGGCAAGGCACGCCGCCGCCCTTCTGGTATTCCGAACGCACCGTGTGGCCCGGGCCCTTCGGCGCGATCATGAACACGTCGATATCGGCGCGCGGGTCGAGCAGATTGAAATGCACGTTCAGGCCATGCGCGAAGGCCAAAGCCGCACCGGGCTTCATGTTCGCGTGAAGGCTGTCACGATAAAGATCGCCCTGGCCTTCATCCGGCGTTAGCACCATCACAACATCCGCCCACTTGGCGGCCTCGTCGGGCGCCATCACGCGCAGACCGGCGGCCTCCGCCTTGGCGATGCCGACGGAACCGGGGCGCAACGCCACCACAAGCTCGGTGGCACCGCTGTCCTTCAGGTTGAGCGCGTGGGCGTGGCCCTGCGAGCCGAAGCCGACGATGGCGACCTTTTTGGCCAGGATCAGGTTCACGTCCGCATCGCGGTCGTAGTAAACGCGCATTTTAGGGTCCTTTGGTGGTGAAGAAACTTCTTTTTCTGAAGAAAAAGAAGCAAAAAGACTTTATTCTTATCAGTTTTTTGGGTCAGAATCCCCAAATTAACCGACTTATATGATCCTTTTGCCTCTGGCGATGGCGGCAACACCGGTGCGGGACACTTCTGCCAGCCCCAACGGGCGCATCAAATCCACGAACGCGTCGATCTTCTCCGTCTGCCCCGTCATCTCGAACACGAAGCTCTCGGTCGTGGCATCCACCACCCTGGCGCGAAACGCATCCGCCAGGCGCAACGCCTCGGCCCGATGATTGCCGGCACCGATCACCTTTACCAGCGCCATCTCCCGCGCGATATGCGGCCCATCCTGCGTCAAATCAGACACCCGATGCACCGGCACCAGGCGGTCCAACTGGGACTTGATCTGCTCGATCACCATTGGCGTGCCAGACGTCACGATGTTGATCCGGCTGCGGCCGCCATCGCCTTCAACCGGCGCCACCGTCAGACTGTCGATGTTATAGCCGCGTCCGGAAAACAGGCCGATGACGCGCGCCAGCACGCCGGCCTCGTTCTCCACCAGAACGGCGATCGTCGCTGACCGAACGGTCAGATCGGGGGGATATGCCATGAGTTTCTATCCGGCGCCGGTCAGATCAGACCAGCACCAGCCCTTCATCGGTAAGACCCGCCGCGCGGCCGTTCTGCAACGCGGTGCCATGCTCAGGCCCCAGGATCATGTCGTTATGCGCCGCCCCCGAAGGGATCATCGGATAACAGTTTTCCGTCTCATCCACACAGATCTCCGCAATCACCGCCCGCGGCTCGGCAATCATGGCGCGGATCACGTCGTCCAACTCATCCACGCTGGTGGCACGCATGCCCACGCCATGAAAGGCATCGGCCAGTTTCACGAAATCTGGCAGCGCCTCGCTGTAGCTCTCGGAATAACGGCTGCCGTGAAGCAGCTCCTGCCACTGCCTTACCATGCCCATGTAACGGTTATTCAGGATGAACACCTTCACTGGCAGCCGATACTGCGCCAGCGTCGCCATTTCCTGAATATTCATCAGGATCGACGCCTCGCCGGCAATATCGATGCACAAGGCCTCCGGATGCGCGATCTGCACGCCCATCGCCGCCGGCAACCCATAGCCCATCGTGCCAAGACCGCCCGACGTCATCCAGCGATTGGGCTGGTCGAAGCGGAAATATTGCGCCGCCCACATCTGGTGCTGGCCCACCTCGGTCGAGATATAGGTCTGCTGACCCGTCTTGGCCTCGTTCTCGCGCGTGATGTCATACAGGCGCTGGATCGCGTGCTGCGGCTTGATGATGCCGCCCTTCGCCGTCGTCTGCGTGAACTT
Source organism: Rhodospirillales bacterium (assembly GCA_025362815.1). Taxonomy (GTDB): domain Bacteria; phylum Pseudomonadota; class Alphaproteobacteria; order Acetobacterales; family Acetobacteraceae; genus CAIQQQ01. The sequence continues at coordinate 25,664 of JANYFG010000117.1, forward strand.
CAAGCACTTCACCGCGCGCCAGACCTCGATCTCAGCCCACCAGCTGGCCAGATCCGCCGTGTGCGGCTTGGCGTCATCGGCATCCCACGCGTCGCACAGCGCCTCCAGCGCATAGGTGGCGTCGGCAATGATCGGCACCTCCACCGGTACATTCTTGTTGATGCTCGACGGGTCGATATCGATATGGATCTTGCGGCTGTCCGGTGAAAACGCATTGAGCCGCCCGGTCACCCGGTCATCGAACCGCGCCCCCACGTTCAGCATCACGTCGCAGCCATGCATCGCAAGGTTGGCTTCGTACGTGCCGTGCATACCCAGCATGCCCAGGAACAGCGGGTCGTTGGAAGGATACGCGCCCAGACCCATCAGGGTGGACGTGGTGGGAAACCCGGTTTTGCGAACCAGCTTGATCAGCGCCGCCGTGGCGCGGTCGCCCGCGTTGATAACCCCGCCGCCCGTGTAGATAACGGGCCGCCTGGCACCCTTCAAAAGCGCCACAGCCTTGGCGATCTGCCCCGCATCCGGCGCCGTCTGCGGCCGATAGCTGCGATGCGGCGTCTCCGGCTTTTCCGAATACGGCGCCTTGTTGATCAGGATATCCTTCGGCAGGTCGATCACCACAGGGCCGGGCCGGCCGGACCGCGCCACATAGAACGCCTCGTGCACCACACGCGCCAGGTCTTCGGACTTCTTCACCAGGTAGTTATGCTTGGTCGCCGGCCGGGTGATGCCCGTCGTGTCGGCCTCCTGAAAGGCGTCGTTGCCGATCAGATGCGTCGGCACCTGCCCGGTCAGGCACACGATGGGAATGCTGTCCATCAACGCGTCCACCAGCCCCGTCACGGCATTGGTGGCGCCGGGCCCGGATGTCACCAGCACGCAGCCCACACGCCCGGTGCTGCGCGCATAGCCCTCAGCGGCATGCACCGCCGCCTGCTCATGCCGAACCAGGATGTGCCGGATGGCGTTCTGCTGAAAGATCGCATCGTAGATCGGCAACACCGCGCCGCCGGGATAGCCGAAGATAACCTCTACGCCCTGATCCTTGAGGGCGCGCAGCAATACCTCCGCCCCGGATTGCAAAACGGTGACAGGAGCAGCCTGGAGGGTTTCGGTTTGGGTCATGATACGCGAGAGGTAGAACTTTGCGCTGCGGTGCGTCAACCGCCAGATTGTACAAAATTGAGTAATCTGGTCGATTCTCTTTCCGAAAATTGCTCTAGACCCGCGATACGCGCATGGATCGTATGCACACGGCCCGGGTCCGCCAGAGATTGGTTCCGAAACCAGGTCGCCTGGCGCTTGATGTACTGCCCGGATGCAAGGCTGGCGCGCAAGGCGGCTTCGGCCAGCGACATCTCCCCGCGCAGATAGGCGCGAAGCTCCGGCACGCCCACGGCGCGCATGGCGGGCAGATCAGGGTCGAGCCCAAGGTCCAGAAGCGATTGCACCTCCGCCACGGCACCGGCCGCGATCATCGCATCGAAACGTATGGCGATCGCGGCACGCAGCTCGTCGCGTGGCGGGTCCAGCACGATGGCCGAAAATTGGTATGGCGCGGGATGCTGGGTGTCCGCCTGCCAGACCGCCAGGCCACGCCCGGTGCTGCGCCACACCTCCCACGCACGCGCCACACGCTGGCCGTCGGACGGGCGCAATCGGCCCGCGGTCTGCGGATCGACCTCCAAAAGCCGCGCGTGCAAGGCGGGAGCACCCAACTCCTCCAGCAACGCCCTCGCCTCCGCGCGCGCCTGCGGAGCCGGTTGGGGAATATCGGCAATGCCGCGGGTGAGCGACTGGAAATACAGGCCCGTGCCGCCGCATAAAATCGGCAGCCCCGAACATGCGGCCATGGCCTCCAAAGCCGCGTCACGCCACCACGCCACGCTGCCAGGCTCCGCCGCGGCGCGCACGCCATAGAGGCGATGGGCCACGCAAGCTTCGTCCTCCACACCCGGCCGCGCCGTCACGATGCGCAGCTCGCGATAGATCTGCATCGAATCGGCGTTGATCACCGTGCCGCCCAGCCGCCGTGCCAGATCCATCGCCAAAGCCGATTTTCCACTGCAGGTCGGCCCTGCCACGATCAAAGCGCGTCGCATCTTGCCCCTCGCCACCCCGCCGCCTAGACGACCTCTATGGCATATATTCTCACCCTGGTGGCGCACCGCGCCGAAACCACACTCAGCCCCGCCGTCATCACCCGCGTGCGCGAAGCCATCGGCGGCGGCGAGCCCGTCATGCTCTCGCCCGGCGAGGCGGCCGATATCCCATGCGCCGCCGCCCCCAACGCCACCCTCGTCGAGGCCGCGCTGGAGCGTTTGCCTATCGACGCGATCACCACAAAAGCCCGCGGCCGCAGGAAAGGCCTGCTGGTGGCGGACATGGACAGCACCATCGTGACCTCCGAAACGCTCGATGAACTGGCGGCCTATGCTGGCCTGCAAGACGCGATCGCCGCCATCACCAGGCGCTCGATGAATGGAGAGCTGGATTTCGCCACCGCCTTGCGTGAGCGGGTGAGCATGTTGAAAGGCCTGAAGCTGGATGCGCTGGAAAAAACCTGGGCCCAAACGAAGCTGACGCCGGGTGCCGCCGAGCTGGTGGCCACGATGCGGGCCCATAACGCCACCACGGCGCTGGTGTCCGGCGGCTTCACTTACTTCACCGGGCGCGTGGCGGCGCAGATCGGGTTTGACACCCATCGCGCCAACACCTTGCTCGACGATGGCGCGGCGCTCACCGGCGAAGTCGGAACGCCCATCCTCGACCGGTTCGCGAAGCTGGAAATTCTGGAAGAACTGGCGATGTCACGGGGCCTGAAGCTGGCGGCCACGCTGGCAGTCGGAGACGGCGCCAACGATCTGGACATGCTGCGCGCCGCGGGCCTGGGCGTGGCCTTCCACGCCAAACCGATCGTGGCGGCAGAGGCCCGCGCCCGCATCGATCACGGCAATCTTCGCGCGTTGCTCTTTGCACAGGGCTACAGCGCGGCGCAGTTCGTTACGCCGTTGAGGTAGGCCAGATTATCAGGCATTCGAACAGATGTTCTTTTGTGAACAAAAGAACCAAAAAACTTTATTCTCTAGGTGCGTTTTACGGAAATCTCCAGAATACGCATCGTCATGAATGAAAGTCTTGTTGCTTCTTTTTTTTCAGAAAAAGAAGACTAAATCATGATGCGTCTGGGTTGCTTAACCCGAGCGCATGAACATGATCGATAAAACAACGAGTTAGAGCGTGATGATTTGTCTAGTCAAAATCATCCCGCTCTAAAAAAGCGCCGACCGAATCCCGGCCGGCGCTCGTTCAGGATCAGCCCGGCAGCAGAACCTTGTCGATCACGTGGATCACGCCGTTCGACTGAATGACGTCATACGTCGTCACATGCGCCACGCCGCCCTTGGCG
>JANYFG010000018.1 GCA_025362815.1 Rhodospirillales bacterium
GTCGAGCAACAGTTCTCGGGTCTGTGCATCCAGCGCCGACAATGGCTCGTCCATCAGCAAAAGCCGGGGCTGGGACAGCAACGCGCGCCCGATCGCCACACGTTGGCGCTCCCCGCCGGAAAGCTTCGCGCACGCACGGTCGAGCAGCGCGCCGAGGCCGAGCAGCGCCACCACCTCGTCGAACCCGATCGCACGGCCGGTGGCGCCGACGGGCGCGCCGTAGAGCAGGTTGGCCCGCACGGACAGATGCGCGAACAGGCTCGCCTCCTGGAACACGTAGCCCACGGCGCGCCGATGGGTGGCCAGGAACATGTCGGCGGATTGCCACACCTCGCCATCCACGACGCAGCGACCTTCCGACATGCGCTGCAGGCCCGCGATGCAGCGCAGGATGGTGGTCTTGCCGCAGCCGGAGGGGCCGAACAGCGCCGTCACGCCAGACGCCGGCACCGTCAGCGCGACGTCGAGCGCGAAGCTGCCGAGCGTGCCGCGGAATGCGCAGGCGATGGTCGAAGCCGTCACGCCATGCGCCTCGCCGCCTTCGTCTCCACCAGCCGCATCGCCAGGATCACCACGAAGGCGAAGGCCAGCATCCCCGCCGCCAGAAGATGCGCCCGGCCCCATTGCGCGGTGTCGACATAGTCGTAGATCGCAACCGACATCACGCGCGTGCGGCCCGGGATGTTGCCGCCGATCATCAGCACGATGCCGAACTCGCCCACGCAATGCGCGAAACCCAGCACGGCGGCCGTGAGAAACCCGGGGCGGGCCAGCGGCACGGCCACCGTCCAGAAGGCGCGAGCCGGCGAGGCCCGCAACGTGGCCGCCACTTCCATCGGCCGGTCGCCCATCGCCTCGAACGCAATGCGGATCGGCTGCACCACGAAGGGCATGGAATAGACCACCGAGCCGATCACCAAACCCCAGAAGCTGAACGCCAACGTGCGTTCGCCCCACAGGCCCGCCACCGCGCCGCCGGGCCCGTCCGGTCCCAGCGCGATCAACAGATAGAACCCGATGACGGTGGGCGGCAGCACCAGCGGCAGCGCCACGATGGTCGCCGGGATCTCCTTCCACCACGACGCCGACCGCGCCAGCCACCACGCAACCGGCGTGCCGAGCAGCAGCAGCACGAAGGTGGACACCCCGGCGAGCTCCACCGTCAGCAGCACGGGCTGCCAGATCTCCCCCAGCAGAGTGGACATGTTCAGCGAAGCGGGCACGTCTCGGCTCCCGAACCATCGTTATGGTGGAATATCTATAACGCATGCGCGGCGAAACGCACGCACCCGGCCATGGCGGGTTGATCGGCGGCGCCGTGCGTGTTTCGCTTCGCCATGACCCGTATGCCGAAGGCCACCGCCAAACCGTCACGTGACCGCCTGAGCGTGCGGATCGACCTCGCGCCCGGGGCCCGCATCGGGCCGGGCAAGGTGGCCGTGCTGGAGGCGATCGCCGAGACCGGCTCCATCTCCGGCGCCGGGCGCGCGCTCGGCATGTCCTACCGGCGAACCTGGGGACTGGTGGAAGACCTCAACCGCAGCCTCGGCCGCGCGGTGGTGGCGGCGGTGTCCGGTGGCGCCGGGGGCGGGGGCGCCGAGCTCACCGAGACCGGCCGCGCGGTGGTGGCCTGCTACCGCGCGATCGAGGCCGACAGCGACAAGGCGGCGCTCGCCCATCTGAAGGCATTCGGCCTTGCGACAGGCTGACGATACGGACCGACCTTCATGGACCTGATCATCCAGAACGCCGGGTTGCCCGGGCATGACGCGCCGGTGAGCATCGGCATCGAGGGCGGCGTGATCGTGGCCCTGCAGCCGGACCTCGCCGCCGATGCTCCCCATCTCGACGTTCCCTGGCTCGACGTTCCCCGGCTCGACGCGGGCGGCATGCTCGTGGTGGCGGGGTTGGTGGAGACGCATTTTCATCTCGACAAGGCCTGCATCCTCGATCGCTGCCACGCCGCAGATGGCTCGGTGGCCGAGGCCATTCGGCTCACGTCGGCCGCCAAGCGAAGCTTCACGCCGCAGGATGTGTACGCGCGCGGCAGCCGCGTGCTCGACCGTGCGATCGGCTGGGGCACCACGCGCATGCGCACCCATGTGGAGGTGGATCCCGGCATCGGCATGCGCGGCTTCGAGGGTGTTCAGCGCCTGGCGCAGGATTACGCCTGGGCGATGGACATCGAAATCTGCGTGTTCCCGCAGGAGGGTTTGCTCAACAACCCCGGCACCGAGGCTTTGCTGATCGAGGGTCTCAGGCGTGGGGCCCGGCTGATCGGCGCCACCCCCTATGCCGACACGAATCCGCGCGGCCAGATCGACCGCATCTTCGAGATCGCGCGTGCGTTCGACGTCGACATCGACATGCATCTCGACATGGGAGACACCGAGGCGGGCATGCAGGTGGAGCATGTCTGCCGCAAGACCGAGGAGTTCGGCTGGGGCGGGCGCGTGGCGGTCGGCCACTGCACGCAGCTATCGGTGCTGGCGCCACAGCGTTTCGCAGCCGTGGCGGCCACGCTCGCGCGGGCCGGCGTGGCGGTGACGGTGCTGCCGAGCACCGACCTTTATCTTAGCGGTCGCACGCACACCCATGCGGTGCCGCGCGGCGTGGCACCTGCCCATCTTCTGCGCGAAGCCGGCGTGGTCTGCTCGGTGGCCACCAACAACGTGCTCAATCCGTTCACGCCGTATGGCGACGCCAATCTGCTTCGCATGGCCAATCTTTACGCCAACGTGGCGCAGCTGGGCCGCCCCGCCGATCTCGCGGCGTGTCTGACCATGGTAACCGACGACGCCGCAAGGCTGATGCGGCTTGGCGATTACGGCGTGCGGATCGGCGCGCCGGCCGATCTCGTGCTGTTCGATGCGCCGACCGCCGAGGATGCGGTGGCCACGCTGGCGCAGCCGCTTTGGGGCATGAAGCGTGGCCGCATGAGTTTCTCCCGCGCAAGGCCCCATCTGCACGCCCCTGACCGGCATCGTCCTTAAAAGGTTGCGGGATCGATCCCGATGGGGAAGGCTGTTTCGCAGTGCATCGTCGAGGACCGTGTCATGGCGAAATACGAGATCGATCCCATGCCCGCCCAGCTGAGCGCGGAGGTGGTGGCGTTGCTGGAACAGTCCGAGACGGCCACGATCGGCCACTGGCGGCACTGGGGTTTCTGCGATCGGCGCATCCAGCCGCTGTTGCGCGGCCGGCGCGTTGCCGGCACCGCCGTGACCCTTTCGATACCGGGCCCTGATTCCACCTTGCTCCATCACGCGCTGGGCCTGTTGCGACCGGGCGACATCCTGGTGGTGGATCGCCTCGGCGACGACCGCCATGCCTGCTGGGGCGGCGGTGTCACGGTGGCGGCCAAGGCGGCGGGGGCCAAGGCCGGCGTCGTCGACGGTCCCTGCACGGATCTGGAGGAAGTCGAAGCGTCGGACTTCCCGATGTGGTGTCGCGGCCTCGCGCCCATCACCACGCGCATCTACGATCTCGGCGGCCAGCTCAACCGGCCCGTGTCGATCGGCGGCGCGGTGGTGCTGCCCGGATATGCCGTGCTGTGCGACGAGACCGGCGTGGTGGTGATGCCGCCCGGCGAGGCGGAGGCGGAAGCGCGCCGTGCCATCGAGCGACAGGCGGCGGGCCTCGTCTCCCAGGCCCGCGTGGCAGCCGGCGAAAAACTCGGCGACCGCAGCGGCGCCACCGCCAAGGTTCTGTCGGGACTGTAACCTCCGCTCTGGCCCACCGCTCTGGCCCACCACTCTGGCACAGGCGATGCATTCATCACGCCAGAACACGTCACGCCAGAACACGTCATGCCACGATATCGGAGAGATGCGATGCGGTCCGTTTCAGCGATTTTGATCTCCACCGCCGTATGGTTCGCCCCGCCATCGGCACAGGCGGCCGATCCGGCCCGGTTGATGACCTATTCAGGCATCTTCCAGGACAACTACACCGATGTCGTCATCAAGCCGTTCAACGCCCGCGGCACGGAAAGGTTGGACTATGTGCCCGGCGACAGTTCGGCCGCCATGCTCGGCCAGCTTCGCACCCAGAAGAACGACCCGCAGCTCGACGTCATCATCATGGATGTCACCACCGCCGCCCTGGCCTGCGCCGAGGGCCTCGTGGAGCCGCTCGATGCGAAACTTCTCCCTGTGATCGGCGAACTCGACGACCAGGCGCGCAGCAGCGGCGGCGCCTGTGGCCCGGCTGTCACCTACGATCATCTCGTGACCGTGTATGACAGCAAGGCCGTGGTGCCGGCGCCCACCTCGCTGAAAGTGATGTGGGATCTGAAATGGAAGGGCCGCGTGGGATTGTCGGCGCCGCCGAACATCCAGGGCCTGGCGCTGACCGCCATCATGGCGCACGCCGACAGTGGAAACTGGAAGAGCGCCGATGGGGCCTTCAAGGCCTTGCGTGAGCTGGCGCCCGCGGTGCAGACCTTCGACCCGCAGCCGGACGGCTACACGCTGGTGCTCAACAACACGCTCAGCTTCGCCAGCGGCTGGAATGCCCGCGCGCAGCTCAACCGCGACCGGTCGGGCGGGCGGCTCGGCATCATGCTGCCGACCGAGGGCACGGTGTTTCAGATCAACACCATCAATCTGGTGAAAGGCGCTCCCCACCGAGACGCCGGCTTGGCCTTCATCGCCTACGCGCTGTCGGCCCCGGCGCAAAAGGCGTTCACCGAGCGGATGTTCTACGGCCCCACCAACGCCACCGCCGTCATCGCGCCGGAGGCGGCCCAGCGCACCGCCGCCGCGCCCGAGAACAAGGCGCGGGTGATCCCCATGGATTGGAACGAGATGATCAAGCTGCGTGAGAGCTGGAATCAGCGCTGGCGGCGCGAGGTGATTTCCGCCGGCGGTCGCTGACCCCCGCATGGCCTATCTCGAACTTCGCAATCTCGCGCGCTCGTATGCCGGGCGGCCCGCCGTGCGCGATGTCTCGCTCAACGTGGAACGCGGCACGCTGGTGGCACTGCTCGGCGCCTCCGGCTGCGGTAAAACCACAACCTTGCGAATGGTGGCGGGGCTGGAAGCGCCGGATGCCGGCCGCATCGTGGTCGATGGTCGCGACGTGACGTCGCTTGCGCCGCATCGCCGCCGCATGGGTGTGGTGTTTCAATCCTACGCGTTGTTTCCGCATATGGACGCCGCCGGCAACGTGGCGTTCGGCATACAGATGCACGGCGCCCCGCGCGCCGCGCGCGCCACGCGTGTGGCCGAGATGCTGGCTTTGGTGGGCCTGTCCGAGCACGCGGGCAAGAAGCCGCGCCAGATGTCGGGCGGTCAGCAACAGCGTGTGGCGCTGGCCCGCGCGCTGGCGATCGAGCCGGATGTTCTGCTGCTGGACGAGCCGCTCTCGGCGCTGGACGCCAAGCTGCGGGAGGATCTGCGGGTGGAGATGCGGGCCATCCAGCGCAGCACCGGCGCCACCACCTTGTTCGTCACCCACGACCAGGCCGAGGCGCTGGCGATGGCGGACCTGGTGGCCGTGATGGATGCGGGCCGCATCGCCCAGCTCGGCACGCCCGAAGCGGTGTTCGAACGACCAGAGACAGCCTATGTCGCAGCCTTCGTCGGACGCAGCGCGCGCTTCTCGGGCGTCATACGCGAAAGCCGGATCGACGTGGCCGATATCAGCATCGCGGCGCCCGGCCTGCCGGCCTCGGGGCGGGTCGACGTGTTTGTCCGCCCGCATCGCATCAGCGTGCTCCGCGCCGGGGACGTCGCCGACAACACGATCGAAGGCACGCTCGACGCGATCGACTATACCGGAGAGGTGGCCCAGCTTCTGGTGCAAAGCCCGTGCGGTCGCTTCCCGGTGGACCTCGCCACAGCCGATGGCACATGGCGCGATCTGCGTCCGGGTGACAAGCTGCGGCTGGGCTGGCACGCGGCCGACACCTTGTGGTTCGAAGCGCCATGACACGACGCCAGACCGGTGTGTTGCTGTGCCTGCCGGCGCTTTTGCTGCTGGCGGTGGCCTTCGTCTGGCCCATGGCGATCCTGGCGCGCATGAGCCTGAACGAAACGGCGGACACCGGTGCCCTGGTGCCGGCGCTGTCGCTCGCCACCTACACGCGTCTGGCATCGGATTCTTTCACCTGGCAGATCGCCTGGGACAGCCTGGTGCTCGCCGCCGGGTCCGCCACCGTGGCCACGCTGCTGGCCTACCCGATGGCGCTGTTTCTGTTCCGCACCAAAAGCCGGTATCGCAACCTGCTGGCGATCGTGGCGATCGCGCCATTGCTGGTCTCCGGCACCGCGCGGGTGATCGGCTGGATGGCCATACTTGGTGATGGCGGCATGATAAACGCCGGCCTGCGCCTGCTCGGCATTCCCACCCAGCACCTTATCAACAACTGGACCGGTGTGCGCATCGGGCTTGCGGAAAGTGTGATGCCCTACACCGTGCTGGCCTTGCTCGCAGGCTTCGGGCGGCTGGACCACGCGCTGGAGGAAGCCGCCGCCACCCTCGGCGCGGGGCCGTTTTTCCGGTTCTGGCGCGTCACTCTGCCGCTCACGTTGCCATCCGTCACCGCGGGCTGGATGCTGGGTTTCGTGCTCGCGATCTCCGCCTTCATCACGCCGCACCTGATGGGCGGCGGCCGGGTTTTCGTTCTGGCAACGGAGATTTTCGACGCCGCCACCCAAACGCTCGACTGGCCGGCCGCCGCCGCGCTGTCCGTCGCGGCCTTGGCGGGTCTGTCGGCGCTGATGCTGCTGCAGAGCCTGGTGGCGAGGCGGGGTAGCGTGTGAAAACCGGTGGTGTGACGGCGCTTTTGGCCAGCTTCGGTTATGCGTTCCTGCTGGCGCCGTTGGTGCTGGTCGGCGTCATGAGCTTCTCGGCGGACAGTTACATGTCCTTTCCCCCGTCCGGGTTTTCGCTGCGCTGGTTCGAAGCCCTGGCGCAGAACACCGCGATGTCAAAGGCGGCGCGCAGCAGCGTCATCCTCGCCGCCTGCGTCACGATGTTGGCCCTTCTCGTCGGCTTGCCCGCTGCCTTGGCGGTGGCACGGGGGCAGGCGCCCTCGTGGGTGGCGGCGTTGTTGTCCGCACCGCTCTTGCTGCCCAGCCTCGTTTTGGGCCTGGGGCTGCTGATGGCGTTACAGCCCTTGGCGCTCGTGGCCACCTGGCCCGGGTTGGTGCTGGCGCATCTCGTGGTGGTGCTGCCGTTCGTGACGCGTATCATGACAACCTCGCTCGCAGCCCTGCCGGCCGATCTCGAAGCCGCGGCGGCCACTTTGGGCGCATCGCCCTTGCGCGCGTTCTGGCGCATCACGCTGCCACTGGCCTTGCCCGGCGTGATCGCCTCGGCCACGCTGGCATTTCTGGTCAGCTTCGATGAAGTTGTGATCAGCCTGTTTCTCGTCGGCCCCAGGTTGACCACCCTTTCGGTGGCGATGTTCCGCTACACCGAAAGCCGCACCGACCCACTGGTGGCGGCGGTGGCCGTGACGTTGATTGTGCTCACCACACTGGTGGTTGTGGCGGTGGACAGGCTGGTCGGCTTCAGCAGAACGGTTGGGCGCGTCTAGATTCTACGAAGGGAATATGTTGTGCGGATCTGCATCTTTGGCGCCGGGGCGATCGGTGGCTTCATCGGGGGATATCTGGCCCGCGCCGGTATCGAGGTGTCGGTGGTGGCACGCGGCAGGCATCTCGAGGCCATACGTGCCCACGGCCTCACCGTCGAAGCGCCGGACGAACGCTTCACCGTGAAGGTGGCGGCCAGCGGCAATCCCGCCGATCTCGGCGTCCAGGATGGCGTGCTGGTCACCGTCAAGGGCCCGGCCTTGCCGCAGGTGGCCGGATTGATCGGCCCGTTGCTGGGGCCTCAAACACCGGTGGCGTTCCTCACCAACGGCGTTCCGTGGTGGTATTTCCACGGCCATGGCGGTGCGCTGGATGGCACGCGGCTGCCCATGCTCGATCCCGATGACGTCATCTGGAATGCCGTGGGCACCCGCACCGTGGGCGGCATCGCCTGGCCCGCAAGCTCGGTGCCGGAGCCGGGCGTGATCCGGGTGTTGAGCCCGAAATCGCGGCCGACCATCCTGGGCGCGCCTGACGGCATCACCACAAAAGGCATTCTGGCCCTGCAGGAGGCTTTCGTTGCGGCGGGCCTTCCCGTGGAGGTCGAAACTCAGATCCGTGATCGCATCTGGGAGAAGATCGCCTTCAACCTGAGCGCCGGCCCGATGTGCGTGCTGACCGAAACGCCGGTGCGCGCCACGCACGAGGAAGACCCCCTCATCGCCGCGTCCCGCCGCGTGCTGGACGAGGCGGCGGCGCTGATCAAGGCGCTGGGCCGCGACGCGGTCCTTGATGTCGAACGCATCGTGGGCGTGAACATGACGCTTGGCCATCGTCCCAGTATCCTGCAGGACCTTATGGCGCGAAGGCCGATGGAGGTGGACGGGCTTTACAACGTCCCCCTGCAACTCGCCAAAATGACCGGCACGCCCATGCCGACATTGGAATTCCTGGCTGCCCTTATCCGTGTCAAGGTGCATGCATTGTCGCTCGCCTGATGAAATGTGGAGATGTCCCATGATCACGACACGACGCAGCCTCATCGCCGCCACTACCGCGCTGCCGTTCCTCCATCGCCCCGCACGGGCGCAGGCGCGGCCTGGATATTTGCGATACGGGCTTTCCGCCTTCCCGCCCAATCTGCTGCCCTGGGACAGTACCGGCGCCTCCGCCGGCACCGTGAAGATGCTGATCCATCGCAGCCTGGTGGCGTGGGAAAGAACGGGGCAGCTGCAAGGCGAGCTCGCCACATCCTGGGCGATCGACGAGTCGGGCGCCTGGGTCTTCAAACTTCGCCCCAACGCGTTGTTTCACAACGGCGAGAAAGTCACGTCCGAGGATGTACGCTGGACCATCGAGCAGGTGGCCGGCGAGAAATCCACCGCCTATATGCGCGCCCAGTTCCAAAATGTCGTGCGCGTGGAAACGCCGGATGCCACCACCGTGCGTATCGTCACGAAGGAAAAGATCGCGACGGTGCCTGCGTGGTTTGCCAACTACAACATGTTCGTCTGCTGGCACAAATCCGATCCGAAGGCACCCATCGGCTGCGGGCCGTATCGGCTCGTGCGCCAGGAACGCGGAACCTCCGTCGAGGTCGCGGCCTCGCCGAATTACTACAAACCGGGCCTGCCCAAACTGAAGTCCATCCTGTTTACCGCCTACCCCGACGAGAACCTTCGCAACGCGGCGCTGCGCTCTGGCGATCTCGACATGATCGAATATGTCCCGTGGCAGTCCATGGCCTCGGTGGAGGCGGACCCACGGCTGGCATTGGCGGAAACCCAAGGTGCGGCCTTCATGGACGTGCTGTTCAACGGAACGCGCCCCCCATTCAACGACCCCCGCGTGCGCCGTGCCGTGGCCCACGCCGTCCAACGCAAGGACATCGTGCAGGCGGCCTTCTTCGGCCGAGGCCGCACGTTGGAGGGCGTGCCGATCGCCGAGGGATCGCCGTATTACGACGACGCCCTGGCGCATGGCTGGAACTACGATCCGACGCGGTCCAAGGCACTGCTGGCGGAAGCCGGCATGGCGTCCGGCTTTTCCTGCAAGATGCTGTCCACCGCGCAGTTCGGCATGCACAAGGACACCGCTGAAATCGTGCAGCAATACCTCGCCGCCATCGGGATCCAGGCCGAGCTGAGCTTGCCGGACTGGTCCACCCGCGTGAGCCTCGGCACCCGCGGACAATACGACCTGGCTATCCACGGCGTATCCGCCGACAGCAACGATCCTGATGGGCTCGCGGTCGTGATGGATACGTCGCTCTCGCCCTCGCATGGTCGCTCCTTCGGCGTTCAGGCCCCGCGCACCATCGCCGCCCTGGCACGCGGGCGGGCGGAATTCGATGAGGCGCGGCGCATCGAGGTGTACAAGGACATGCAGCGCGCCGCGTTGGAGGAGGTGCCGATGGTCGGTCTCGCCTGGCGTTCGCAGGGCTTCGGCATGGACAAGCGCGTGGCGGGCTTCACCAATCTGCCAGGAGCGCTCAGCACCTCCTCGGGCGGCATGCTCGAATACACCAGCTTCGCCTGATGGATTTCGTGCTCCGCCGGGTGGCCACGGCCGCGGTGCTGGTGTGCATCGTCGCCAGCATCGTGTTCCTGGCCATCCACCTCGTGCCCGGAGACCCCGCCGAGATCCTGCTCTCGGCCGGTGGCGCCGCGCCCGATGCGGCCACGGTGGCGGAACTGCGTGACAGGCTGGGCCTCAACCTGCCGTTGCAGACGCAGTATGCCAACTTCCTGATCGGCGTGGTGCATGGTGACCTCGGAACGTCGCTGGTGGATGATTACCCGGTGCTCGATGAAATCACGTTGCGCCTGCCACGCACGCTGGAACTGATCGCCGCCGGCACCTTGCTCGCCATCGCCGTGGCCCTCCCGGCCGGCACCTGGGCGGGGCTGCACCGCGATGGCGGCTTCGATCGCATCGCGTCTGGCGTGGCGGCGTTCGTGCTGGCCATTCCGGTGTTCGTGGTGGGCACCCTGCTGGTGCTGCTGCTCGCGCAGACGCTGCACCTGATGCCCGCCGGCGGCTACGTGGCCTTCGCGAAGGCACCCGGCCAGCATCTGCTGTTGCTCGCCCTTCCCGCCGTGGTGATCGCCAAGGGCCTGGCCGCCGTGCTCTTTCGCATGACCCGCAGCGCGGTGCTGGATGTTTCGCAACGCGACTATGTGCGCACCGCAAGGGCCAAGGGCCTGCGTCCCTTCAACGTGCTGCTGTGGCATGTTCTGCGCAACGCGCTCTCGCCGGTGCTGACGGTGCTGGGCCTGCACATGGGTGCCCTGCTCGGCGGCACCGTATTGGTGGAGTATGTCTTCAACTGGCCTGGCTTGTCCACGCCCCTTCTGCGTGCCGTCGAATCGCGGGACTACCCGATGGTCGTCGGCATCGTGCTTGTGGTGTCCACGTTGTTTCTCATGATCAACCTCATCACCGATCTCCTACGCGCCGCGCTCGATCCACGGATCCGCGCCGCATGAGGCGCCTTGCCCTACCCGCCTTGCTGGTGGCCGCCATCGTGCTGCTCGCCCTCGCGGCGCCCCTGCTCGGATTGACCGATCCCGTCCGTCAGGATGTGGCGCGCCGCCTCGCCAGCCCGAGTGCCACGAACCTGCTCGGCCGCGACGAATTCGGGCGAGACGTTCTGTCGCGACTGATCTGGGGTGCACGCACCAGCTTGGTTGTGGCCTTCGCCTCCGCCACCATCGCCTGCCTGTTGGGCACCCTGCTCGGGCTGTGCGCCGCCTGGTTTCGCGGCATCGGCGGCATTTTGGCGCTCGGCAGCACCGACATCATCCTGTGCTTCCCCCCGGTGCTGCTGGCGCTGCTCGTCGTTACCCTGCTCGGGCCGGGCGCCTTCACGTTGATCCTGGTGTTATCAGTGTTGTTCGTGCCCGGCTTCGCGCGTGTCACCTATGGCGAGGTGCTGCTGGTCCGTGCGCTGGACTATGTGGAGGCCGCCCGCGCCATGGGGTCCAGCACGCCCCGCATCCTGCTGCGCACCGTTCTGCCCAACGTCGCGGGGCCCATTCTGGTGCAGCTCTCTCTGGCCGTCGCCGCCGCCATCGTGCTGGAAAGCGGGCTGAGCTTTCTGGGCCTGGGCGTGGTGCCGCCATCGCCGTCCTGGGGCCTGATGATCCGCGGCGCCCGCACCACGCTGGAGCAGGCGCCCTTGTTGCTGGTATGGCCCTGCGCGGCGCTCACACTGACCATCCTCGCCATGAACCTGCTCTGCGACGCGCTGCGCGACGTGGCAGACCCGCGCAGCGCGGCCGCATTGTTTTCCAAAAGGAGTTGATCGCCATGGCCAGCTACACCACGCCAAAGGTCCATATGGGCACACTGACCGGCGACGAGGGCCGCGCGATCTATGCGCAGAACCCGGTCATTCTCCTGCCCATGGGCAGCCACGAGGACCAGGGCCCGCACGCGCCGATGGGCGACTACCTCCTTGCTGAAAAGATCGCCGAACTGGCGGCGCTGAAAGCCACCGAAATGGGCACGCCCACGCTGGTGGCGCCCGTTGTGCCGTTCGGCGGGGCGGATTATTTCGGCGCGATGATCGGCGGCATCTCGATCTCCGAAGCCACGCTCACCAGCGTCATCGGCGACATGTTTTCCTCGCTGCATCGCCACAAACTGACGCGGCTGATCGTCATCAACGGCCATGGCGGCAATGTCGGCCCCATCCAGGTGGCCACCCGCGCGGTGCATCGCGCCACCGGCATGCTCATTCCCAGCCTGTATCTTTGGCGCATCGGCTACGGCCTGCTGCCGGGCATCGTGGGCGCCGAAAAGTCAAAGGCCGTGTCGGGCCATGGCTCGGATCCATTGACCTCCATCGGCATGCATCTGTTTCCGGAGCTGATCCGCCCCGACATGATCCCGCAGGCCTTGCCGATCAAACGCAATCTCGCGCTGGACCTGCCCTATCTGTCGCTCGGCGCGGTGAATTTCGAGGGCGCCGAAATCGGTCTGCCGACGGAGTATGACGAGGTCTATAACAAGGGCGTGGCCAAGGGCGACCCCAATCTGTGCTCGGCGGAAACCGGCCTCGCGCTCACCCGCCAACTCACCGATCTGTGCGCCCGCTTCGCCGTGCATTTCGCGAGTAAGACAGTCTAACACAGCATGACTGGCCCGTCGACAGGAGTCGACATGAACGGCCCGTCGACAGGCGTCGACATGACTGGCCCGTCGACAGGCGTCGACATGAACGGCACGTCGACGGGCGTCGACATCGGCGGCACGTCGGTCAAGCTGGGGGCGGTGGGGCAGGGCGGGCGCATCATTGCCACCAGCGCTCTGCCGTTCGGCGCCTTTGGCGATTTCCCCGCTTTCGCCGATGCGCTGGCGGCGTCGATCCGATCGCTGGGCGCGGGCCTCGGCACCGGCCCGATCGGGATCGCAAGCCCGGGCTTCCCCGACCCCCAAACCGGCATCATCGATGATGGCGGCTACAACGTGGCCATCCTGCGCGGTCAATCCGTGGCCCAGGCGCTGCGGGACCGCGGGCTGCCCGTCGCCACCACGCTGAACGACGGTGTGGCAGCCGCCATCGGCGAACACGCGTTCGGCCACGGCCCAGGCCTGTCGCGATTCGTGCTGATCACGCTGGGCACCGGCGTCGGCGGATGCGTGATGCTCGCGGGCACGCCGATGGTGGGGCAGGGCGGTTCGCCACCGGAACTGGGCGCCATGGTGCTCGACACGTCCGGCCCCGAAGGCGACAACGGGTTGGCCGGCACGTTTGAGGCGTATGCCTGCGCCGGCGGATTCGCCCGCGCCTATGTGGAACACGGCGGCGCCCGCGATGCCACGCCCCGGCAGATCTGCGAAGCCGCCGGCAGGGGAGACGCCGCGGCCACAGCGGCGCTCGATGCCGTGTGCGGCCGCATCGCGCAGGGCCTCGGCACCCTCGTCAACGCGCTCAACCTCGAAGCGTGCCTGATCGGCGGCGGCATATCGCAGGCCGGGCCCCTCCTGCGCGACGGGATCGCGGCGCATCTGCCGCGTTTCACATGGCCGCCCTTGCTGCGCCGCGTCTCGCTGCGGTTGGCCGCCACCGGCAACGCGGCGGGATGGCTGGGCGCCGCGGTGGCCGCACGCCATGCCGCGGCAGGCAAGACAGACCCGCCCGATGCGACATAGAATGCCACCATGCCGCAACGCCCCCCCCAAACGCCCCCTGCGCGGCCGCTTGTCATGTCGCCACGCCCGCGGATGCGCGACATCGCCGATCTCGCCGGGGTCTCCGTGGCCACCGTCAGCCGCGCCCTGTCCGGATCGCCGCTGGTGGTGGAGGAGACGCGCCTGGCGGTGGAAAGCATCGTCCGCCGCACCGGCTACACCATCAACCACGCCGGGCGCGGCCTGAGGCTGCAGGCGAGCCGGCAGATCCTGGTGCTGCTGCCGACCATCGCCAACGCCTTCTTCGCCGAGATCGTCCAAGGCGTCGACGCCGAGGCGCAGAAGGCCGGCTACGGCATCCTCGTCGGCAGCACCGAAGGCTCGTCCGAGCGGGAGGAGACCCTGGCCCGCCAGCTTCTGTCCGGCGCCGTCGACGGGCTGGTCATCCTCACCGGCCGTGTGCCCGCCTTGCTCGCGGGCCCCGAATTCGCCCATCGACTGGTGATGGTGTCCGAGGAGGGCGGGCACGGCATCGAGACGATCGGCATCGACAACGAAGCCGCCTCGCGTGAGGCCACGTCCTACCTCATCGGGCTCGGCCACCGCCGCATCGCCCACATCGCCGGACCCTGCGGCAACATCCTCACCCGCCAGCGCCAGGCCGGATTCCAAAGCGCCTGCCGCGAGGCCGGATTGAACGCAGACCCCATCGCGTCCGGTGATTTCAGCGCGGCGTCCGGCAGCCGGGCGATGGCCGAGCTGCTCACCCGCCACGCTCCCACCGCCGTGGTCTGCGCCAACGACGACATGGCCCTCGGCGCCATGGCCGAGGCGCGCGCCCAGGGACTGCTGATCCCGCGCGACCTCTCGGTGGTGGGGTTCGACGATCTGCCCTATGCCGCCTTCTTCGACCCGCCGCTGACCACCATCCGCCAGCCGCGCCGCCGGTTCGGCGAGCTGGCCGCCGCCACGCTCATCACCGGCGCCGCAGGTGTCGCGGGCGTCGCGGGCCCCGGCACCAGGTTGCCCTACAGCCTCATCATACGCGCCAGCGCGGCGCCGCCGCCCGACCCCCTCGCGGCGCCGCCGCCTCCCCCGCCCGGCCAGCCACGCCAACGCCGAAAGTGATTCAGCGGCTTGTCGATCCCGCGTCAGAATGCGAACAGGATCAACACGCAAGGCGGAGCAGTTTGGATTTGGACAGCGTCGGCGCCATCACGGTGCGCTTCTGGGGCACGCGCGGCAGCCTGCCGACGCCGGGACCCACCACATTGCGCTATGGCGGCAACACCTGCTGTGTCGAACTGCGCTGCGGCCCCCATCTCGTCATCCTCGATGCCGGCAGCGGCCTGCGACCGTTCGGCCTCGCCCTTCAAAACGCCCGCGAAAGGGTGCAGGCCGACATCCTGCTCACCCACGCCCATCTCGACCATATCTGCGGCCTGCCGTTCTTCGGCCCCATCTACAGCTGCCACACCGCGTTGCGCATCTGGTCCGGCCACCTCACCGGCGCACGCGGCATCGAGGCCACCCTGCGCCCCAGCTGGAACGCCCCCTTCATGCCCGATCTCGGCACCGCCATGCGCGCCACCCTGGCGTTTCACGACGTTGAAACCGCCGCCGCCTGGTCGCTCCACCCCGGCCTGCACGTCGCCACCACACGCCTCAACCATCCCGGCGGCGCCACCGGCTACCGGGTGTCCTGGGGTGGCGCCTCCGTCTGCTACCTCACCGACACCGAGCATTTCCCCGGCGGCGTCGACCCCGCCTTGGCCGAGTTCGCAGCCCACACCGACCTCCTCATCTACGACACCTGCTACACTGACGCCGAATACGAAACCCGCGTCGGCTGGGGTCATTCCACCTGGCGGCACGGCGTGGCGCTGGCCAACGCCGCACATGCCGGCCGCCTCGTCCTGTTCCACCACGACCCCGGCCACGACGACGACGCGATGGACGCCATCGCGGCCGAGGCCGAGGCAGCCCGCCCCGGCAGCATCGCAGCCAAGGATGGCATGGTGCTCTCGCTCGGCTGAGGCGCCACCTCGGCTGAGGCGCCCACCTTCGCTGAGACGCCCACCTTCGCTGAGACGCCACGCATGGCTGTCACGTCACAACTCCCGCTTCCTGCCCAATCCGAACCTGCGATGATCCTCAAAACTGCCAGTTGGACCGCGCCAGATGAGCTCAATCGCTTCCGCACCGGCGGACGACACGAACCGCCGGGTGCGCAACAACGTGCTGCGTCTGGCCGTCGCCCAGGCGCTGGCCGGCGCCAACGCCTCCGTCATCTTCGCCACCGGCTCCATCATCGGCGCCATGATGGCGCCAGACCCGTCATTGGCCACCGTGCCGCTTTCCGTGTTCGTCGTCGGCATGGCGGCCGGCACACTGCCCGCCGGCCACATCGCCCGCACCCGCGGCCGCCGCGCCGCCTTCCTGTTCGGCACCGGCAGCGGCATCCTCACCGGCCTGATCGCCGCACTCGCGGTCTGGCTCGGATCGTTCGGCCTCTTCTGCGTGGCCACATTGTTCGGCGGTCTCTACGCCTCCGTGGTGCAAAGCTTCCGCTTCGCCGCCGCCGACGGTGCCACGCCCGCCTTTCGCCCCCGCGCGCTGTCCTGGGTGATGGCCGGTGGCGTGTTCGCCGGCGTCATCGGCCCCCAGCTCGTCACCTGGACGATGGGCCTTTGGCAGCCCTACCTCTTCGCCGTCAGCTATCTCGCCCAGGCCGGCGTGGCGCTCATCGCCATGATCGTGCTGGCCGGCGTCGACCTGCCCAAACCCAAGCCCGCCGACTCCGCCGGCGGCCGCCCCCTCGGCGTCATCGCCCGCCAGCCCCGTTTCATCACCGCCGTCATCTGCGGCATCGTCGCCCAATCCATGATGAACCTTGTCATGACCTCCGCCCCGCTTGCGATGCGGATGTGCGACCTGCCCATCGTGTCGTCGAACTGGGCGATCCAGTGGCATATCGTGGCGATGTACGGTCCCAGCTTCTTCACCGGCTCCCTCATCGCCCGCTTCGGCGCATCGCGTGTGGTGATGGCCGGCATGGTCATCACGGCGCTCGCCGCCGTCGTCGGCCTCAGCGGCATCACCGAGGCCCATTTCTTCGTGACCCTCATCCTGCTCGGCCTCGGCTGGAACTTCGGCTTCGTCGGCGCGTCGGCGATGGTGCTCGAAACCCACACGCCCCAGGAACGCACCCGGGTGCAAAGCTTCAACGATTTCCTGGTGTTCGGCATCACCGCCCTGGGCTCGTTCTCCTCCGGCCAGCTCCTCGCGTCCCATGGCTGGCAATCCGTCTGCTGGGTGGTCTTCCCCCCTGTCGCCATCGCCATCCTGGTGTTGCTGACCACCGGCGGGCTAAAACCCCGCGCCGTCGCCTGATGGCCTATCACTGATCAAACAGGCGCCAAAACATAAACAAATCGAAACGAAAACGATGCCTTTCTCCCACGGGATTCAACTGAGTTTTCCATATCCCTGCCGCCGGGCCGCCGAAAGCACGCCGCGCGGCAGCGGAATGCGGCCGAAATCCAGCTTCGTCCTCGCGACGGGCGCCCGCGTCGCCCGCACACGCGCCGCCCGCACCCGCGCGGGCCGCACGGCACCGTCCCCCGGGTCCGAACACCCAACCGGCTCGCCCGGCATCACCAGCCCCAGCATCCCAGCCGTCGGGCGCACGATCCGCCGCGCCTGCGGCACATCGCGCAACAGCGTCACCATCTCAGGCTCCGCCAGCACGCAGGCCAGCTGCGAGGCATATCCGCCGATCTCGAACGGCGCCAGCCGGATCAGCCAGCCGAACCGACGCGGCAGATGCCCCCATACGCCCGCCACAGGCCGCACCCTCGCCTTACCCCGCGCCACCCTTGCATCCCGCGTCACCTGGGGCAGCCCCGCGGGCAGCCCCGCGCATCCGCCCCGATAGACCCCCAACCGCACCCGCTCCGCCAAGGCCCGCAACCGGTTCTCGGTCCGCCGCACGCGCTGACAGATCAGAATGATCATCGTCCCGTCCAGCCGTCCCAGACACGCCGCCACCGCCCGGCACAAAGCACCGGCAATCAACGCAAAACGGCCCTCCAGGCCAAAGATAGGGTCAAACGACATGAACGAAACAAGAACATAAAAGCTGGCTGATTGCAACCTTTTTCGCATAAAAGAACGCGCCAAGCCTGCTTACCATAACGCGGTCGCGGCCGGCCTAGATCATGATGCGTTTGGGTTGCCTCACCCGAGCGCATGAACATGATCGATAAAACAACGAGTTAGAGCGTGGCGATTTGTCTACTCAAAATCATCACGCTCTAAGCCAGCAGACACTCCACGCGACGCCCGTCGATCTCGCGCGGGGCAGGGGTCTCCACGGCGCATCGCGCCTCTGCCGCGGGGCATCTGGGATGAAAACGGCAGCCTGGCGGCACGTTGGCGGGGTCTGGATAGAGATCGCCGAGACCCACATCGGGCACCCCCAGGCCGGGCTCGGGGGTGAGGACGGAGGCCAGCAACGCGCGGGTATAGGGGTGCTGCGGCGCGGCGAACAAGGCCTCGGTGGTGGCCTGTTCCACCATCCGGCCGAGATACATCACCGCCACGCGGTCGCTGATATGTTCAACGACGGCAAGGTTGTGGCTGATGAACACATAGGTGAGGCCGAGTTCGCGTTGCAACTCGGCGAGCAGATTGAGGATCTGCGCCTGCACGGACACGTCGAGCGCGGAGGTCGGCTCGTCGCACACCACGATGCGGGGGCGAAGCACGAGGGCGCGGGCGATGGCCACCCGCTGGCGTTGACCGCCGGACAGCTGCGCCGGCATGCGCTCGGCGATGGTGCCGGGCAGTCCCACGCGTGACAGCATCTCGTCGACGCGTGTGGCCTGCGCCCGACCGGTGATGCCCTGGGCCTGCAGCGGCATGGCCACGATGTCGCGAATGCGGCGGCGCGGATTGAGCGAGGAAAACGGGTCCTGGAACACCGGCTGGATGAGCCGCGCGCGGGCCTTGCGGTCCATGTCCGACAGGCGTTGCCCCTCCACCAGGATGTCGCCGGCCGAGGTGGGAAGCAGGCCCAGGATCAGGCGGGCGAGCGTGGATTTGCCGCAGCCCGATTCGCCCACGATGCCAAGACAGGTACCGCTCTCGACCGCAAACGACACGCCATCCACCGCGCGGATCTGGCGATCGGTGCCGAGCATGCCGCCGCTTTGGCGAAACTGGCGGGCGACGCCGAGCACCTCGATGGCGGCCGTCATACGGCACCGGCCGCGAGCTGGCAGAGATGGCGGTGGCCGGCGCCATCGTCGCGCAACGGGATCGGGCCCGCGCAGACCGGCACGGCATACGCGCAACGATCGCGAAAACCGCAGCCCTCGAAGCCCGGCGCGATGCGCGGCACGGTGCCGGGGATGCTGCCGAGAGGGTCGCCGCGCTTGATCTTGCCGGGAATGGGAACGCAGGCGAGCAGGCCCTGGGTGTAGGGATGCCGGGGGCTTGCGAACAGCGCCTCGGCGGTGGCCGATTCCACCACCTCGCCGGCATACATCACGCTCACGCGGTGAGCGATGCGGGCAACGACACCGAGATCGTGGGTGATGAGCAGGATGGCCAGGCCGAGTTCGCGTTGCAGGGTCTGCAGAAGCCGCAGGATCTGGGCCTGAACCGTCACGTCGAGCGCCGTGGTGGGCTCGTCGGCGATCAGCAGTTCGGGGTCGCACATCAACGCCATGGCGATCATCACGCGCTGGCGCAGGCCGCCGGAGAGCTGGTGCGGATATTGGGCAAGGCGCAGGCCGGGGGCCGTGATGCCCACGCGGTCGAGCAGTTCGGCAGCGCGGTCGAGCCCCTCGCGCTTTGTGGTGCCGCGGTGCCGGCTGAGGACCTCGGCCATCTGAGACCCCACGGTGTAGGCGGGGTTCAGGGAGGTCATCGGCTCCTGAAAGATCATGGCCATGCGGTCGCCGCGCAGTTTTTGCAGCGCGGTGGGGGAGAGGGTCTGGATGTCCGCGCCGTCAAAGCGCATCCGCTCGGCGCTGCGATGGGCATTGCGGGCGAGCAAGCCCATCACGGCCAGGGCGGAGACCGATTTCCCGCAGCCCGATTCGCCCACGAGGCAGTGGGTCTCGCCGCGACGCACCGCGATGTCGATGCCGCGAACGGCGGAGACGGTGCGGCCGAACCGAACCTGCAGGCCGGCGATGTCGAGCAGCGGGGCCTCAAGCATCGCGGATGGCGCCGAGCCGGTCGCGCAAGCCGTCGCCGAGCAGGTTGATGCCGAGCACCAGGCCGAACAGCGCGATGCCGGGCACCATGATCACCCAGGGCGAGAAGAACATGTAGTCCTTGGCCTCGGCGATCATCAGGCCCCAGGACGGCAACGGCGGCGGCACGCCCAAGCCGAGGAACGACAGGGCGGCCTCGAGCAGGATGGCAAGCGCCATCTCGAGCGTGGCGACCACAATGAGGTGGTGCAGGATGTTGGGCAGCACCTCGCGCAGCAGAATGTGCGGCAGCGAGCAGCCGGCGGCCCAGGCGGCGCTAATATAGTCCAGCGTGCGAACCTGCATGGTGGTGGTGCGCGCCACCACGGCAAAACGCTCCCACAGCAGCAGGCCGAGGGTCAGTACCACCACGGTCAGCGAACTGCCGACGAACGAGACCACGGTGAGTGCCACCAGGATGAGCGGGATGGACAGGCGCGTGGTGATGATGAACATCACCACGGCGTCCACCCGGCCGCCGAAGAACCCGCCGACGACGCCCAGCGTGGTGCCGATGAGCCCGGAGCAGACCACCACCAGCACGCCGATGAGCATCGAGATGCGGGCGCCGTAGAGCAGGCGGGAGAAATAGTCGCGCCCAAGCTGGTCGGTGCCGAAGAGATGGCCGGGCATGCCGCCTTCCATCCACATGGGCGGGATCATGCGGGCTTCGAGATTTTGCAGGAAAGGGTCGTGCGGCACGATCCAGGGGGCCGCGAGCGCCACCACGGCCACGCCGCCCACGATGAGAAAGCCCAGTGCCAGGGCCAAGGTTCTGAAATTAAGTGTTCGCATCACGAGACGCGCAGCCGGGGGTCGAGCAGCGCGTTCAGCATGTCGGCCAGAAGCGTGAGCGCGATGTAGATGATGGCCAGGAACAGAACCACGGCCTGGACCACCGGGAAGTCGTTCTTGCTGATCGATTCCCAGGCGAGGTAGCCCACGCCGTTCAACGCGAACACCGATTCGATGACGATGGAGCCGCCCAGCATGAAGCCCAGCTGCACGGCGGCCACGGCCACCACGGGCATGGCGGCGTTGCGCAGCGCGTGTTTGAGCACGACGCTGAAGCGGGTGAGGCCCTTCGCGCGGGCGGTCCGCACGTAGTCGGACGCCAGCGCGTCCACCATGCCGCCGCGGGTCAGGCGCATCAGGGCGGGTATGGCGGAAAAGGCCAACACGGTGCCGGGCAGGATGTAGCCGTCCCAGGTGTCGACGCCCGAGATCGGCAAAAGCTGCCATTTCACGCCGAGCCAAATCACAAGAAGCAGCCCGAGCCAGAAGCTGGGCATGGCCTGGCCGATGACGGCCACCATCATGATCGCGCGGTCGAGCACGGCGCCTTCGTTCATGGCGGCAAGGATGCCCAGCGGCAGTGCGATCGCGAGCGCGATGGCCAGACCGCTCAACCCAAGCGTGAGGGTCACGGGCAGGCGGGCGCGGATCAACTCGCTGACAGGGGCGTGGTAGAGATAGGAACGCCCGAGATCGCCGGTGGCGACCCCTGCCACCCATCCCACGAACTGCTCGGTCAGCGGACGGTCGAGCCCGTAGGATTTGCGGATCGTCTCGACATCCTGCTGCGTGGCGTTGGGCCCCGCCATCGAGACCGCAACGTCTCCGGAGAGGCGGGTGAGCGTGAAGCTGATGGTGAGCACGGTCAGCATGACAAATATGGCAAGCAGACCGCGGCGTAATAGAAATGTAATCACCCAACGAGGCTAGCCGCATGGCTGCAATGCAGCAATGGGCCAGGGCGCGGGAAATGGGCGAGGGGAAGGGACGTGGGGAATGGGCGCCAAATGCACAACACCCCGGCCCTCTCGGACCGGGGTATTTTGCGTGCGGCGCGGCGTGGGCCTTAGCCGAGGCGTATCGCCGCGTGGCTCTGCAGATCGGTGAGCGAGGACGCGCCCGCGCCGTGCAGTGTGGCCACGATGTGGCCCGCGAAATGCCCGCTGCCCGCGAGGTCCACGGCCACCTGCGTGTCCGTGCCGCCGCCGGTGCCTGCGCCGGCCCCTGTGACATTCACGTAGCTGGCCACGTTGGACGGCGTGAGCGTGATGCCGGCGAGCAGCTTCGACAGGTCCAGCACATCGTTGCTCCCAGGTCCGAAATCCATCACGTCGAGCCCACCGGTGGTCCCCACGCCTTCGATCTGGAACACGTTGCTGGTGCCGCCCAAGACCGTTGCGTGGCCGAGCCCGCCGATGAGCAGGTTGCTCCAGCCGGCCAGGGTGACGGTGTCGCTGCCGGCGCCGAGGTCGACCGTCTCGCCGCCGTCCCCGGCCGTGATCGTGTTGTGGCCGTCGCCCACCACGATGTGGTTGTTGTAGCCGCCCGCCACGATGGTGTTGGTGCCGTGGCCCACCGTCACGCTGGCGGCACCGTCGCCGGACGTGATGTCGTTGTCGCCGTTGCCGGCCTTGATCACGTCGAGCCAGCCCGACGCCACGATCACGTTGTTCCCCTGGCCCACGGTCACGGTGTCACCGCCGCTGCCGGCATGGATGATGTTGTCACCGTCGCCCGCGGTGATGACGTTGGTGTAGCCCGCCGTGGTGATGTCGTTGTCGCCCGAACCCACCGTCACCTTCTGATAGGTGTCGCCACCGGCGATGTGGTTGCGCCCCGCGCCCGCCGTGACGACGTTGCCGTAGCCGGTCGACGTCACGGTGTTGTCGCCGTTGCCCAGCGTGATGGTGGCAAAGCCCTGGCTGCCGGTGATCGTGGTGTCCACGTTCGCACTCGTCTGCGCCTTCGTGAAGTCGAACACCTTGTTCGCGCCGGACAGCACGATGGCCTGGCTGGAAGGTGCTGCCGGAAGCGGGGTGGGCGCGCCACCCGGCGTGGGGATGGCGGGTGCAAGAGGTGCGGGAGCCGGCGGCACCGGGGTGCTGCCGGAGGCGACGATGGAAGGCTTGCCGTGGGCGTCGAACACCACCACCACGTCCGGCTGGCCCGGCAGGGAGGTGTAGCTGACCTGCGTGGTGGCACCGGCGACATAGGGCGAGGCGCCGTAGAACACGATGAGGTCGTTGCCGCCGAAATACAGCGCGTCGAGCCCACCCACCTTGATCAGCTGGCCGTCCGTGGCCGCGTAGCCCGTGATCTCCAGCGAGTCCTGCATGCGCAGGCCGCCGTCGATCTTCACCACGCCGTCGCCCCTTTGATAGATGAACTGCGTGCTGACCCCGCCCGCGATCTCGCGGTCGCCGTCGGTGTAGCCCGTCACCACGCCGCCGGATGTGATCACAACGCCCGTGCTGCCGCCGCCGATGATCACGTTGTGGCCGGCGCCGCCGAAGATGAGGTCGTTGCTGCCCGCCCCCATCAGATAGGCGTTGCCGGGGCCGCCGTTGAGGGTGGAGCTGCCGCCCTGGCCCGCGAACAGGTAGCCGGAGCCGGAGGTCTGCGTCTGCGCGATCAGCGGGCCGCAGGAGGTGACGATGTCGTCGCCGACACCGTTGATCTCCACGGTGCTGGTCAGGCCGTGGCCGTCGAGGATGACGATGTCGCCGCCGCCGGCGCCCAGCGACACGTTGTTGCCGCCGTGGCCGAGCACGATCTGGTCGCTCCCATTGGTGAGGAACATGCCATGGCCGATGTCGTTCGGTGACACGCCGCCGAAATAGCCGTTGAACTCGAGCCCGGCGTTGATGCCGGGCACGGTGAGGCCGGCGCCCACGGTGAACATTTCGGTGATGCCCGTGGTGGGGCTCACGTCGCTGTCGAGCAACGGATTGGTAACGGCGTGCTGTTCGCCGGAATAGCCGGTGCCCTGCGGCGCCACGACCTGCACCTCGTATTGGCCGGGGATCAGCTTGTTGAACGAGTATTGGCCATAGCTGTCGGTGGTGGTGACGATGCCGGTGGCGTGGCCGTCCTTGTCGAGCAGCCGCACCATCACCCCCGCGATCCCGGGGTCGCCGCTGTGGTAGATGCCGTTGCAGTTGCCATCGAGGAACACCATGCCGGTGATCTTACCGGGATTGACGATCTTGACCGAGGCCGATGCGTTGTCGGTCTCATAAACCGCCCCGCCGGGCACGCTGGCCACGAGGGTGCCGGTGTTGGTGATAGTGCTGTCGATCACGGCGTTCGGGTCGACGGTCGCGGTGACGCGAACGACGATCTGGTCGCCAGGCGCGCTCGTGTTGCCGCCGGGGCTGGAGACGGTGCCGAAATCCAGCTTCAGCGTAGATCCGTTGGCGGCGACCACATCGCCCGCGTGCAGCTTCGTGCTGGTGGCGAGACCCTCGGAGATGACCTCGGCCGACACCGCGGTAAGCCCTTGCGGAAGCACGTCCGAAATCACGAGGCCCTGCGCGCCGCGGGCGAGCGTGGTGGTGAGATCGAAGGTGATGGTCTGGCCCGGGATTGCCACGTTCGTGCCGCTCGTCGTGGCGGTGGAGAAGCTCTTGGCGAACTGATCGACGAGGTGGCCGGTCAGCGTCTGGCTGTCCGAGCCCGTGTCGTGCAGGCCGCCTCGCGGCGCGCTGTCGTAGCCGAGATTGGCGGTGTTGGTGATCGTCTGGCCATTGGTGATCCCGTCGTCGATCCGCGCCTGGTAGGTGATGACAAACGGCTGGTCGCCCGCCAGCAGCTGGGGCGCGGTGACGGTGAAGCCGGTGCCGCTCTCGACGATCGTGTCAGCACCGCCGGAGCCGCCTTTGACCGTCTCGCTGTGCGCGATGAGCGTCTCGCCGCGTGCGAGCAGATCGGCGATCGACACGTTAAAGGCCGGGATTGCATTGCCGGCGGCCTCGGCCACCGTGACGGTGTAGGTGACGATGTCGCCGGATTGCACGGTGGCAACCGATTGCTGCTTGTGAATGGTGAGCCCCGGCTGCGGCGGGAACAGGCCGGCATTCTGGTTGGGCAGGCTGTCGCCCGATTGCAGCGTGTGCGGGGCCGTGCTGCCCGTGCCGCTCACGATGCTGTCGAGCGCGGGGTTGGCGTTGGCGCCGACGGGGGAGAACACGTCCGGCGTGGAATTGATCACCTTGACCGCATAGGTGCCGGGGGTCTTGTCGGCAAAGCTGTAGGTGCCGTCCGGGTTGGTGGTGGTCTGGCCCACCTTCACGCCGTCCTTCAGCAGATCCACCTCGATGCCGCCGAGCCCGGTGTCGTAGATGTCCTTGACGCCGTTGTCATTGAGGTCGGTGAACACGGTGCCGGACACGGTGACAGGCGTGTAGATGCCGGCATCGATGGTGTTGTCGGTCTGCCCCGAGGTCAGCGTGATCGCGGGCGTGATGCCGGTGGAGACATTGGCGTTGCTGTCCAGCGCCGGGGAGGTGCCGGCTGCGAACGGTGCGGTGAAATGATCGCCGTTCGCCTTGGTGAACTGCACCTCGTACGTGCCGGGGCGCAGATCGGTGAAGTGATACAGCCCATTCGTGTCGGTGGTCTGGGTGGTCAGCGCCGCGTGGCCATGGCCATCGGTCAACGCGCCCTGGCCATCGAGCAGGGTGACGGTCAGGCCAGCGATCCCCGAGTCTCCCACGTCCTGGCTGCCATTGGCGTTGGCGTCGGTGAACACCTTGTCGCCCAGCGCGGCCGGCACGTAATAGGCGGCGTTCTGGTTCGCGGTGGTGTTGCCCGCCGTCACGGCCACCGGCGTGGTGGTGCCGGAGAGATCCACGATGCTGTCCAAGGCCGGGTTGGCGCCGGCGCCCTTGGGCGAGAATTCGTCGCCCGAAGGTGGCGTGACCTTGACGTAATAGCTGCCGTTCTTGAGGTCGCCGAAGAGATAGGCGCCTTGGGCGTCGGTGGTGGTGGTCTGCACGGCGGTGTTGGTGCTGTCGTAAAGGGTCACGACCCGGCCAGCCTGGTTGGCGTCAATGCCGACCGCCTGCACCCCGTCGGCGTTCTGGTCGAGCCAGACATGCCCGGAAAGCGAGCCCAGCGTGATCGAGCCGGTGGCCGTGTGCGTGTCCACCAGCGTGCCGTCCGTGTAGGTTTTCACGGTGTTGGTGAAATTCTGCCCGTTATGGCGGTTGCCGGCGACGTCGAGCAGCGTGGCATTGAACGAGACAACGATGCTGGCACCGGCCGCCGTGGCGTGCACGTTGCTGAAACTGTAGGTCACGGTGTTGGCCGCGGTGTCGATGGCGGTGGTGTAGCCGGAATAGGTGAGCCCGCTGGCCACCGGTGCGCCACCCAGCGTGGCCTGGCCAAATCCCGGCGGCAGCGTGTCCACCAGCGTGAGCGTGGTGTCATCGCCTTTCGGAACCGCCGTGGTGATGGTGTACGTGGCCGTCTCGCCGATCGTGATCTGCGTGCCGGGCGTGGTCGCATCGCTCGAAGCGGTCAGCGCCTTGGTGCTGACCGGGCTGGCCACCACGATCCTGGCGGAGGACGTGCCGCTCTCCACGCGGTCGAGCCCCGGGGTGCTGTAGCCCGTGTCGGTGGTCGGCAACGTATGGGCGGTGAAGCTGGCGGTGTTCGGGATGGTGGCGTTGAAAACGGCATCCGGCGAGACGACGCCGGTGAACGTCACCTCGATCGCGCCGGCGGCGTCTAGCGAGCCGGCGGTGACCTCGACGATGGTGTCCCCGGCGGTGTTGCCGTGCAGGACAACGGCATTGCCGCCCACGATCTGAACCGAGCCGACATCGAATGTCACGTTCGGCTGGCCGTTCTCGTCCACGCCGTAGAGCGCGAGCAGGTCCTTGATGTCGATGTTGTAGGCGGTGGCGGCGTGGCCGTCCTGATTGGTGTTGGTCAGCTTCAGGTCGTACTGAACATGATCGGTGGCGTTAACCTTCGTGACGCTCGCGTAGCTGCCGTTGGTGGTGACGTCGCGCACCGTCTTGGCGAGCACCAGCTCCGGCTCGGCGGAATGCAACGTCACCTGGGCCGTGCCCGTGGTGGTGGTGCCGCCGTTGTTCGGATTGGTGGCCGTCACGTTGGCGTTGTTGACCAGGGTCTGGCCGCCCACATTGGCGGCGTTGGAACCCGCATAGGTGGCGGTGACGGTGTAGCTGATGCTGGACAGGCTGGAGAGCGTGTCGTCCGACACGGTGAGGCTGCCGAGCGCCAGGCTGGCGCTTTTGCCGTCCGCTGCGCCGACGAGCGCCGTGCCCACGACGGCCGACGCACCCGACACGGCGCCGCCGATGGCGCTGATCGAGCCGGACTGGAAGATGAAGCGCCCCGATGAATTGTCCAGCACGTCGTGCAGGACCACGTTCGTCAGCGTGCCCTCACCGAAGGTCTCGGTCACCTGGAACGTCACGGTCTCGCCGATCTTCAGCTTGCCGATATCCGCCGCGATGGAAGCTGGCGTGGCACCGATCGCGGTCTCTGA
The DNA here is from genome assembly GCA_025362815.1 of Rhodospirillales bacterium. Classification (GTDB taxonomy): domain Bacteria; phylum Pseudomonadota; class Alphaproteobacteria; order Acetobacterales; family Acetobacteraceae; genus CAIQQQ01. The sequence goes on from JANYFG010000018.1 coordinate 27,264, forward strand.
TGTGCCGATCACCGTCTTCACGCCGTGGACGGGGTGGGTGATGACGGTTGTTTGCGCGGTGAGGTTGCCGGGCGACGGGCCGGTCGCGAAATTCGCGCCGCCGGCCACGGCGCTGTAGGCCGAGACGGTTGCGGTGTTGACCAGAACGTCGTTCGGCTCCGGGATGTTCTGTGCCACCTGCAGGTCGTAGGTGACGATGGCGATGTTGCTGCCCGAATTCGGATCATAGACCGTGAGAGACGGCGCGCCGCCCTGGGTCAGCTCGATGCCGTCCTTCGTGAAGTCGCTGCCGAACAGGCTGTTGTCGCTGCCGACATAAACGTAGTTCAGGGCCACGCCGTTGCCGTCGGTCACGGTCAGATGCAGGCCCGTCGCGGGGATGACGTAGCCGTTGGGCAGCACGTCGTGCAGCACGATGTCGAACGCGCCGTCCGGGCCGTGGCCGGTGTTCTCCACGGCGATGGTGAAACGAACGACATCGCCGCCCTGCGCGCCCGACAGTCTGTCGGACAGCGGCGTGGCGGCCAGCTTCGCGCTCGTGACGTGGTTGGCCGCCGTGACGCTGTTGCCCGCGCTGCCGGCCGCGCCGAAGCTGATCGGGCCTTTGGTGCCGCTGAATGTCTGCGACAGCCCGGTGGAGCTCACAACGCCCTTTTCCACGTTCAGCACCGGCTGGCCGAGGCGCACCTGAACGATGGCGTTGTCGTGGGCGACGGCACCGAAGCTGTTGGTTTCGCTGGATGTCACCTGGTTGGTGAGCTTCAGGTCGTCGATGAAAGGCTTGTCCAGCACCTTGGTGGTGAACAGAAGATCGATGGTCGAACCCGCGTTGCCCTGGCCCGCGTTGCCCTGGCCCGCGTTGTCGACGGCGCCGAAGTTGAACTGGATCTGGTTGTTCGCGGGGTTGACCGACACTGTGGGCGCGTGGCCCGCGGCCGAGCTGTGAAAACTGTCGCCCGCCGCCCAGGTGACAACGCCGTCGCCGGGCGTGGTGCCGGCGGCGGCGCCATCGAACGTGTAGGTGCCGGAGGTGCCGTTGGTCTTGTCGACGTTGAAGACCGGCAAAGGCAGAAAGTCGGTCAATGTCACGTTGTCGGCGCGGGTGATCGGCAGCGTGTAGGTGAGGCGGTAGGTCACGTTATCGCCGGCCTGGATGTGCTGGCCCGCGACATACGCCGCGCCATTGACCTGATAGATGGATTTCGACACCGCGCCCACGGGGATGGTGACGCCCGCGGCCGAGTTGTCCGAGACCGCGGCGCCGGAATTAACGAGGGTGCCAGTCACGACAACGGAGTTGCCGAGCGAATCGCCCTGTTCGACCTTGGAATCGACCGAAGGCTTCGGCGCGGTGGACAGATACCCGTCATCGATGACGCTGCCGAAACCGATCTTGAAGGAGGCCGGCATCGCCTGCGGCGCGGCGTCGTTGGGGGAGGCGCCGCCGTTCAGATCTGCGGCCTGGCCGGCATGGGCGAGCTGGTCCGAAATCTTGAAGTGGATGGTGGTGATGCCGGTGCTGGGGTCACGCACGTAGTCGTAGTCGCCAATTCCGAGCGCTGCGCTGTAGACGGTGACGCCGTTCGAGACAGCCACCAGGGTGGGCGCGGATGTCGTGTCGAAATACTGGCCGTCGCCCAGGCTGTCGGTGACCACGAGGTTGGCGATATCGGCGTAGTTGGACACCTCGCCGTTCAAGGTCCAGCTGAGATGGCCGCCCGGCTGCAGGCCATCGGCGTTGGACACGGTCTTTTGCAGCGCGATCGGCTTGGCGGTAATGAAATCCTGGCCGGCGAGGTTGCTCTGGATGCCCCCGCTGGAAGGCGGCGCGGTGGCGACCGATGCCGTGCCGTAGGCGGATGACGTGTACGAGCCGAGGCCCGCGACGTCGTTGCCCTGGAAGAAGCTTTGCCCCGTCACCTCGTTCACGGCGGGTGCGCCTGTGAAGTCGGCGGCAACGGTGGTGGTGGAGTTGGCGGCAACGCTGCCGAGATTGGTGTAGATCCGGGCGTTGGCCGCGTCGAAATACACGCCCTGGCCCGCCGTAACCGCGGCGGCACTGCCGAGCACGCCGATATCCGCGGCGCCGGGGCTGCTTTTCGCGGCATCGAACTGCGCCACGCCGCCCACGACATCATACACGTAGCTGACGCCGCCGTTCGTGACGGTAAACGCGGAGGAGGTGGTGCCGCCGTTCAGCTGGTCGACCAGGAGAGAGTTGCTGGCGGCGCTGGTGTAGGTTTTGCTGATGGTGCCGGGCAGTTGATACTGGCCGCCCGTCCAGCTCGCGGTGATGGCGCCCACGCCGCCCGCGGGCAGGCCATCGAAGTTCGAGACGATCTTGCCGGCGGCAGCGTCGTAATACACCCAGTTCGCGCCGGTGGCGCCCGGGGCGGTGAGAATGGCCGGCGCCGTGGTGCCGCTGCCCTGGGACACGAGGGAGACGCCGTGGGTGGCGTTGCCCGCCTGCGTTGCGTCGTATTTGTAGACGAAGGCGCCGTTGGCGCTGTTGACCGTGAGCGTGTCGGCAACGGCGCCGAAGGGAAGTTCGTCGGTCACCAAAAGATCGGCGCCGGCGGTCGGGTTCACGTCGGCCGCGGAGCCGAGGCTTTGGGTCTGGCTGGTGTAGAATTTGGTGGAGATGGACGGGCCGGCGGCGCCGTTTCCGGTGACATCGCCGAAATCGGCCTTGATCGTGTTGCTGGCGGCGTTGAAATAGATCCACGGGCCGGCGCCGGTGCCGGTGGCGTTTTGCACGGGCGCGCCGGGGGTCAGGGCGGTGATGGTGCCCGCTGTGCTGTCAACCGCATAGATATAGGTGTGACCATTGCCGTCGTAGAGCGTGATCTCAGTGGGCACGGCGCCGCTCGGCAGCCGGTCGACCAAAGTGAGGTCGCTGACGGTGGCGCTGTTGGCAAGCGTGCCCAACACCTTCCACGATTGGATGTTGGACGGGCCGGCGGCGATTTCAGCCTCGGGCCCGTTGTAGATCGAGGTCACGGTGAAGACGGTGGGGTTGAAGCTGATGGTGGCGGCCGGGGTGATCAGCGTGGGGTTTGCGTTGGTGTCACCGCGTTCGGACGTGCCGTAGAGAAAGCCACCCTGCGCCGAGACCGGCAGCAGGCCACCGATTTTCGCACCGGCGGCAACATTCAGCGACACCTTGATGTCGAGCGGGGTCTGACCGGCGGTGAAGCTGCCGAACGGCAGGGTGAGAAGGGCCACCTGGTTGCCGGCCGAACCGTGTACCACGATGGGCTGGCCGGTGCCGTCGTTGCTTTTCGGGATCGCGTAGTTGCCATTGGAATCGAAAGTGGCGATCACGGAATCCACCGGCGCCCCGAGATAGGTGGCGCCCGCGAACGTCACGCCGGTCGTGCCGCCACCGTTCGCGCCGAGCTTGTCGAGTGAGAGAACCACGAAGGGTGCGTAGCCCGTGGCATTCGGCAGCGCGGAGTCGGCGGAATTGGAAAACGTGACGTCGACCACCTCCGTGGAGCCGAGGAACGCCTGGGAATCGCCGGACAGCGTGATGGTCGGGGTGGCAGCCATCGTCTCGATCTCCTGGAGCGCCGCGCGTGTCGGCACCGGTCAAAATCATCATGCCAGCATCCGAATATCCAAAACATCTCATGAAAAGTAATTTTTGAGACGCTTGAGAAGGCAGGCCGCTGTCTTATTTCGGCGAAATATGCCTGAACTGGGTTCCAGTGTCCATCACGAGATGTTGTTCAACGCGATCTTTTCGGCAGCGCAATGCGGAGCCGCCAGAGCATCAAGCGCAAGTTCTATAACCGCAGATCGAAATTTCATGATTTTTTGTGGAAAGGACAAATATAAAGTTAACTTAACAGGATATTCGCATCAATCCGCTATTAAATTTGCTTCATTCGTTAACTTAAGATCAACATAAACTGACTTTTCTTATCCTGAATATTTTGAAGATCGGATTGGATTTGACGATAGATCCACTCCTTTGTCCCATACCGTGGCCACCGCCATAATCCTCATTCGATCGTCTATGGTTGGCGCCGGAATGTCGGGGCCATCTTTCAGGGCAGAGATGAGGGATGCATCGCAGCCCACTTATGCTGAGAATGTCACAAAATTTTGACGTTCTATTACCAAGAATATATGCGATCACGGGCAGCATATGCTAAATGCAACCTAAGGTTGACGTGAACAATACGGGATTTTCATTTTAATACGGCGGAATCCACCGGCGCCGTGCGCCCGTGTTGCGGCCCGCGGTGGTATCGGCAAGGCGCACCACCGCGTGATCCAGGCCGTTAGTCCTGGGGCGATGGACGCGTGCGCACGGTGGTCATCGAGCCGATCACATAGCCAAGGCCCACCAGCACGAAGGCCATCATCAGCGGGTTGTTGCGAACGGTGTTGCGGAACGTGGTGATGCCATCGACGGTCTGGCCGGCGGCCCGGGCAATCTGGTGCGCGGCGCTGGTGACGCCCTGCGCCGCATCCTGCACTGTGCTGTGCGGCTTTTCATCGGTTCGGGAGATGGCAGGCTTCATCGAATTGTTCCTCGCATAATCATCGCAAACGCCTGGCCCAGGCGAATGTTCCGATGGGGTGGGGCGCGCCGGCTTATTTGGGCGGTGCGGTCCTGGGCGCGTCGGGCATCGGCTGCAAACCGGGATTCGTCATCATCCCGGTGGGCGAGGTCGTCATCACGCCGGCGCCCGGATCGGTTTTCGTCGCGGCCCCCGATCCGGCGTTGGCGGGGCACGCAACGGGACCGCCCGGCAGTTTCGTGTCGTCCGGCGCGGCCACGGGGCTGCCCGACAGCTTCGGCGCGGAGTCGGGATGCGGCGGTTTGCACGCCTGACTACCGCCCGGGGCACCGCCGGGGGAAGGCGAGGTCTGCGCCAGCGCAAGCGACGCCTGCGTCAGCAACATGACGGCGGCGATGAATGTGGCGCGCATGGGGGCCTCCGGTTTGCTGCGGGCGTGACGTACCTAGATCAAGTCCGGGACGCGCCGGTGGTTGCGTCGGCTTGAAACCATACCGCTTTATAGAGGGATCGGCCGAAGCCGATCCCACTACAGGCTTATCGCTTCGAGCGATTTCATCGCTTTGTTGATCGCTGTGCGATTCAACTTAAAGCGATATTACTCTAAGAACCGATGGCGGGAAGTGCCGGTTCGCCCACGGCCTGAATGAGGGCGCCGGCGGCCACCAGCGCGATGGCGCTTTCGATGTCCGGATGGATATACCGGTCCTCATCGAGATGGGGCACCTGCGCGCGGGTGACGGCGCGCACCGCCTCCAGGCGTGGGCTGGAGCGCAGCGTGTCATAGAAATCGCAGCCTTGCGCGGCGCAGAGCAGCTCGATCGCCACGATGGCCCTCGTATTGCCGGCCATCCGCAGCAGGCGGCGCGCGCCATGGGCGGCCATGGAGACGTGGTCCTCCTGATTGGCCGAGGTGGGGATGGAATCAACGCTTGCCGGCATGGCGGATTGCCGGTTTTCCGCCACCAGCGCCGCCGCGGTGACCTGGGGTATCATGAACCCTGAATTCAGGCCCGGATGTTCGGTGAGAAACGCGGGCAGGCCAGACAAAGCGGGGTCGACCAGCATGGCGATGCGGCGTTCAGCCAGCGAGCCGATCTCGCACAGCGCCATGGCGATCATGTCGGCGGCGAAGGCCACGGGTTCGGCGTGAAAGTTGCCGCCGGACAGCGCCTCGTCGCTTTCAGAAAAGATCAGCGGGTTGTCGGACACGCCGCAGGCCTCGGTCTCGAGCGTGGTGGCGGCCTGACGCAGCAGGTCGAGAATGGCGCCCATCACCTGCGGCTGGCAGCGAAGGCAGTAGGGGTCCTGCACACGCTCATCCCCCTCGAGATGGGAGGCCCGGATCGCGCTGCCCGCCATCAGCGCGCGCAGCGCCTGGGCAACCTCGATCTGGCCCCGATGGCGGCGCAGCGCGTGAATCCGCGGGTCGAAGGGGGTGTCGGAGCCACGGGCGGCGTCGGTGGACAGCGCGCCGGTCACAAGCGCGCTCTGAAACGCGACCTCCGCCTCGAACAGGCCGGCGAGCGCATAGGCGGTGGAGAACTGCGTGCCGTTCAGCAGCGCCAGCCCCTCCTTGGGGCCGAGCACCAGCGGCGCCAGGCCGGCATCGGCCAAAGCCTGCAACGCCGGCACGCGATGGCCGCCCACCAGGAAATCACCGGTGCCTATAAAAGCGGCGGTCATATGAGCGAGCGGGGCGAGGTCGCCGGATGCGCCGACCGAGCCCTGGCACGGAATGGACGGGGTCAGGCCCAGGGCGAGGGCTGATTCCAGCATGGCAACCGTCTCGGGCCGCACGCCGGAGGCCCCCTGCGCGAGGCTGGCCAGTTTCAGCGCCATCATCAATCGCGCCACCGGCACCGGCATCGGCTCGCCCACCCCCGCTGCGTGCGACAACACGATGCGGCGTTGAAGGGTGCCCAGGTCCTCTGCCGCGATGCGCACGGAGGCGAGTTTCCCAAAGCCGGTGTTGATGCCATAGACCGGCACGCCGCGCGCCAGGATACGCGCGACGGCGGCGGCACTTTCGGCGATGGCCACCCCGCACGCGCCCGCCAGCGTCGGCGTGCCGCCTTCGTAGATCGCCCGCCATTGCGCCAACGAAACCTGGCCCGGCACCAGGATGACAGTGTTCGGCGCGCGATCGGCAGGCTCTGAGGCGGGATGGATCATTTCAATCTCCGCATTTTGCGTTGGCCACGATGTCACGCAGGTGCAATGCTTTTGACCACCGGCGCAAGCTGGTCGCAAGCCGGTGTGTCCGGCGCGCCGCGACCCGCGGCATCCATCTTGCTTTGCATCCCACCTATCGCATCCCCGCCCACCGCAACCCAACCGAGGAAAACCGCATGATCTCGAACGACATGATCTCAAAGCTGGGCCGCATCGCGCTCGGCGCCGTGGGCCTGCTGGCTGCCACCGCCCTGTCGCCGGTCTCGGCGAAGGAATGGAAAACCGTTCGCATGGGGACGGACGCCACCTACGCGCCGTTCGAGAGCATCAATCCCAAAGGCGAGATCGTGGGCTTCGTGGTGGAATACGGCAACGCGCTGTGCGCCAAGATGAAGGTGACCTGCACGTTTCAGAACCAGGACTGGGACGGCATCATTCCCTCGCTCCTGGCCGGCAAGTTCGACGTGATCCTGTCGAGCATGAACATCACCACCGAGCGCGCCAAGAAGGTGGCGTTCTCCGACATGTATCTGGCAACGCCGCCGGTGATCGCGGGCGCCGCCAACGCGGCCGCGGATATCTCGCCCGCCGCTTTGAAGGGCAAGTCGATCGGCACGCAGTCGTCCACCATCCATGCGAACTACCTGGAGAAATTCTACAAGGATTCGACGATCAAGCTGTATCCGACGCAGGACGAGCCGAACCAGGACCTGGCCAGCGGCCGCCTGGACTACGTGATGGGCGACGGCATCGTGACGCAGGACTTCTTTGACAAGCAGGGCAAGGGGTGCTGCAAGGTTCTGGGCACGATCACCCGCGTGCCAGACATCCACGGCCCCGGCGTGGGTGCCGCCTTCCGCCCCGAGGACGGCGATCTGCGCGCCATGTTCAACAAGGCGATCGCCGAGGCAGACGCCGACGGCACGTTCGACGCGCTGCAGAAGAAGTATTTCAAGGTCAACATCCGCGGCAAGTAAGGCTGGTCGATGCAGTCCCTGGCCCTCATTTTCGGTGCGGACGGCTGGGGCAACCTGCTGCTGGAAGGCGCCCTGGTCACTGTCGCGCTGGCGGTGACCACGGTGCCGTTCGGCTTTGGCGCCGGATTGCTGCTGGCTGTGCTGAAGGGGTCGCGCAGC
>JANYFG010000038.1 GCA_025362815.1 Rhodospirillales bacterium
GCCGCCGCCGCTTCAGCACCACCGGAAAACCGAGTTCCCCCGCCGCCGCCACCGCCTCGTCGGCCGTCGCCACCTTGCGGGTCGGCACCACCGCGATGCCGTAGCAGGCCAGCACCGCCAACGCGTCCTCCTGCGACAGCGTCAACCGCCCCGCCGCCACGATCGCATCGAAGATCACCCGCACCTGCGCGCGGTCCGGCGCCAGGCTCAGCACGGCGGACGGCGGCAATTCCCGCGCCGCCGCCCGGTTCCGCCGGTCCTGCACCAGGTGATGAAACCCCCGCACGGCCTGCTCGGGCGTGGCGAACACCGGAATGCCCGCCGCCGCCAGGATACGTCGATGCCCGGCGCCGGTGGTCTCGCCCATCACGCACACCAGCAACGGCGCCTTCATGGTGCTGGAGGCTGCAGCGATCGCCGCGATCCCCGCCCCATCCGCCTCCCCGGTCGGCGCATGCATGATGAGCACGCCGCCCACCTCCCGCGCGCCAGACAGCAGCGCCGCCGCCTCGGCCAGCTTGATGGCGCTCTCGGTGCCGACATAGACGATATCCGCCCCGCGTGACGGCTGCATGAACGCGCTCGCCGGCCCGAACGCGCGCGGCACCGCCAGGCGCAGAACCTCGCGCGTCTCCCCCGAAAGCACCGCCAGCTGCATCCCGTCGCGCAACGCCGCATCCGCCGCCATCTGCGCCGGCCCGATGGCGTTGGTCACGATCGCCAGCCCCGTACTGCGCGCCGGCCGCGCCCGGGTCAACGTCTCGGCGGCCGCCAGCATGTCCTCCAGCCGATCCACCACCAGCACGCCGGCGCGGCGCAGCGCCGCCTCGAACGCCGCATCCGCCGCCCCCGAGGGGTCCAGCAGCCGCCCGCCCGCCCGCATCGCCACCACCGGCCGCAACCGGGACGCCGCCCGCGCCGCCGACAGGAACATCCGCCGATTGCGGATCAGCCGTATGTCCAGAAGAATCGCCCCGGTGCCGGCATCGCGAGACAGCCAGTCCAGCACCGGCGCGAACCCCATATCGGCATTGCCGCCCACCCCCACCACGTGGCTGAACCCCACCCCGTTCGGCTCGGCCCAGTCCAGCACCGCCCGGCACAACGCGGCCGACTGCGACACCAGCGCCACCCGCCCCGGACGCGGCAGCATATGCGAGCGCGTGGCGTGCAGCCCGATCGAAGGCACCGAAATCCCGAAAGACCCCGGCCCCAGCGCGCGCACGCCATGCGCTTTCGCCGCCGCCGCCACCGCATCCATCATCCCGATCACCACGGCGGCATACGTGCCCCGGCGCGCCAGGGCCGCGAACAGATCAGACGCCTCGGCCCCTCCCGGCCGCGCATCCGCTGTGATCACCGCCAGATCCGGTGCGATCGGCAGCATCGCGATGTCCTCGTAGGCCAGCACGCCCGCCACCGCGCCCAACCCGGCCCCCACCGGCAGCACCGCCCCCTTGAAGCCGCCAGCCAGCAGATTGTGCATCACCTGCAGCCCCGCCTGGCTGCCCGCCGCGATCACCGCAACCGATTCCGGCAGAAACAGCGACTCCGGCCGAAACCGACCCACGCTCGAAACACGGTGAAGGGGCATGATATAACACTCATCTCGCAACGCCGTTGAAACCAGATGCCGGTTGCATGCCCGCGTCATGCAACAATCGCCTTGGTCGGACTCACCGGCCCATGGCAGCTTATAGCGAAACAATGTCAGGCATCGTGAACAATGGATGAGCGGCTGGACCCCGAAATGCGCGCAGCCAAGCAGCGCATGGATGCAGCGGCAGCCGAACTGCCCCCCGTCACGCTCAATCCCCCGATCGACGCCAGCCGCGTGATCAACGACAGGCTCAACCAGATCTGGGCCGAGGGCGGCCCCACCATGGCCGCTACCACCGAAAAATGGGTCTTCGCCCGCGGCCGCCGCGTGCTCTGCCGCATGCACCGCCCTGCCGCCGCCCAAACCCTGCCCGTGCTGATCTGGTTCCACGGCGGCGGCTGGGTCTGGTCCTCGCTCGACACCCACGACCGACTGGTGCGCGAATACGCGGCGGCCTCCGGGCTTGCCACCATCAACGTGGACTACGCGCTCTCGCCCGAGGCGAAATTCCCCCAGGCCCTGCTGGAATGCGCCGATGTCGTGCGCGCCATCTCCGCCCAGGCCGCCGAATGGGGGATCGACCCCGCCCGCATCGTCATCGGCGGCGACAGCGCCGGCGGCAACCTCGCGTTCGCCACCGCACTGCTGCTGCGCGACGGCGGCGGCCCCATGCTGCGCGGCATCTTGGCACCCTACCCCGTCACGTCAGCCGATTTCACCCAGCCGAGCTACCGCGAATTCGCCGAGGGCTACGGCCTCACGCGCGCCAGCATGATGAGCTACTGGGACCTCTACACCCGCGACGAGGCCGACCGCCTGAACCCGCTCGCCTCCCCGTTGCGCGCCCATCTCGCGGGCCTGCCGCCGGTCATGATCCAGATCGCAGAGCTCGATATCCTGTCCGGCGAGGGTCTCGCCATGGGCCGCAGGCTCGCCGAGGCCGAGGTGCCCACCACCATCGAGACGATCCCCGGCGTGCTGCACGGCTTCATGCGCCTGTCAGCTTCGGTCAGCAGCGCGCGAGACGCCATCACGCGGGCCGGCGCCTGGCTGTCCGCCATCACCGCCTGATGCGCGTCTATCTCGCCGGCCCGGATGTCTTCCTGCCGAACCCGCACGCCCGGGCCACCACCTTGAAAGCCATCTGCGCCCGCCACGGCCTCACCGGCATCAGCCCGCTCGACGACTTCCCGAACGAGCCGCACGCATGGTCGGCTCTGCACGAGCCGTTCCGGATCGCCCGGCGCAACGAGGCGCATATCGCCTCCTGTGCCGCCCTGGTCGCCAACCTCACCCCGTTTCGCGGCCCCTCCGCAGACGTGGGAACGGTGTTCGAAGTCGGTTTCATGCGCGCGCTGAACCGCCCCGTCTACGGCTGGACCAACGTCGCCACCGCCTTCGCCACCCGCACCCGGCGCTTCCTGGGCCTGGACACCGACACCCAGATGGAGACAGACGCCGACGGCATGCTGATCGAGGATTTCACCCCGCTCGCCGACAACCTCATGATCGATGCCGCCATTTCAGCCAGCGGCGGCACCCTCGTCCGCCACCCCGCCTGCGCCCACGCCGACCGCTGGACCTCGCTCGAGGCGTTCGATCTCTGCCTGTCCGATCTCAGCCGCCGCGCCGGCCTCGTTCAGTCTTCCACCGCAGAAGATCCGTCCTCGGACTGAACATCGCCAGAGCTTCCATGTTCGACGCTTCCATGTTCGACGCTTCCATCTTCGAAGCGGGGGCCGAACAGCGCCAGCGCATCCGCCACGCCGAACGCCCCCGGCAGCGCGCCCCGTCCGAAAAGCCGCGTCACATGGCCCATCTTCCGGCCCGGACGCGCCTGCGTCTTGCCATAGAGATGCCCGATCAACCCCGGCGTGCCCAACACCTGCGGCCAAAGCCCCACCTCCTCGGCGCCCACCAGGTTCTTCATCACCGCGTCGGAATGGCGCACCGCCGCCGGCAAGGCCAGCCCCGCCACCGCCCGCATATGCATCTCGAACTGGCTCGCCGGGCACGCATCGATGGTCCAATGCCCGGAATTATGCGGCCGCGGCGCCAGTTCGTTCACCACCACCTGCCCCTTGGCGGTCACGAACATCTCCACCGCCAGCAGCCCCACCAGGTCCAGCCGCTCGGCCACCGTGCGCGCCAGCGCCTGCGCCTGCCGGGCCAGGTCCGGGTCGATCCGCGCCGGCGCCAGCGTCACGTCCAGAATATGATCGCGATGCCGGTTCTCCACCACGTCGAACACCGAAATCTCGCCCCCGACCCCACGCGCCACCAGCACCGAGATCTCGCAGGCGAAATCGACGAAACCTTCCAAAATCAACAGCTGCGGCGCCAGGTCCGAAAACGCCGCCGGCAGGTCGGCCACCGTGCGCAGCATCACCTGGCCCTTGCCGTCATACCCGCCGCGCGTGGTCTTCAGAATGCAGGGCAGACCCAGCTCGCCCACAGCCGCCTCCAGCCCGGCGAAATCATCCACCGCCCGCCACGGCGCCGTCGGCACGCCGGCCCCGTTCAGAAACGATTTTTCAACGACCCGATCCTGGCTGATCCGCAGAATGGCAGGCGATGGCCGCACCGGCTTGAGCGACGCCAGCAGATCGAGCCCCTCGGCCGACACGTTCTCGAATTCGAAGGTGATCACGTCCACCTTGGCCGCGAACGCCCGCAACGCATCGGGATCCTCGTAGGCGCCCAGCGTCACCCCGGCCGAGACCAGCCCGGCGCAGCTGTCTTCCTCCGGTGTCAGAATATGGCAGCGATACCCCAGCCGCGCCGCCGCCATCGCCGACATGCGCCCCAGCTGGCCGCCGCCCACGATGCCGATCGTGCTGTTGGGCGCAAGCGGGCCCCGTCTCTCCGGCGTCGTCGGCTGCTCCGTCATACCGGTGCCGCGGCCACCGCCTCGGTCTGCGCCGCGCGATACGCTTCCAGCCGCGCCAGCAGCGCCGCGTCGGTCCCGGCCAGGATGGCCGCCGCCAGCAACGCCGCGTTGACGGCCCCGGCGCGACCGATCGCAAGGGTCGCCACCGGAATGCCCGCGGGCATCTGCACGATCGACAAAAGGCTGTCCATGCCCTTCAGCGCGTGGCTCTCCACCGGCACGCCCAGCACCGGCAACGGCGTCAACGCCGCCACCATCCCCGGCAGATGCGCGGCCCCCCCGGCCCCGGCCACGATCACGCGAACACCCCGCGCGGCCGCACCCCGCGCATACTCCATCATCCTGTCGGGCGTGCGATGCGCGGAGACGATACGCGTCTCGAACGCCACACCCAGCCGCTCCAGCGTCTGCGCCGTGTGCTCCATCGTCGCCCAATCGGACTGGCTACCCATGATCACACCCACCAGCGGCGTCTGCGGATCCGCGTGGCTCATGCAATCGAATCCGGGATCAGCCGCGATTCCAGCCAGGCGATCTCGTCCTTCAGCAGCAGCTTGCGCTTCTTCAGCCGCACCACGTGCAGCTGATCCATCGGCCCCGCATCGATCACCCGCGCGATCACCGTATCCAGGTCGCGGTGTTCACTGCGCAGTTCGTGCAGCTTGCGCAGCAGAGAGTCACGGTCAGTCAGCATCGGGGAATCCTGTCACATCTTTGGCTCGGCCAGGTGGCACTGCACACGGATCTACCACACCGCGCCAGCCCCCGCGCGGATTGCCGTGGCGCCCGCCCCCGGATCGGCGTTACGATTCGCCAGCGCGCGACATGACGCACCACGTCACGCGCCAAACGCGAACAGGAGGCACCATGAGCCTGCAGTCCCGTCTCGAGAGTCTCAAGACCCGTCATGCCAGTCTGGACACCAAAATCACGGAGGAAGACCACCGCCCCCGACCAGACCCGGAAACCCTGTCCAGGCTGAAGCTCGAGAAACTGCGGCTCAAGGAAGAAATGAGCCGCATCAAGGGCGCCGACACCTGACGCACGGCAGGCCCTCCCTCGGGTGAGGAAGGGCCTGCCTCTCGCACCCGGGCAGCCATCCCCAGCCCACAGGCACAACCCCGCGACTCATCACACATCCGGCAGAATTACGCGGCCTCGTCCGCCTCGGGCATCGGCGGCGGCGGCACCGCACGGCCCTCACGCGCCAGACGCTCATTGGCGGCGTGGATGGCGGCGTTCAGATCCGTCTGCGAGCACAGACCCAAAATCACCGGATCGCGCGGCTTGATGTTGGACGAATTCCAATGCGTGCGATCGCGCACCTTGTGGATGGTGTCCTTCGTCGTGCCCATCAACTTGCCCACCTGCGCCTCGGTCAGCTGCGGATAGTTACGGATCAGGAACGCAATGCCGTCCGGGCGATCGTTGCGCTTGGCCACCGGGGTATAACGCGCGCCACGGCCTTTCTTCGGCGGTGGCATCGCGGGTGCCAGCAGCTTCAGCCGCAGGCTCTCATCGGCTTCGCAGCGCTTGATCTCGGCCGCCGTCACCTGAATGTTCTGCACGGGATCGTAGCCCACGATGCCCTGCGCCACTTCGCCGTCGGCGATGGCCTGAACCTCGAGCGGGTGCATGCCGCAGAATTCGGCGATCTGCGTGAATGTCAGGGCGGTCTTTTCGATCAGCCACACAGCGGTGGCTTTTGGCATCAGCGGCAGGGTCATGGCATCCATCTCTCTGGCCCACGCGTATCAACGCTGCCCTTATGGACAGCGGACGCGGGAAAGCCCGCGATATGGACCTCGCACAACCAGCGGGTCAAGCAGCACAATGCGTCCATACGCGGCGCGCATGGAGAAAGTGCATGAACTTCGACGACGACCGGCCCACACCGCCTCCAACCCGTCTCGCAAAGCCCGTGCTGGACCGGCTGTCGATCGACGAACTCCACGACTACATCGCCGAACTCCGCACGGAGATCACCCGCGTCGAGGCCGACATCACCAAAAAAGGCCACAGCCGGAATGCGGCTGAGGCCTTTTTCAAACGTTAGAGCCTGATGATTTAAAGTAGACAAAATCATCAGGCTCTAACTTGTTGTTTTATCGATCATGTTAATGCGTTTGGGTGAAGCAACCCAAACGCATCATGATCTAAATCAAGTCAATCCAGAGAAAATCAGCCGATCACGCGGCCTGGATCGACGGCACGGCGTCGTCGTTCGACGCCCCGTTGATTGCCACCCGGCGCGGCTTCATCGCCTCGGGCACCACACGCTTCAGGCCCACCGACAAAAGCCCGTTCTTCAGATCCGCGCCATCGACCACGATATGGTCGGCCAGCACGAACTTCCGCTCGAACGCGCGCCCGGCGATACCGCGATACAAAAGCTCGGTCTTCTCGGAGCAGGGCGCCACGCGGCCGGCGATCAGCAGCGTGTTCTCCTTCACCGTCAGCTCGATGTCGTCGGGCCCGAAGCCCGCCACCGCCATCGTCAGGCGATAGCTCTCCTCGCCGGTGCGCTCGATGTTGTAGGGGGGATAAGACTGGTCCGCGGCCGCGGCGCTGTCGGCCATGCGCGCCAGACGGTCGAAGCCGATGGCGGTACGAAACAGGGGAGACAAATTGAGAGCGTTCATGGTCTGACACCTTCTAGTTAAAGCAAGGATCACGTCACGCCGCCCATCCGGGCCGGCGCTGGCAGGCACCGAAGCCCCATTGGGCACCTCGGACAGACCAGAAATGGAAAACGCCGCCCCCTTCTTCAAGAGGACGGCGTTTCAATCTTGCAAGCCAGCCATGCAGAGGCGGAATTACGCCTTCTTCGCACCCAGGCCCGCGAACTTGCGGTTGAACTTGGCCACCTGGCCGCCGGTGTCCATCATGCGCTGCACGCCGGTCCACGCCGGATGCGACTTCGGATCGATGTCCAGGCGCATCACGTCGCCTTCCTTGCCGGCGCATGTGCGCGTTCGGTATTCGGTGCCATCGGTGAGAATGATGGTCACGTAGTGATACTCTGGGTGAATTCCGGACTTCATCGTGGTGGCTCCTGTGGCGCGACCGATCCCGACCGGTCATGCGAAGCCGCGCGTATAGCGTCCAGCACCCCCACAACGCAAGAACACTCAGCCAAGCATCCCCGCCCACGCCCCGCTGGTGCACGTCGCAAGCGTGCCGGACACCAGCGAACGCATGCCCAGCGCGGTGATCTCGTGGCGTCGCTCCGGCACCATCGCCGCCATCCCCCCCACCAGAATACCCACGCTCGCCAGGTTGGCGAACCCGCACAGCGCATAGGTCATGATCAGGCGCGACCGCTCCGAAAGCGCCTCGGGCGGCAACGCGGCCAGGTGCAGATACGCCACGAACTCGTTCAGGATCGTCTTCGTGCCCATCAGCGCCCCCGCCGCCGCGGTCTCGCCCCAGGGCACACCGATCAGCCACATCAACGGCCGGAACGGCACGCTCGCCAGCCGCTCCAGCGACACGGGCGCGCCCCCGATATCGGGCAGATGCCCCAGGATCATGTTCACCAGGGCCACCAGCGCCACCGACACGATCAGCATCGTGGCAATCCCCACCAACGGCGCCATGCCATCGGCGGTCCCCCGCACGATCGCATCCAACGCGCCCCGCGGCGGATCGGGCAGCACAAGCCTGCTCTCATCCGGCCCAGGATCGCCGAACGGGATCATGATCGCCGCCATCGCCAGCGCGGCCGGCGTGGAAATGATCGCCGCCGACAGAATGCTGCCCAGCGCGTCGGGGATCACCGGCCGCAGCATCGCGCCATAGATCACCATCACGGTCCCCGCGATCCCCGCCATCCCGCACGACATCAGCGCGAAGATCTCGCCCCGCTCCATCCGCGACAGCCACGGCCGGATCAGCAGCGGCGCCTCCGTCATGCCCACGAACACATGCACCGCCGCCCCCAGCGACAGCGCGCCGCCCACACCCAGGCTGCGCCGCAGTAGCGCCGAGAACACGCGCATCACCGCCTGCAACACGCCCCAATGCACCAGCAACGCCGAGATCGCCGAAATCGTCAGCACCAACGGCAGCACCTTGAAGGCGAGAATGAACGACGCCCCCTGCCGCGTCTCCAGGAACGGCAAAGACCCGCCGCCGAGATAGCCGAACACAAACCCGGTCCCGGCATCCGTCGCGTCCTGCAACGCATCCACGGCGCGGTTGAGCCCCAGCATCACGTGGCGCGACGGCGGAAAATCGATCAGCACCACCGCCAGCACGAACTGCAGCACCAGCCCGCCCGCCACCGTGCGCACGCGTATTCCGGCCCGGTTCTCGCTGAACACGAAAGCCAGCCCCAGCAGCACCGCAATCCCCACAATCCCGATCACAGCAGCCAGTCCGCGCCGGAGGCCTCGGCGATGGCCCGGATCTGCGCCCGCAGCCCGTCGCCCATCGGCACACCCTCCACCCGCCGCCGCACCGCCATCGCCCGCTCCGGATCGCCCGCCACCAGAACGGGCCGGCCGGGGTCGAGCGGCGGCGTCGCCCGCATCGCATCGCCGAACCGCGCCACATCGGCCTTGAACGCGTCAGCCTCGCGAAACAGCCCCGGGTCCATCGCCAGGAAGAAATGCGCCAGCCCCACGCGCTCTCCCTTGGCATGCAGCGGATCGGACGGAAAACTCTCACCCGCCAGCCCCGCCGACAGAATATCCGCCATCATCGCCAGCCCGTAGCCCTTGTGGCTGGAATTCTCCGCCGTCCCCCCCAGCGAGGTCAGCAGCCCGCCGCGCTCGGACACATCGGTGGGGTCCACACTCGGCCGCCCCTCTGCGTCCAGCACCCAGCCCGAAGGCGTCGGCAGCCCTTCGTTGGCCTTGTTGCGCACCCG
Organism: Rhodospirillales bacterium; assembly: GCA_025362815.1. Taxonomy (GTDB): domain Bacteria; phylum Pseudomonadota; class Alphaproteobacteria; order Acetobacterales; family Acetobacteraceae; genus CAIQQQ01. The sequence continues at coordinate 9,364 of JANYFG010000038.1, forward strand.
CCCAAACGCCACCGTCGTCGTTGCCATATCCAGCAAAAACGGCCGCCCCGGCTCTCCCGGCGCCGCGAAACACCACGGATCCGTCCCCAGCCGCGCCGAAGCGCCGCCCGTCGGCGCCACCCGCACGCCGGATGCCGAGGTCGACACCATCCCGATCAGCCCCGCCTCGGCCGCGATCAGCCCGTAATACCCACACGCCCCGAAATGCGACGTGTTGCGCACCACGCACACCCCGATCCCGCTGACCCCCGCCTTGGCCACCGCCAGCCGCATGGCAAACGCCCCCGGCACATGCCCCAGCCCACCCCCGCCATCGACCAACGCCGAGACCGGGCTCTCCTTCACCACCTTGGGCACCGCCGCCAGGTCCAGCCTGCCCTCCCGCCGCCACTGATCGTAAGGCGGCAACATCGACATCCCGTGGCTGTCGATCCCGTGGAGATCCGCGTAGCCCAAAATCTCCGCGGTCTCGCCGGCCTGCGCCCGCGGCATCCCCCACGCCCGCAAAATCGCTTCGACCTGGGCCTCGTGATCGGCGGCGGATGAAATGACGGCCATGCAGACTCCGGATCTTGGGTCGCGCGTGCGACAATGAGCGCGTAACCCTTGCGCACCCCAACCCAACCGACAAGTTCCGCACATGACCGACGCTCAAAGCCGAGAAATCCCATTACGCGACGCACCAATACGCGACACACCAGTACGAGACGCCGCCAGCCTGCTCGTCCTGCAAGGCGCGCCCCGCCAGACCCGCGTCCTCATGGGCCTGCGCGGCGCCGGCCACACCTTCATGCCCAACCACCTCGTCTTCCCCGGCGGCGCCGTCGACCCCGATGACGGGCATTCGGCCATCCACGCCACGCCCTCACCCGCAATCCTCGCCCGCCTGGACCCCAACCCCACCGCCGCCCGCGCCCTCGCCTACGCCGCCGCACGCGAGCTAGACGAGGAAACCGGCCTGCATCTCGGCCATCCCCCCGACCTCTCAGGCCTGGACTATCTCTGCCGCGCCATCACCCCCCAAGGCCGCCCCATCCGCTTCGACGCCCGGTTCTTCATCGTCGATGCCGCCATGATCCAAGGCACGCTCGCAGGCTCCGGCGAGCTCGAAAACCTCACATGGTACGGCGTGGACGAAGCCCTCACGCTCGACCTCTCCTACCCCACCCGCAAGGTGCTGGAGCAGCTCCAGGCCTGGCTCGCGCTGGACACCGCCGCCCGCCAGGCCCGCACCAAAACCCCCATTCTGCGCGAACGCAGCTGGCACCTCGAATAAGGCCTCACCCCCTGACCCAGCCGCCCTGACGCTCCACCGCCCGCCCCTCGTCTCGCAGCTTCAGCAGATGCGCCAACACGTTGCGCTGCGCCGCCGGATGCAGATGCGCCGCCAACCCGGCATAGATGGCATCCACCAACGCGGCCGGCGTCTGCGGCCCATCGCCCAACGCCGCCAGAACCGCCGCCTCGCGCTGCACCCGATGCGCCAGCAGAAATCCCGCATGACCCAGGGGGTCCCCGATCGCCGGCCCGTGGCCCGGCAGATAAAGCCGATCGTCGCGCGCCAGAAGCCGCCGCAACGACGCGAAATACGCCGCCATGTCGCCCTGCGGCGGGCTGACCACGCTGCTCGACCACCCCATCACGTGATCGGCCGTCATCACCACCCCATCGTCGCGCGCCAGCACCACGTGATCGGCGGCATGCCCGGGCGTGTGCAGCACCCGCCACCCTGCCACCACATCGCCGTCCCCCACCACATGATCGGGTGACAGACCCGGATCGAACGCGAACACCGGCGCCCCCGTCGCCGCGCGCATCGCCGCCAACCCGCCCACATGATCGGAATGGCCGTGCGACACCAAAATCCGTGCAACCGTGCCGGCCTCGCGCAGCACGGCCGCCAGATGCAGCGCATCGTCCGGCCCGGGATCCAGCACGCTCACGCCATCCGCCCCCGCGAGCAGATACGTGTTGGTCCCGTGATACGTCATCGGCCCCGGATTATCCGCCACGATCCGCCTGATCCCCGCCGCACACGCCGTCGCCACGCCGCGTGCCGGCGCGATCTCCGAAAGGTAAGCCATCCGCACCCCATCATTCTCGAAGTGAAACCCAGATCGTGCCACAAGGCGGCATGCAAGCCGAAGAATATGCCCTGATGGACGCGGCGGAGGCCACGATGTGGTGGTACCGCGCGCTCCACACCCGCCTGATCGACGCCATCCCCCCCACCGCCGGAAGCGTGCTCGACGCCGGCTGCGGCACCGGCGGCCTGCTCGCCGCCCTGGCGCACGCACGCCCCGGTCTATCGCCCATCGGCCTCGAATACCTGCCCGCGGCCGCACGCCGCGCCGCCACCAAATCCGGCGCCGCCATCGCCGCCGGCTCCATCATGCACCTGCCCTTCGCCGCCGCCAGCTTCGACGCCATCCTGTCGGCCGACGTGCTTTGCCACGAGGCCGTGCAGCCGAACGAAGCACTGGCCGAACTTCACCGCGTGGCCAAGCCCGGCGCCACCCTCATCCTCAACATGCCGTCCTACGCCTGGCTCGCCTCCGCGCACGACCGCCGGGTCCACAACGCCCGGCGCACCACCGCCGCCGAACTGCGCGCATGGCTCCATCAGGCCGGCTTCACCGACATCACCACCACCTACTGGAACACGCTCCTGCTCCCGCTGATGATCGCCCAACGCAAAATCCTGGCCCGTGGCGACGCCGCCAGCGACGTTGCCGCTTTTCCGCCATGGCTCGATGCCACATTGCATGCCATCACCCGCCTCGAACACCGCGTGGCCTTCAGGCTGCCCGCCGGCGGATCCATCCTCGCCGTCGCCCGACGCCCCCTTCCGGAACCCGCGCCATGACCGAACCACATCCGGGCCTGTCCATCGTCGTGCCCGTCTATCGCGGCGCCGCCACCGTGGGAATCCTGGTCGACGCCCTGTCGCGACTGCACCCCGAAGGCGGCCTGGAAGTGGTGCTGGTCAACGACGGCAGCCCCGACAACTCCGGCGACGTCTGCCGCGCCCTCGTCAAAACCGCCACCATTCCCGTCATCTACATCGAACACTCCCGCAACTTCGGCGAGCACAACGCCGTCATGACCGGCCTGCGCCACGCCAGCGGCAGCTACATCATCACCATGGACGACGATTTGCAGAACCCGCCCGAGGACGTCGTCAAACTCTACGACCACGCCCGCCTCGGCGACTGGGACGTCGTCTACACCCGCTATGCCAAGAAGGAACACGCCGGCTGGCGCAACCTCGGCAGCCGCTTCGCCAACCGCGTCGCCGACTGGCTGCTCGACAAGCCGCGCGGCCTGTATCTCTCGTCGTTCCGCTGCATGGCGGCGCCCATGGTGCGCGAGGTCACACTTTATCGCGGCCCCTACCCGTATATCGACGGCCTGCTGATGCAGGTCACCCAGCGCATCGACAGCATCGAGGTCGGCCACCTGCCGCGCGCCGAGGGCCAGTCGAACTACAATCTCCGCCGGCTGGTGCTGCTCTGGCTCAATCTCGCCACCAGCTTCTCGCTGGCCCCGCTGCGCCTGGCCATCCTGCTCGGCATCGTCATGGCGTTGCTCGGCACCGCGGGCGCCGTGGCGACCATCATCGAGGCCCTGTCGTCCGACCGCACCCCCTCCGGCTGGGCATCGACCATGACGGTCATCCTGCTGGTCTCGGGCGTGCAGTCGATGATCCTGGGCGTGCTCGGCGAGTATGTCGGCCGCACCTTCCTGTCCGCCAACGGCAAACCGCAGGGCGCCGTGCGCGCCATTCTGCGCAACAACGCCGAACCCGGCCGGCTGGACCGCGCCGCATGAACCCGTCCTGGATCCTCCTGCTCTGCGCCATCACCGTCAGCATGGGCGCGCAGACGCTGCTGAAATCCGGCTCCCGCGCCGTCGACCTCGTGGCCCAGCTGCTCGACTGGCACACCCTCATCGGCCTCGGCCTCTACGGGCTCGCCGCCATGCTCTATATCGTGGCGCTCCGCCGCATCCCGTTGTCGGTGGCGCTGCCCGCCACCGCCATCTCCTACATCGCCGCCGCCCTGGTGGGCCATTACGTGTTCGGCGAACCCCTCAGCCCCACCCATATCGGCGCCATCGGCCTGATCGGCGCCGGCGTGGTGCTGTTGGCCTTCGCATGACCCCCGCATGGCCCTCACCCAAGGCAGCGCCCTGAGCGCGACTCGGGGCATCGCTGTAAGCTCGAGCATTGAACGCGGGAGATATCGTATGCGACGCGGTTTGATGGCTCTGGCGTGGCTTGCGGTCGCCGCGTCACCTCCGGCGTTGGCCCAAAGCGGCATCACCACCGAAAGCCTCGCCCCCCCGGCCGGCGCCACCAGCGGCACCCGCCCGCTCTCCCCGGCCGCACCCTCGCTCCCCACGCAATCGCTGAGCGCGCCCTCAATGAGCGCACCCTCGCTGAGCGCGCCCGCCATCACGGCGCCCACGATCGCCCCGCCGACCGGGCGTCCGTCGAGCGCGTCGATCAGCGCGCCACGGGTCGCAGCCCCCTCCTCCCCGGTATCGCCCTACACGCAACCACCCACCTCGCCGCAGGCGTTGCCGCCCCAAACGCCGCCATCGCCCACCTTCGCCCGCCCTGCCCTGCCCTCCACCACCGCACCGTCGGTCGATACACCTGCCGCCTTACCGGGTGCCTTGCCGGGCACCTCACCGGGCACCTTACCGGGCACCTCCGTCCTCGGCCGCTCCGCACCCGGCCAAACCGGAACGCAATCCACCGGCCAAGACCAGATCGCGGCGTCGCCCAACGCACCCGGCCCCGCCCGGCCGATCCTCGCCAACCCGCAGGACATCCCACCCGCCAGCCCCCCGGCACCGCGCCTGACGGCCCCCGCACGCACAACACCGGCGCCCGCGCCGGCCAAAACCGTCGTTGCCCCCGCTCTCGGCCAAACAAAGCCGTTGAAGCCAACGCCAGGGAAAAAACCGGGGAAACCCGCGCCGAGCAAAGCCACGCCAGCCAAACCCGTCGGTCAAAAACCGGCCGCGCACGCCCCAATCACGTCGTCACCGACAGCCAAGTCCGATCCCGTCGCCCATCGCCTCACCCACAAGGCGCCCGCCCAAACCAAGCCGAAGCCCGTCACGAGCTGAAACCACCCGCCGCGCGCGCATCGCCCCGTTTCGCGCACACGATTGTCCTGGGCGCACCAACGCGCCACACTCCATCAAACCGCCACACACGCGCCGGCCCCGGCGCGAGAACCGCATGACAAGACGCCGCAAGGCGCCGCGAACCGGGAGAATTCAGATGAGACGACGTGCCGTCCTGATGGGAACATCGGCCGCCCTCGTGTCCGGCCTTGGCCGCGCCTCGGCTCAAAACGCCGCCATCGACCCCGGCCTGCCCCTGGGCACCCGCGAAGAGGCGGTGATGGACGCGCTGCCCGGCAAAAAGCCGCTCATCAAGCTCACCTATCGCCCCCCCAACTACGAAACCCCGCTCGAGGTTTTCCGCTCGCAGCTCACCCCCAACGACCAGTTCTTCGTCCGCTACCACCTGTCGCAGATCCCGGACCGTGAAAGCCTCGCCAACTGGTCGCTCGCCATCGGCGGAGACGCGGCCGGCAAACCGGTCAAACTCACCCTGGCCGACCTCCAGCGCCTGCCACAGCACGAGGTCGTGGCGGTCTGCCAATGCTCCGGCAACCGCCGCGGCCTGTCCAACCCGCATGTGCCCGGCGTGCAATGGGGCGTGGGCGCCATGGGCTGTGCGCTGTGGCGCGGCCCCCGCCTGCGCGACATCCTGGCGCTGGCCGGCATCGGCCCGAACGCGGTCGAAATCGCCTTCCACGGCACAGACGGCGCGGTCATGCCCACCACCCCCGCTTTCGTGAAATCCATCCCCACCAGCCGCGCCATCGCCGACGACACGATCGTGGCCCTGCGCATGAACAACGACGAGCTGCCGCTTTACAACGGCTACCCCGCCCGCCTCGTCGTCCCCGGCTGGACCGCAACCTACTGGATGAAACACCTCTCCCAGCTCGAGATCCGCACGACCAAGCTCGACAATTTCTGGATGAAATCCGCCTATCGCGTGCCAGCCGGCATGTTCCCCGGCACCGCCTTCCCCACCCAGGACACCGAGGCCAACCGCCCCATCACCGACATCGTCATCAACGCGCTGGCCACCAGCCATGCCGACGGCGCCCAGGTGCGCGGCAGCGGCTTCACCCTGGCGGGCCAGGCCTGGGACAACGGCGCCGGCATCGAACGCGTGGAAGTGTCAACCAATGGCGGCACCACCTGGGGCGTGGCCATGCTGGGCAACCAGGAAGGCCGCTTCGGCTTCCAACCCTGGAGCATCCAGCTGGCCGCCTCCCCCGGCAAGCTCACCCCCATCATACGCGCCACGTCGAAATCCGGCGCCGTGCAGCCGCCAAAGCCGATCTTCAACCCGGCCGGCTACCACCACAACGCCATCCAGACGCTCCAACTCATCGCGATCTGAAGGACACGGCCCATGCGCGCACGCCCCCTCTTCCGCCTCATCCCGCCCTCCGCGATCGCCATCGCGCCCACCGCGATTGCCATCGCGCTCGGCCTGCTCGCCCTCGCGTTCCCGGCCGTCCCGGCCCGCGCCGAGGAACAGCCCATCACGCTCAAGGACGCGCCCGGCCTGTCCGAGATCGCCGCCAACTGCCAAGGCTGCCACAGTCTCGACTACGTGCGCATGAACGCCCCGTTCATCGCGCCAGACGTCTGGAAGGCCGAGATCACCAAGATGCGCGTGGCCTACGGCGCCCCCATCGACGACGACGACACCGCCAAGATCGTGGCCTATCTCGCGGCCAACTACGGCAAAGCCGAATGAGCGCGGACCACCACCACCTCGCCGTCACCGCGTCGCAGGGCTTCCGTCTGGCCGATCACGATCCCGCCGAAAAACCCCATGTCACCAAGGCCCAGGCCGCAAAGCGCCTGGCCGTTGCAGCCGAGTCGATCGGGCATGCGCAAGACACCATGGCGGCGGTCAACACCTGGTCGCTGCTCGCCATCTTCCAGGGCATGGATTCGTCCGGCAAGGACGGCACCATCGCGCGGGTGTTTGCCGGCGTGAATCCGGCCGGCATCCGCGTCACCAGCTTCAAGGCGCCATCATCCGGCGAGCGCGCGCAAGACTTCCTGTGGCGCATCCACGCCGCCTGCCCGCCCAGCGGCCAGATAGGTGCCTTCAACCGCAGCCACTACGAAGACGTGCTGGTGCCGCGCATACACCCCGACATTCTGCCCCTCGACCGTCTTCCCCCAAGCCTGTGCGGCGCGGACATCTGGCGCCATCGCCTCGACGACATCGCGCATTTCGAGCGCATGCTGGCCCGGCAGGGCACGATCGTTCTCAAGTTCTTCCTCAACATCTCCCGGGACGAACAGCGCCAACGCCTGCTCGACCGTCTGGAACAGCCCAACAAAAGCTGGAAATTCGCCCCCACAGACCTCACCGAGCGCCAGTACTGGGACGCCTACCAGGAGGCCTACGACGAAACGATCGCGGCCACCGCCACCCATCACGCGCCCTGGTTCATCATCCCGGCCGACCGCAAATGGCATGCCAGAATGGCCGTAGCCGAGATCATCGCCGACCGCCTGAAGGCGCTGGATCTGCAAGCGCCGGAACCCAACGCAGCACAGCGCGAAGCTTTCGCGGCCGCGAGACTGGCTCTTGAATCCTAGATCATGATGCGTTTGGGTAGCTTAACCCAAACGCATGAACATGATCGATAAAACAACAAGTTAGAGCCTGATATTTTGTCTACTCAAAATCATCAGGCTCTAGATCATGATGCGTTTGGGTTGCTCAACCCAAGCGCATGAACATGATCGATAAAACAACAAGTTAGAGCCTGATGATTTCGCTCGATCTAAGATCATCACGCTAAAAAATGCTTTGCACCGCCAGCGCCAATAAAACCCAGCACACCACCGCAAGGCCGATGAGCGGCCAAAGACTACCCGACTGCGGAACGGAAGATGAAGGTATCCCGCGGTCGAATGCCGGCACTTCCACCATCGTCCGCACCGAAAGATGCTCGTCCAAAACGCCGATCTCGCGCCTGAGGATGGTCAATATCGCGCCCTCCGAATGCTGCACTGCACCGAATACCGGGAACACCCACAGCCGTAATGTTCCCATCATGCACAGTAACGAACACCGCGTCCGGCGAAATATGCGGATATTTACCTATTCACGTTCAACTTTCGCTGAACAAAACGCCGTACAGCTCATTTAAATTCACGCAATATTGATGATCACGATGCCGACAGAACCGTACACAAAAAAAACGGCCCCCGAACGATCCGGGGGCCGCCTCACCAAAAACGAAAGCCCGTTTCACATCACCGGTCTGCGGGGCCGACCGGTCGGCAGCCGAAAACGACCGCCATCGCGACGTTTCAAAGGGCGGCGAGCACCGCTTCCGCACGGCTCACGTCAAAGCCGCCCGGCGCCTCCACCATCAGAGACGTCACCTTGCCGTCATCCACCACCATCGCAAATCGCTGGCTGCGCACGCCCAGGCCACGCGCCATCAGGTCCAGTTCCAGCCCAAGCGCCTTCGTGAAGGCGGCCGAACCGTCGGCCAGCATCACGATCTTTTCGTCCACGCCCTGATCGCGCGACCATGCGCCCATCACGAACGCATCGTTCACCGCCATGCACACCACCGTATCCACCCCCTTGGCGGCAAACTCAGACGCATGCTGCACGAAGCCCGGCAGATGCTTGGCGCTGCAGGTTGGCGTGAACGCGCCGGGCACGGCGAACACAACCACCTTCTTGCCGTGAAACAGCTCCTCGGTGGTCACCTCCTTGGGGCCCTCGGGGGTCGCCGTGATCAGCTTCATCGACGGAATGGCGGCACCGACCTGGATCTGGGTCATTCATTGGGCTCCTGGCAGCGGTCACAAGCGGCCAGCCCGCCCATGTTTCGCGCAATTCCTACAAGCGCGACGCTTGCCTGTCACGCCGCCGGTGCCAACATGCTGGCAATGACCCAAGACCCGCCTGCTCAAAAGCCCCGGTTTGCCCCGGACACCTCGCTCACCGGCCAGGTTCTGATCGCCATGCCCGGCCTGCCAGACCCGGAATTCGCCAAAAGCGTGGTGTATCTGTGCGCCCACTCGCCCGAGGGGGCGATGGGCATCATCGTCAACCGCCCGATCAACACCCCCAGCTTCGCCGACCTGCTGGACCAGCTCGCCGTCGGCCCCACGCCGCCGGCCCGGGCCATCGCGCTGTGCCAGGGCGGCCCGGTCGATCTCAGCCGCGGGTTCGTTCTGCATTCCGCCGACTGGACCGGCGATGGCAGCCTGCGCGTGGACAGCGAGGTGGCGCTGACCACAAGCCTCGATGTCCTCACCGCCATCGCCACCGGCGGCGGCCCGCGCGCGGGGATCCTGGCCCTCGGCCACGCGAATTGGGGCCCCGGCCAGCTCGACGACGAAATCCGGCAGAACACCTGGCTCAACGCCGAGGCCGATGCCAGCCTGCTGTTCGACGCCGACCATGACAGCAAATGGGCGCGCGCCATGGCCAAGCTCCAGGTTCAGCCCGGCCGCCTGTCCTCGCTGTCCGGCCACGCCTGAGCCTCACCTGCCCGGCAAGACATTCTGATCGCTACCAGGCGAAAGACGGCACCCAGGCCGCGGGTGACAGACCGGCCGCCTCGGCCGCCGCGGCGATCCGGGCGGGGTCATGGCCCAGCTCCGCGCCATGAATACCGCCGAGGACCCAGCACGAATCGATCCCAGCGGCGGCGGCCCCCGCGATATCGGTCCGCAGCGCATCGCCCACCGCCAGCACCCGGCTTCGCGGCACATCCAGCATCTCCAGAACCGGCGCATAGATCGCCGGATCAGGCTTGCCCAACCAATACGCCACACCGCCGATCGCCTCGTAGCGCAACGTCAGCGCGCCGGCGCAGATCACCCGCACCCCGCCGCGTATCACCTCCAGATCCGGATTGGCGCAGATCATCGGCAGCCCCGCCTCGCGGCACGCCTGCAGCACGCCCTCGTGATCCTCCACCTCGGAAGGTCCGGCCAGATCGTCCGGCCCGGTGTTGACCACGAAATCGGCATCGCCCGGTGCCTCCGTCAGAGTGAGGCCCACACCCTCGATCACGTTGCGATCGCGCGCCGGTCCCAGATGGAAAACCCGGTGGCCCAGGGCCGCGAACCAGGGATCGCCGCGCTGCGCCAACGCGCGATGCGTCGCCTCGCCGCTCGTCATGATCCCGGTGTAGAGGTCATCCTCGATGCCCATCGCCCGCAAGGCCGTTTGCGCCACCGCCGCCCGGCGCGGCGCATTGGACAGCAGCACCGCCGGCTTGTTGCTGTCGCGCAGCCTGCGCAGGGTGTCGATCGCCCCGGGATACGGCGTCACGCCGTCATGGATCACGCCCCAGAGATCGAGAATGAAACCGTCGTAAGACGCCGCGATATCGCCAAAGCCACCCAGCTGCCGCATCATTATATCCTATAAATCCGCGCCGATCGCCGCCTCGACGGAGGCAAAGCCCTGATCCGTCAGCGCCGCCCCCAACTCGTGCAACAGGCGCGGAATCAGCGCCGGCCCCTCATACGCAAAGGCCGTGTAAAGCTGCACCAGCGATGCACCGGCCTTCAACTTCGCCAGCACATCCGCGCCGGAGGCCACCCCGCCGACACCCACCAGCACCAGGCGCCCCGCGGCCTCTCGCGCCGCATGGCGCAGCACCGATGTCGACCTCGCCATCAGCGGCACACCTGACAACCCGCCCGCCTGCGTCGCCTGCGCCGAGGCAAGCCCGGTGCGGCTCAAGGTGGTGTTGGACACGATCAACCCGGCGGCGCCGCCCTCGACGCAGGTCTGCACCACCGACGCCACACCCTCCGCCGACAGGTCCGGCGCAATCTTGACCAGCAACGGCGGATGGCTGTCCGACCCCGCGCGAATGGCCGCCAGGATCGACCGCAGCCGCGCCTCGCCTTGCAGATCGCGCAGCCCCGGCGTGTTGGGCGACGACACGTTGATCACGATATAATCAACCTGCCGCGCCAGTGCGCGCACCAAAGCCGGGTAATCCCGCTCGGGATCGGCGTTGTCCTTGTTGATCCCGATATTGCCGCCCACCGGCACATCACGCGGACGGCGCGCGAGATTGGCCACATAGGCGTCGATGCCGGCGTTGTTGAAACCCATCCGGTTGATCACCGCGCGGTCTTCGCTCAGCCGGAACAGGCGTGGCTTCGGATTGCCCGCCTGCGGCCGCGGCGTCACCGTCCCGGCCTCGACAAACCCAAAGCCCAGCCGCGCCAGCGGCGCCAGGGCCTCGGCATTCTTGTCGAACCCCGCCGCCAGCCCGAGCGGATTGCGAAACGACAGCCCCAGCGCGTGCACGGCAAACCGCGGGTCCACCACGGCGGCCGACCCCGCCAGCCCCAGCCGCAGCGCCCGCAACGCCAGGCCATGCGCCGTCTCGGCGTCGATCAGTCGCAACAGGGGCGTGAGCACAGAGGCCAAAGCGGGGTTCATGCGCCCCTGATGCCGCAATTTCGCCCCCCGCGCCAGCATGCCGATCCCCGCCTGTGCGTCACGGTCACGCCATCGCCGCCAGGTGAACCGTCTTGCCCGCATTCGCCACGAAAACGATCCGCCCCCCGTCCTGCGCGGACATCATCAGCATGTCGCCAGACGCCAGCATATCGCACGCCAGATCGAAAAAGCCCGGCGCCCCCAGGGCCGAAAGCTCGGCGCCGGGCGCCTTGTAGTGCCACAGGGTGAAGCCCTGCGCGTAGGCCAGCACCGAAAGATTACGAAGTGTGAATGGCATATTTGCCTCCCGTTAGAACATAACAGGAACATTTACCCACATCCTCCTGGCAAAGCAAAAGTTAATAGACTATTATTCCTATTCACTTTGGCGAAAAATCCTATAACAATGAATTAACGCACCGAGTCGCGGACGCTGTGGCACAGGGCAGATCGTATGAAACACGACGACATCTGGCGGGCGCTGGACACCATGGCGGCCGAGAACGGCCTGTCAGCCTCCGGCCTCGCCAAACGCGCGGGATTGGACCCCACAACCTTCAACCCGTCCAAACGGCGCATGCCGGACGGCCGCGCCCGCTGGCCCAGCACCGAAAGCCTGGCCAAGGTGCTGGAAGCCACCGGCGCCTCGCTCGACGTGTTCACCGCGCTCGTCACCGGCGCCCGCGCCATTCCCGCCGCACCGCCCCGCCAGCAATCCCGCCGCATCCCGCTGATCGGCCTCGCCCAGGCCGGCGGCGAAGGCTATTTCGACGATGGCGGCTACCCCGTGGGCGGCAGCTGGGATGAGGTGGGGCTGCCCGAAATCGCCGACGGCAACGCCTACGCGCTGGAAATCAGCGGCGAAAGCATGGAGCCGGTGTTCCGTGACGGCGACCTCGTGATCGTCTCCCCAAACGCCCCTATCCGGCGCGGGGACCGCGTCGTCGTGCGCACCGTGAACGGCGAGGTCATGGCCAAACAGCTCGCCCGCCGCTCGGCCAGGCGCGTGGAGCTTCGCAGCCTCAACCCCGCCCATCCCGACTATAATTTCGATCTCACCGAAATCACCTGGATCCACCGCATCGTTTGGGCCAGCCAGTAGGTTTTTAGTGGAACCGGCCGGGCCATCTGCGCCACGATCACCGAATGATCCGCAGAACGCTCCTTGCCGCTGCCGCCTGGCTGTCCCTGGCCCCCTCTGCCGGGGCCGCCGAGCCGGTGGACCTCGCCCTCGTGCTGGTGACAGACGTCTCTCGCTCCATCGATGACAGCGAATACGATCTGGAAAAGCAAGGCCTCGCCGCCGCCCTGCGCGACCCGGCGGTGCTCGGCGCCATCCGCCGCGGCGCCATCGGCACCATCGCCGTCGCCTATATCGAATTCGCCGGCGCCTACGAGGTCCGCACCATCGTCGATTTCACCCTGGTCCGCGACGCAGCCTCCGCCCAGGCCTTCGCCGATCGCCTGACCGCGGCGCCGCGCGCCTTCTACGGCCGCACCTCGATCAGCGCGGGGATCGATGCGGCCGCAAGCCTGCTGGCGAAGTCCAACCTCGAAGCCCAACGCCGCGTCATCGACGTCTGCGGCGACGGCACCAACAATGCAGGCCGGGACGTGACCGCCGCGCGCGACGAGGCGGTGCAGGCGGGAATACTCATCAACGGGCTGACCATCATCAACGATCATCCCGCCAACTACACCTTCGCCCATGTCGCACCGCCGGGCGGCCTTACCAACTGGTATCGCGAGAATGTCATCGGCGGCCCGGGAAGCTTCGTGCTCGAAGTGCACGACTTCAACACCTTCGGCGAAGCAATGAAGCGAAAACTGCTCAACGAAATAGCGGCGGTGAAGCAAAACGCGCCCGCCTAGACTTTTGCCTGAGCGAGCTCATTGCGCCATACTTACAAGATCGAAGATTGAAAGGCCCAAGCAATGCATGTCATCAAGCGGTCCGCGTATCTTATCGCGCTTTCTCTCACCCTCGCCGGTCTGGGGTCGTTGCCCGCATCCGCCGACGATGCCATTCCGCGCAAACCCGGCCTGTGGCGCATCACGATGAGCATGGCGGGCATGCCGACCGGAATGCCCCCGATCTCGATGTGCATGGATTCCAAAACCGAAGCCAACATGCAGCAGATGGCGCAATCCGGCGAGAAACCCGATTGCAGCCGAAACGACGTCAAGCGCAGCGGCAATCAGATGACGATGGATTCCGTCTGCAAGATCGCAGACACCACCGCCACCTCGCACGGCGTGATCACCTTCACCGGCGACACCGCCTATCACATGGACATGGCCACAAGCTTCAATCCCCCGCTTGCAGGACAGGCCGAGCACAAGATGTCCCAGGATGCCACCTGGACCGGCCCCTGCCCCGCAGGCGTCAGCCCCGGCGACATGGTGATGCCCAACGGCATGAAGATGAACATGGGCAACATGGGCAAACCACCCGCCAAGCCCTGAAGCCCGCGCACGCTTGCTCCTATCGCGTTGCGGCGCGACAGCTTGCTCCCATCGCGTTGCAGCGCAACAGCTTGCTCCCATCGCGTTGCGGCGCAACACTGGCCGCAACGCGATAGGAGCATCTCATGGAAATCCGCAATCTCGGCCGGTCCGGCCTGCGTGTCTCGGCCGTGGGCCTCGGCTGCAATAATTTCGGCGGCCGCCTCGATCTCGAGGCCACCCGTTCGGTCATCCATGCCGCCTTCGATGCCGGCATCACCCTGTTCGACACCGCCGATGTCTATGGCGACAAGGGCGGCTCCGAAACGCTGATGGGCGACGTGATCGGCGCAATGCGCCACGAAATCGTGATCGCCAGCAAATTCTGCATGCCGATGGACGACAGCGAAACCTTAAAAGGCGGTTCGCGACGCTACATCATGACGGCCGTGGAAGCCTCGTTGAAGCGGCTGCAGACCGACTATCTCGATCTCTACCAGATGCACCGGATGGACCCTCTCACCCCCATCGAGGAAAGTCTGCGCGCGCTCTCGGATCTCGTGACCCAAGGCAAGATCCGCTATTTCGGCTGCTCGAACTTCACCGGATGGCGCATGGTGGAAGCGCAATGGACAGCGAAGGCCTTGGGCATCCAAGGCTTCGTCTCAGCACAGGACGAATACTCCCTCGTCAAACGCGAGCACGAGGCCGATCTGATCCCCGCTTTGCGAGAATACGGCCTGGGCCTTCTGCCCTATTTCCCGCTCGCCTCCGGCCTGCTCACCGGCAAATACCGCCGCAACGCACCGATGCCCGAGGGGGCCAGGCTCACCAACACACAGCGCCTCGCCGATCGCTATCTCAGCGATCGCAACTGGGTCATCTCTGAAAAACTCGCCGATTTCGCCGAAGCGCGCGGACACACCGCGCTGGAACTCGCCTTCAGCTGGCTGCTGGCACAGGCCCCGGTCTCCAGCGTCATCGCCGGCGCCACCAAGCCGGCACAGATCGCCCAGAACGTCGCGGCCGGCAGCTGGAAACTGACGGCAGACGATCTGGCGGAAATCGACACCATCACCGCGGCATAAGGGGGCACACACGCATGCGCCGCCGGACCCTGATCGCAGCCGCCCTCGCCGCACCGCTGGCCAAACCCGCGATCGCGGCAGGGTCCAGCGTTCTGAAGGTGATCCCGCAAGCCAATCTCACCAGCCTCGATCCGGTCTGGACCACGGCGGTGGTCACCCGAAATCATGGCTATCTCGTCTACGACCAGCTGGCCGCGGTGGACGCCAATTTCATACCCCGGCCCCAGATGGCCGAAGGCTGGTCGGAAGCGGACAATGTCTGGACGATCCGTCTGCGCGAGGGTCTTCGCTTTCACGACAACACACCGGTGCTTGGCAAAGACTGTGTCGCCTCGATCCGGCGTTGGATGGCACGCGACAGTCTGGGCCAGGCTTTGTCCCTGGTCACAGACGAGCTGAGCGCTCCAGACGACCGCACCATCGTGTTTCGCCTGAAAAAGGCTTTTCCGCTGCTGCCGCTGGCCCTGGCGAAACCCAGCCCGATGCCGCTGTTCATCATGCCGGAACGCATTGCACAGACCGACCCTTTCAAGGCCATCACCGACCCCACAGGCTCCGGCCCGTTCCGCTTCGTCAAGGATGAATGGAATCCCGGCTCGCGCGCCGTCTGGGCGAAACACGAGGCCTATGTGCCGCGCATGGAACCTGTCAGCGGCATCGCCGGCGGCCGTCGCCCCCTCGTCGATCGCGTGGAATGGACCGTCATTCCCGACAGCGCCACCGCGGCGGCGGCGATGATCAACGGCGAGCAGGATTATTGGGAATATCCGCTCTATGACCTGCTGCCCCTGCTGAAGAAATCGCCCAATGTCCGCGTGGGACAACGCCTGTCGACCGGCACCTATGCCGGCATCCGCATCAACCACCTGCAGCCGCCGTTCAACAACATCAAGGTCCGCCAGGCTCTGCTGCTCGGCATCGACCAGACCGAATATCTTCGCGCCGTCGCCGGCGATCCAGACGACCGCGATGCACCGGGCGGAAAATCATGGGCGGCCTGCGAAAGCGTCTATACCTGCGGCACGCAGTTCGAAAGCGCCGCCGGCAACGCGGCACTGCGCGAACATAGCATCGAAAAGGCCAAGGCCGCGTTGAAGGCGAGCGGCTACAACGGAGAACGCACGGTGCTGATCGCGCCGTCAGACTATCCGCAGATCAACGCCCTCAGCCTTGTCACCGCGGATATCATGCGCCGCATGGGCTTTAATCTCGATCTCGTCGCCACCGATTGGGGCACGGTCATCACGCGGCGCGCCAACAAGGGCCCCGTCGACAAAGGCGGCTGGAGCGTCTTCCATTCGACCTGGGCCGGCACCGACGTACAAAATCCCGCAATCCATCAAAATCTGCGCGCCAACGGTGACGGTGCCTGGTTCGGATGGCCGACCGACCCCGACATCGAGCAGCTGCGTGATACCTGGATGGAGGCGCCGCTCGATCAGCAGAAAGCCATTGCAGACCGCATCCAGGTGCGCGCCTTCGAGACGGTCCCGTTCGTGCCGCTGGGCTATTACTGGCAGCCGAGCGCCTGGAACAAGTCTGTCACAGGCACATTCGCGTGCCCGATCACCAGCTTTTGGAACCTCGGCAAAGCCTGACCTATTCGGCGGCCATTTGCTCGACGGGCAGACACAGCGGGGCCTTTTGGCTGGCCCGTCGACGTGGGTAGGCGGCCTCGTGCAGCCATGCGCGAAGCCCTGCCACATAATCGAGTCCCGCCTCGGTCGGCACGATGAGCACGCTGCGACGATCCCGCAAATCTTCGGCGCGATCGGCGAGTTCGAGCGCACACAGGCGGTCCAGTGAACGCGAGATCGCCGGTTTGGAGATGTTGAGGCGCGCCGCTAGTCCGCGAACCGTGTGCATCTCTGGTTCCAGGCCGATCATCAGCAGAACCGCCAGTTGGCGAGCGGAAAGATCGGGCGCATCCGCGCGCACACTGGCGCAGATCGTTGATTGCAAAATCGCCAGAAGCCTGTCGGCATCGAGTTTCATGCTGCGCGCCTCATTTGATTTCGTTGCCCCGCTGGAGGTCCAGCGCACCTGGATTTTCTCCGAAAAGCAATGATGCGGCGGCGGCGAAGGTTCCGCGATACGTACGATTTCGTAATGGGAAACGAGAAACGATCCGTTCGGCGGAAAATCTGTCCAACGGCGATAGATGGCATCGTCACCAGCCTTGATACGACCACTTTCAAACGTCGGGCGAAACGATAACTGCAATGGATCCGGCAGTGTGCCACGCGAAATTTCCCACTTTCCAGTGTGCGAGAACATCGTCACGCAAGCGCCTCTGTTCCTTGCGGAGCGTGGCCGAGAACCCGCGTGATATGAAACGTCGGAGCGCTGAAACCACCGCTATAGGAATATTTGCCAATTGACTCCGAAGCGCCGATCCGGGATTTATAAAAGGAACAAATTAGGAACTTTTCTGTGTCAGGCCATCAGCTTGCCAGGCTGCGCGCCCAGATCGCAGCGCTCGCGCCACCCGTGCCGCATGGCGTGCTGCCATTGGATGGCGGCGCCATCGATGCAGCATTGGGCGGAGGATTGGCATTGGGTGCCCTTCACGCCGTGGAAGGCGCAGGCATCGAGGCTGAAACATGTGCCGTGCCTGCCGCGTTCCTGGCACATCTGGTGGCGGCACTACCTTCGCCGCTGCCCATTTTCTGGATTGCCCAGAACGCCGATCTCTATGCCCCCGGCCTGATCGGGCACGGCCTTGATCCATCCCGACTGATCCAGCTCCGTTGCGTGTCAGATGACGAAACCTTAGGGGCGATGGAAACCCTGCTGCGTTCGAAGGCGGTCGCCTGCGTGATTGCAGAAACCGCGCGGGTTTCTCCACTGGCCGGGCGCCGCTTGCAGATGGCCTGCCTGGGCTCGGGCACGACAGGCTTTCTGCTGCGCCGCTTTCTGTACGGCCGGCGCGCAACAGAGCCCATCCAGGCCGCCGTGACACGCTGGCGGCTGGGCCCCTCGCCCAGTCTTAAAATAGGCCGGCTTCCCGGGCGCCCTCGCTGGCGTGCCGAATTGCTGCACACGCGATCCGGCCCCGCAACCGAATGGATTTTGGAACAGGAGGACCGCGAAGATGCGACGCATCCTTTCCGTGTGGCTACCGGCCTGGCCCATCCGCAGATTGCTGCGCGAAGGCTGGCCGGCTGACCGCCCGCTGGCCACCGTCGAAAATCACGGCGGGCAACGCCGCATCGCAGCCGCCTCCCGACTTGCCGAGACCCAAGGCGTCATACGCGGCCAAAGCCTGGCCCAGGCACGTGCCGTATGCCCTGCCCTGGTCGTGACAGACGCCGATCCGGATGCCGACCGCGCAGCCCTCACGCGCATGGCGAACTGGTGCGAACGGTTTTCACCCCTGACCGCGATCGATCCCCCGGATGGTCTGTGGATCGACATTACCGGCTGCGCCCACTTGCTCGGCAATGAGACCACTCTTGCCAAAACGATCGCCAAACGGTTGGCGCCTTGTCGCGTGGCGATCGCTGGCACACCCCTTGCGGCGCAGGCCGCCTCTCGTGCAGCCACGTCTCAACCAATCGAAGTGATTTCCCCAGGGTCCGAACAGGCAGCATTGCAGGCGTTGCCCGTGACACTTCTGCGGTTGGATGCACATGTGGTGGCCGGACTTCGGCGGGTGGGGCTACGCACCATCGGCGATTTGGCAAGCCAATCCCGAGCCGACCTGATCGCCCGCTTTGGCGCAGAAACAAATCTGCGCCTCGAACAGGCCGTTGGAAAATCGCCTCACCTCATAACCTGGCTTCGCGAAAAGCAGCCGCTGTCCGAGCGAGTGGCCTTTGCCGAGCCGATCGGAACCGCCGATGACCTGGCCGGAATGCTTGACCTGTTGTCCAAGACAGTTTGCGCCCGGATGGAGGCCGAAGGCGTCGGCGGCCGTCGTTTCGTTGCCACGTTTTATCGCGTGGACGACCTGACGCCAGCGATCGAAATTGCGATGGCCAAACCACATCACGATGCCAGCAGGCTCATCAAGCTTCTCGCCGCCAAGCTCGACACGATCGATCCCGGATTTGGTGTCGAGGCCATCGCCCTGAACGTTCTGGAATCCGCCCCTTTGCCGCCCCGGCAATGCAACATGAATGGCACGCTCCAGTCTGAAGACTTGTCGACTGTCATTGATGAACTGGCCAACCGCCTCACGCCGGACCGGCTTTGGCGCCCTATTCCACAGGCCAGCCATATTCCAGAACGCGCAAGCAGCATCGCGCCACCGCTTGATGCGATACCTGCATGGCCACACCCACCTGGCGAAAGACCGTTGCGGTTGCTGCGGCCTCCGGAGCCGATCGAAGCCAGTGCACCGATACCGGATGATCCACCCATCCTGTTCCGCTGGCGTGGCGCCGTGCATCGCGTGCAGGCCGCAACCGGACCTGAAAGAATTGGCGCCGAATGGTGGCGCCGTTCTGACCCCGATGAACGCTTCCGCGACTATTATCGTGTCGAGGACCAGGCCGGTGCCCGTTTTTGGGTGTTTCGCATAGGATTGCCTGGTCAAGACCGGGCACCAGAATGGTTCGTGCACGGATTGTTTGGATAGCCATGTTTGTCGAAGTACAGGCCGCCACAGCTTTTTCTTTTTTGCGAGGCGCAAGCCACGCCACAGAACTTATCCACACGGCCAAATTTTTGGGTCTGCACGCCATCGGAATTGCAGACCGCAATACGCTGGCGGGCGTGGTGCGCGCCCATATCGCGGCCAAGGCCGCGCACATACAGCTCATTCCCGCCGCACGGCTGGTATTTCGTGACGGCACCCCGGACATCACATGTTACCCGACGAACCGGGCCGCCTGGTCACGGCTTTCGCGACTGATCACTTTGGGAAAAGGCCGCGCCATCAAGGGCAACTGTGCGTTGGATCTTACTGATCTGCTGGAACACAGCCAGGATCAAGCCATTCTGATCCATGCACAGGACGAGACGGCTTTACCTGCCCTCGCCTCTCATTTTCGCAAAAGGGCCTGGATCGCTGCGAAACGCCGCTACCGCGACGATGACAATTTAAATCTGAAAAGAACCGCTGATCTGGGATTGCATCATTTTCTACCAATTCTGGCAACCAACGACGTTCTGTATCACGCGCCGGAACGGCGTCGGCTGCATGATGTGATGACCTGCATCCGCCTTGGCACAACGCTGGAAAAGGCCGGCCTGGCACTGGCCGCCAACGGCGAACGCCATCTGAAATCAGCCGAAGAGATGACTCGGTTGTTTCGAGATCATCCCCAGGCGATTGCGGCAAGCCACCATCTCGCAAGCCTGTGCAAATTTAATCTTGATGAGCTTTCCTATGAATATCCGGACGAACCGGTGCCACCTGACGCGACGCCCGATTCACATCTGACGTATTTGACCTGGCAAGGTGCCGCGCGTCGATTTCCACAGGGGATACCCCCTGATATCAAATCGACCATCGAAAAAGAACTCGGAATAATAAAAGGACTTTTCTACGCAGCATATTTTCTGACCGTCCACGACATCGTTTGCTTTGCACAATCTGCAGGTATTTTATGCCAAGGCCGCGGTTCGGCAGCAAATTCAGTGGTTTGCTACTGCCTCGGGATCACCGCCGTTGATCCAACGGAAATAAACCTGTTATTCGAGCGCTTTGTTTCGATGGAGCGTAGAGAGCCACCTGATATCGATGTCGATTTCGAGCATGAACGACGGGAAGAAGTCATACAATATATCTATACACGATACGGGCGTCATCGCGCTGGAATTGCAGCAACAGTTATTCATTACAGACCTAAGATGGCCGTCCGGGAAGTTGGGAAAGTCATGGGGCTTTCGGAGGATGCAACCGCCGCTCTCTCCGCTGAAAGCTGGAATGCCGGCGAAACCTTGTGGAACGATGGACGGCTGGAGGAGATAGGTCTTGATCCCAAAAGCCATATTGTCCAACGCACCGTCGCGATGGCACGTGAACTGATCGGGTTTCCAAGGCACCTGTCGCAGCATGTGGGTGGTTTCGTGTTGACCCGTGGCCGGCTGGATGAAACGGTTCCGATCGGCCCGGCTGCCATGGAGGGGCGGAGCTTCATCGAATGGGACAAAGACGATATCGACGCGCTTGGCATCATGAAAGTCGATATTCTGGCGCTTGGAATGCTGACCTGTATTCATCGTGCATTCGATTTTCTGGCGCAAAGAGGCGTTCATTTCACCACCCTTGCCGACGTCCCGCGTGAGGACCCTCTGGTTTATGCGATGCTGACGCGCGCTGACTCGCTCGGTGTTTTTCAGGTTGAAAGCCGCGCGCAGATGAACATGCTGCCACGGCTGAAGCCCAAGGAGTTCTACGACCTGGTGATCGAAGTCGCCATTGTCCGCCCAGGGCCGATCCAGGGTGATATGGTCCATCCCTATCTGCGTCGGCGGCAGGGCCTGGAGGACGTCCATTATCCTTCGCCATCGCCGGAACACGGGGACGCCAATGAACTGAAAATGGTGCTGGGAAAAACCTTTGGCGTTCCACTGTTCCAGGAGCAGGCGATGCGCATTGCAATTGAGGCAGCCCGCTTCACACCACAGCAGGCCAATCAGTTGCGCAGGGCAATGGCCACGTTTCGCAATGTTGGAACAATCCAGACCTTCTTTGACCAAATGGTGGATGGAATGGTCTCCAGAGGATATGAGCGGGATTTCGCCGAACGCTGTTTTCGACAGATCGAGGGATTTGGAACCTATGGCTTTCCGGAAAGCCACGCTGCAAGCTTTGCGTTGATCGTTTATGTGTCGGCTTGGCTGAAGTGCCATCATCCTGCGGTATTCGCAGCGGCGCTGTTGAATTCCCAACCGATGGGATTTTATGCGCCGGCGCAGATCGTCGGCGACGCCCGTGCGCATGGCGTGAGTGTTCGCAGCGTCGATCTGAACATGAGCCTCTGGGACAGCCATCTTGATGAGGATGCCACACTCAGACTTGGATTTCGGATTATCGGCGGGTTTCGTACGGACTGGGCATCGGCAATTGTGCACGGGCGGCCGTATCGGGATTTTCGGCACTTGGCATCGGCCGGCCTGCCACATGCCGCTCTTGTGGCTTTGGCGGATGCAGATGCGATGCGAAGTATTGGATTGGATCGCAGGGCCGCCTTATGGCAGGTGCGCGGATTGGAACGCGAAGGGAAGCTGCCACTGTTTGCAGGCCTGCCTTTGGCTGTGCGCAAGGCGAAACTTCCCGTCATGCCGATGCCGGAGCAGGTCACTGCGGATTATCAGTCCATGTCTTTATCGTTGAAGTCACATCCGTTGCGCTTCTTGCGCACACGCCTGATCGGCGAGGGCGCCATGACCTGTGCGCAGGCGAACAATATCAGCAATGGCGCTGCATTCTTCACTGTGGGCGTCGTGCTGGTTCGCCAACGGCCGGGAAGTGCCAATGGCGTTGTTTTCGCAACCATCGAGGATGAGACCGGCACAGCCAACGTCGTTGTCTGGCCCAGCGTTGTGGTAACCTACCGAAGCGCTGTCCTCGGCTCGGCCTTGCTCGAGGTTCGCGGCCGAATTCAACGAACGGCTGAAGGGATCGTGCATCTGGTGGCGGAGCACCTGGAGAATCGCACCGCGGACCTGCGAAACCTCGATGATGATACGATTACGGGCCCTCCCGCCAGGGCAGATGAACTTCCACGCTCGCGTGATTTCCGGTAATTGTTATTTTCCGTCTGCAGCAGGTGTGCTGCGATACAACAGCTCTGTTTTGGAAGCACTGCCTGCCGAGGAACCGACCCAATAGCTGACGACGGATGTCGTCATTGCAGCCAACGATCCTAAAAGCATATTGAGCAACGTTTCGCTTCCAGACGGCAGCGAACGCGTCAGTGCCATCAGCATCACGGAACCAAACGTGGCGAGCACCACAACCGATACGATCGGTGCCGCCCACTGAACCGCACTTTTATTGGATGCCAAAGCGACGGTCTGTGCACGGGCGTTTGCGACATCGGAAAGTTGGGACGCAAGAAGGGCAGCATCTGCGTCGCGCATGGCCTTCTCCCGGCCGGCGGCGATCTCGGCAAGCTTCACACGTAAATTTGCCGCAGCTTCCGGATTGGCGGACAGCATCTGGGCAGATGCCGCGGCATCGTTCGTTCCGGTCACCGCCTGTACTGCACTGACAACGGCGTTGGCGGTGGCCTCACCGGCGCTGCCGAACAGCCACCTGCCGATCTCGGGGGCGATCGACAGCACGAGCGGAATGAGAGGCAGCATTTCAATCGACCTTCATGTTCATGGATTGATAGGGGAGTTGGCAAAGTCTGCGCGCCCAACCGAGACCAAAGATCCGCCAGGTGGGTAGCGATGCCATGAATGCGAGGCGCTGCGCCTGGAATTCGGCGCAGATGACAGCGCCGCCGGATCGGGCCGCCGCAGAAACGATGGCCGCCCGCGTGGCCGGACCAATCTGGCCATCAGGATTCACACAAACGGCCGATTGCAGCCAACGGATGGCGTGACCAACCCCGTTGTTCACGGCTGCATCGAAAACCAAAAGCGCCAATGGCGGCGGCAGGGCGTCACCTTCGACACGGTTCCAGTAGTCGAGGCGATAGATCGATGCAGCGTCGGCCTGCGAAAGGCCGGCAATGTCCCGATCGGGATAAGAAGCAGCCGAAATCCCCCAGGCGGTGCCTTTAAGCACCCCATGTCCCACCGCCCCGCCGGTCCAATTACCAGGATCGGCCGGAGTGGTATCAAAACCTCCCTCATGACCGAGCACGATGGTGAAGACCTGCTCAAAGATGGACATCGGATTCTCCTATTTGCCACTGTGCAACAGCAGGCGTTCCATCGCGGCGAGAACCGCGCGGACATTGTTGTCGATCGCCAACAGACGCTCCTGGACATTGAGCATTTCGCGGACGGTGGCGTATTTGCGATCTGCCTCGTTGGCGTTCTCGACGATCATGCGCGTCAGCCCGTCTTCACGGTTGGTGTGCGCCTGCTGGCATTCGCGGATCTTGGCGTCGGCCACCTGCTCCACGCCTGCGATCCGTGCCTGGGTGGCTTGGTCGAGGTTATGGATCCGTGCACTGGTCATCGCATCCAGCGCTGTCACGTTCGCGTCGATACCATCGATGCGATGCAGCAGGCGCTTGAGCAGAAACGAAAGGATCGTCAGAACGACGGCGCCGACGACGCTGATGAAGGGGGCAATATATTCGGGGTTCAAGACGCGCCTCCTGTTCTGAAATCAAACGCAGATCCTGGCGTTCGCGCGAAACAGCGCGTCGATCTGCGATGTGGAAAGATGGCAATGGCTGGCGAGAAGCATGGCCAATCGACCTCGGCGATCGATGACGGAAGCGTATTCCCAAAGCTCGTTGGCTTCGCTTCCAGCCATCTGAATTGCCTCCCCCACGTCTTGCAGAAGCGAGCGGCCTGGCCTGACCCCTGGGCCTTGGAGCAAAGCAATGCGGAGTTGGACGAGGGTTACGGATTCCGGCACCGCCACTGCCGTCTCCGCCGGAGTGTAGGAAGGCGGCGCCATCCCGCTAAGGGTATGACGAGCCTGCTCGGCGCCGCAGGGGCCAATGGTCACGCCATCGGCTTTCCAGATCCCGCCGTCGTTCTGGGTGACAAGACGGCCAAAGCAGTCGGTGAAACTTGCTGTCATCACAGGCTTCCACGAACGACGGCCCCGAGGCCGCCAGTGGTCCCTGCCGTGGTCGTCACTGTGGCAGCACTGCTGCCGACGGTTTTGCTGGTGGCGGGAATGGTCGGTGACGACAGCACAAGAAGATGCTGGTAGCCGGAACCGCCCCCGGAGCCCCCGGTGCCGCCTTTGCCGGTGCTCAGACCATTTCCGCCGTTACCACCGATGCCGCCCGACGTGTCGATCGCGTTGGCGATGGTGCTTCCAGTAAGCGCTTCGGCGACAATGCCGATAAAGCCGCCCCCGCCGCCGCCGCCGCCGCCGCCACCGCCGGCATTTCCTGCGGTGGCATTCGCGCCATTGCCACCATTGCCACCCTTGGCCTGGAAGATGGAAGCATTGGTGTTGCTGCCGCGAGCGATCAGGCGTGCGTTGATCAGCAACGTGCCGCCGCCATAACCGCCACCGCCACCGCCGCCACCGGCGTTCGTGGCGTCCCCGCCCCCGCCGCCGCCGCCGGAACCGCTGAGGCCGCCGGAAATTCGGCTACCTGAGCCAGTGGTTGGATATGACGGAATGGCGGCACCGAAGAAGAAGCCACTTTGCAAGACGCCGGAGCCCGTGTTTCCGGCAGCGCCGCCGGCCTGACCGCCACTGTTGCCAGCGCCTCCTGCACCTGCAGGACCGGCGTCCCCCCCCCAGGAGTTGACGGTCGAGACGGCCCCACCCGCGCCGCCTGCCGTGCTACCGCCGGCTCCGCCCGCGCTACCGGCCTGGAACGGGATCGGCAAGGCGGCGGCGTTGGCAGCGAAGCCGTTGGTGGTGCTGGAGGCACCTGCCGTGGCGCCCGTGGCGGCGTTGCCCACATAGGTCGTGACGAAGATCGCCCCGGTCTGGGCTGCGGAGATATCCAGCGTGGTGTTGACGTAGATACGAAATCCGTTGGCTGCGATGGCGCTGGTGCCGGACAACGTTAGTGAAGTGTAGTGCATGTCGCGCGTCAACGTTGTGGTACCGCTGCTTATCGCCACGGCCCCATCGGCTCCGGTGCCAAACAAAAGATTGGAGCTGCTCGCAGCGTTAGCAACACGGCTGTCGTTGCCGGACTGGCAGACCCAGCGCGTGGATGCTGCCTGATACTGGAAGGCAACCTCATTGAAAGCCGCCATGCTCGCAGGGGCGCCCAGGATGGTTTGGCCCGACGAGGGAAGAAAGCTGCATGCAGCGACGGCGGTTGTCGATGCAATCAGCAGCCATTGCCCGTTGCCCGGGCTTGCCGGCAGGGTGATCGTGCCGGATGCCAACGTGGCGGCTGGCGTGAGCTGAAGTGTGGAGACACCGTTCGCGACCGTGATCGAAAATCCGGTGATGGGCGTCTGTATGCTGACGCTGGCATCGGCGAGGCCGCCGGAGAAGCTTGCCAGGCTGGATGCCTTCAGCGTTGTGAAAGCGCCCGCGGCGGGGGTGCTGGTGCCTATCGGGGTTGCGTCAATGCTGCCGCCCGAGGCCTGCAGCTTGTTGATATACACCGTGCCGGTGCCTTGCGGGTTGATCTGGATCGAGACGTTGGCATCGGCGCCGTTGACGCCCAGCACCACGTTCTGGCCGGTGCTGCCGCCTGTGACGGACAGCGCATTCACCGCCGTTGCATTGGGCACGACTGTCAGCGTGCTGGCGCCGCTGCCGGACTGGAAGTTGATCTGGCCCGTGCCGGCGCTGCGGATGTTCAGCCCCTGATTGGTTTCACCGGTGACGGCAAGGATTGCCGGCGTCGCAGCGTTTCCCGGGGTAAGAGCGAGCCTGGACAGGGCCGCGACTCCAGAATCCTTGATTTGCAGGACCGTGCCGTTGGTGGTTCCTAGATTGAGCCCGGTGCCATCAGCCGCCGTGGCCGTTGTCGCCTTGATGCTGGTGAAGGCGCCGGCCGCCGGCGTGGAGGCGCCAATGGCGATGTTATCG
>JANYFG010000044.1 GCA_025362815.1 Rhodospirillales bacterium
CGCGGCCATAAAGGCCAAAGCGACGACCAAGAACTATGCCCGTGTCTACTGGCCGTTCGTGCTGCCGGCCGGCATCGTGGTGGCGGCGGTGATCGTGCTGCCCTGGATCTTCACGCTTGTGATGTCCGTGCACGAATGGAAGATCGGCAGCGATCCCAGCTTCGTGGGGTTCGAGAACTATATCCGCCTGTTCGCCGACGACCGGTTTCAGTGGGCGCTGCTGCGCACGCTGTATTTCACCACGCTCGCGGTGATCTTTCCTATGGTGCTCGGCATTCTCGCCGCCGTCACGTTTCACAAGAACTTTCCGTTGCGCGGCATCGCCCGCACCGCGTTCATCCTGCCGATGATGGCAACACCGGTGGCCGTGGCGCTGGTTTGGACGATGATGTTTCACCCCCAGCTCGGCGTGCTGAACTTTCTGCTCACCTCGGTGGGCCTGCCGCCCTCGCAATGGAGCTACAGCGCATCGACCGTCATTCCCACGCTGGTGCTGGTCGAGACCTGGCAGTGGACGCCGCTGGTGATGCTGATCGTGCTCGGGGGCCTCGCGTCGCTGCCGCAGGACCCCTATGAGGCCGCCAAACTCGACGGCGCCAGCGAGTGGGACATGTTTCGCCATATCACGCTGCCGCTGGTCTGGCCGCATATCGTGGTGGCGCTGGTCATCCGCACCATCGATGCGCTGAAGGCGTTCGACACGATTTTCGTCATCAGCAATGGCGGGCCGGGGACGGCGAGTGAAACGCTCAACATCTTCCTGTATCAGACGGCCTTCGCCTATTACAACATGGGCTATGCCAGCGCCATCACGGTGGTTTTCTTTATCGTCATCATGCTTATCAGCCTCGTTCTGTTTTCCGTTCGCCAGAAGGATGCCAGAATTTGACCGCCGTTCATTTGACGACACCCTCCACGAGAAAGGCACGCTCTTCGTTCAACGCCGGTCGTGCGGCGGGGAAGGTCGGGTTCGGTCTTGCGGTCTTTGCCCTGGTGTCGCCGGCCATCCTGGTGTTCCTGTGGATGCTGTCGCTGGCGTTGAAGAACGAGGTGGACAACATGGCGTTCCCGCCGGTGTTCCTGCCCAACCCGCCCACGACGGCGAACTTCTACGATGTGTTCGAAAAGAACGACTTCCTGGGCTATGCGTGGAATTCCATCGTGGTCTCGTTCTCCGCCACCGGGCTGGCCTTGCTGCTGGGCGTGCCCGCCGGTTTCGGCATTGCGAAATCAAAGGCGTCCCGCGCCGCGGCGTTGATAATGATCGCCCGCGTGACGCCGGGCCTGTCCTACCTCATTCCGTTGTTCTTGATCTTTCAGTGGATGGGGCTCACCGGCACGCTCACCCCCATCATCATCACCCATCTGGTGATCACGGTGCCGATCGTGGTGTGGGTGATGATCGGGTTTTTCGAAGGGTTGCCGAGCGAGCTGGAAGAGGCCGCCTTGGTGGATGGCGCCACGATCTGGCAGGCATTCCGTTACGTGGCGCTGCCTTTGGCACGACCGGGGATCACGGTGGCCACCATCCTGTCGTTCATCTTCAGCTGGAACAACTTCATCTTCGGCGTGGTGCTGGCCGGGCGCACCACACGCACGTTGCCGGTGGCGATCTACAACGTGCTCACCTTCGAGCAGGTGAGCTGGGGGCCGTTGGCCGCCGCCGCCTTGCTGGTAACGGCACCGGTTCTCCTGCTGACGTTGCTGATGCAGAAGGAAATCGTGGCAGGCCTCACGGCGGGAGGGGTGAAAGGCGGCTGAACCGCCTTTTCCCATCAGGCCGCCAGGGTTCGGCGATCAGCCATGGGCGGCCTTCCGGCCTGTGGCTTCCACGGCCACCGGCTTCTTCACCGCGGTCGCCTCTGTCATGATGCCGCGCAGATCCCGCAGGAAGGCGGTGCCTTTGAGGGTGCGCTGCACCAGCACGCTGCGGCGATCCATCGGATCCACCTTGCGACGCGCCAGATCCAGCTCGCCGAGCCGGTCGAGCGCGCGGGTGATGGCGGGCTTGGACACGTTCAGCTCGGCCGCCAGGCCACGCACGGTGTGGGCGCCTTCCTGCAGGTAGCAGGTGAGGAAAACGCCGAGCTGGCGCGCGGATAGGTCCGGGCCATCGCGGCGCACGAGAGCGACAACGGTGTCACGAAGAATGCCGACGAGTTGGTCGGACGAGGGGGCAGATGCCATCACTTTACTTCCTTCTCAAACGAGCGGCTGTTGATAGATGCCGGGCGCAAAGCCCATTATGGGGCATACCGGCTCCCCATTCGGCACACGCCCCGGGGTTCACCACTGCTACCGTTACGCGCCGGCGCCTCGTTTGGTTTCATTCAGTAACGACAAATCTTTTTGTGACAGCAGCAAGAATCGCGCGAACCGCCATGGCCTCGCCGCCTTCCGGGCGCCCGGGGCGGCTGGAATCGTTCCACGCATAGGTGTCGAAATGCGCCCATACCATGCCACCTGCGAGGCCGGCCTTGATGAAGCGCTGCATGAACAGCGCCGCCACGATGGCGCCCGCATGCGATTTGCCAGACACGTTGTTCAGGTCAGCGACATTGCTGTCGAGCCAGGAATCGTAGCCCCCGTGCAGCGGCAGCGGCCATAGCGGGTCGACCACGTCCTGGCCGGCCTGCACCAGCGTGTCGCTCCAGCCGGGATCGGTGCAGAACAACGCCGGAAGATCCGGCCCCAGCGCCACGCGCGCCGCACCGGTCAGGGTTGCGCAGTCGATGAGCAGGTCCGGCTGCTCGTCGCTGGCCTCGGCCAGCAGGTCGCACAGCACCAGGCGCCCTTCGGCATCGGTGTTGCCCACTTCGACGGTGAGTCCCCGGCGGGTCTGCAGCACGTCCAACGGCCGCATCGCGCGGCCGGACACGCTGTTTTCCACGCAGCCGATGCGCACGGCGAGCCGGATGGGCAGATCGGCCTCCATGATCACCCGCGCAAGTGCCAGCACGGTGGCCGCCCCGCCCATGTCTTTTTTCATGCGCAACATGCCCGACGGCGGTTTCAGGTCGTAGCCGCCGGTGTCGAAGACCACGCCCTTGCCGCACAGCGACACCAGTTTCGCGTTCTCGGGCGCCTTGCTGCCCTGCCAGGTGAACAACGCCACCACCGGCGGGCGCTCGGAGCCGGCCCCCACGGCCGCCACGGTGGGGTATTCCGCCGCCAGTGCCTCCGCCTCGATGCGGTTGAAGCTGGCCCCGCAGGCCGCGGCGAGGTCGCACGCCGCCTGCGCGAGCTCGTTGGGGCCCAGCACGTTGGCGGGCGCGTTGATGAGATCGCGCGCCATCCAGATGCTCGCGGCCTGTGACAGCATGGCCGCGTGGCCGGTATCGATCAGCAGGCTGGCCGGCACCCGGCGTGGCTGGCGGAACATCGAAAAGCGATAGGCGCCGAGGCAGAAGCCGAGCACCGCCTGGCCCATGTCGAAGCCACCAGGTGCGATACGCCACGCGCCCTCGGGCAGGCGGTAAGGCAGATCGCCGAACGACAGATACGTGCAATGGCGTCCCACGCCCAGCACCGCCGCGGCCACGCCGCCTTCGTCCGGCAGCAGGATCAGCTCATGCGCCTTGGCCGCAAATCCCGCCCCCTTCAGGAAGGCCGCCTGGGCAGCCGGCAGGCCCGCCAGGAAGGCCGGCAGATCCCCGGTGCGACAGATATGAACAATGCGGGCCGCCTGCGCCTCGAACACGACCGGCAGCGACGATGTGGCGACGATATAGGTCAAGATGAAATACCCCGATGATCGGCATGAGGCATCCAGCATGACCTGCATTCAGCGAAAATCAACACGCGCGGCGCCCGTCAGAGCCGCCCGCGCGGCGGCTCTGACGGGGTTGTGCGGTTTATGCGGGCGCTAAATCCTGGCCATCAGCGCGGTCTCCACGCGGCGGGCGAACAGTGCCGGGTCTTTCGGCAGATCGCCGTCCTGCATGCGGGCGAGGTCGAACAGCAGATGCGCCTGTTCCTCCACGCTGTCTCCCGCCCCAAGCCGTGCCACCATCGCCGCGATGAGGCCGTGGCGTGGGTTGATCTCCAGCACCGGTGCGGCGCCGAAGCTGTCGCGCCCTGCCCGCTTCAGCAGACGCTGCATCTGCAGATCCGGCCCGGCCTGGGCGGCCAGCACGACCGAGCTCTCCACCAGCCGGTCTGTTGTGCGGACATCCGACACCAGGGGCCCCAGCGCGGTTTTCAGGGCCGTGATCAGCGCCTCGGTATCCGCCACCTCGCCTTCCAGCGCCGGTGCCTCCAGCTTGGAGAGGTCCACCGCGCCCTGCGTGACCGACCGGATCGGCTTTTCCTCGAAGGTTGCGAGCCGCTCCGGCCAGAACGCGTCGATCTGGTCTTCCAGCAGCAGCACCTCGACGCCGCGCGCGCGGAAGCCTTCCAGCTGGGCCGATTTCGACAGCGCCTCGGCGTTGTCGCCGGCGAGGTAATAGATCGCCTCCTGGCCGGGCTTCATGCGCTCCACGTATTCGGCCAGCGTCACCAGCCCCACGACGGTGGAGGATTTGAAGCGCAGCAGCGGCGCCAGCTCGGCGCGGTGGTCGTTGTCCTCCCAGACGCCTTCCTTCAGCACGGAGCCGAAATTATCCCAGAACTTGGCGTATTCCTCGGCGTCCTTGGCGCGGGTTTTCAGCTCCGTCATCACCCGGTTGGTGACGGCCTTGCGGATGCGCGCCAGCACGGGCGTGGCCTGCAGCATCTCGCGCGACACGTTCAGCGGCAGGTCCTCGGTGTCCACCACGCCCTGGACGAAGCGCAGCCAGGGCGGCAGCAGCTCCGCCCCGTCGCTGATGAACATGCGCCGCACATGCAGGCGCACCTTGGAGACGCGATCGCCTTCCACGGCGTCGAACGGCTTCATGCCGGGGATGAACAGCAGCGCCTGGAATTCGATCTGGCCCTCGGCGCGCCAGTGGACGGTGGCCCACGGCTTGTCCCAGGCGTGCGCCACCTGGCGGTAGAACTCGGTGTATTGCTCCTCGGTCACGTCGGACTTCGCGCGCGCCCACAGCGCCGTGCCCTCGTTGGCCTTGGTGTCCTCCTCCTCGCCCTCGCCGGCCACCATCACGGGGATGGTGATGTTGTCGGCCCATTTGCGCACCACCGCCTCGATACGCGCGGGCTCCAGATACTCGTCGGCATCGGTCTTCATGTGCAGCACGATGGTGGTGCCGGCTTCGTCTCGCGTGGCGGGTGCGAGGGTGAACTGGCCGCGCCCCTCGCTCGCCCACAGCCACGCCACATCGGTGCCCGCCTTGCGCGACGTGACCTCCACATGGTCGGCCACCATGAACGCAGAGTAGAACCCCACGCCGAACTGGCCGATCAGGCTCGGCTTGTCGCCGGCCTCGGCGGATTTGAGGCTCTCGCTGAACGCCTTGGTGCCGGAGCGCGCGATGGTGCCGAGGTTGGACAGCATCTCGTCATGCGTCATGCCGATGCCGTGATCGGTGATCGTCAAGGTGCGCGCCGCCTTGTCCGGCGCGATGCGGACGGGCGCCTGCTCCGGCAAGGCGAGGCCCGGCTGGGTCAGCGCCTCGAAACGCCTGCGGTCCGTGGCGTCGGCGGCGTTGGCCACGAGCTCGCGCAGGAAGATCTCGCGCTCGGAATACAGCGCGTGCACCACCAGGTCGAGCAGGCGGCCCACTTCGGCGCCAAAGTCATGTTTTTCAACCGTCGAGTCGCTCATGGGGATCTCCTTCAATGCGGCCCGGATATGATCGCTAGTGCGTTGGAGTTCAACGCCGTCATTGTCCTGAAACAGCAATCCTCTTGCATTCCGCGTTGCGGCATCCAGAGTTAAGACCATGTCGGACTTCGCACACCGCGTGAAGGCGGTTCTGGGCCCCACCAACACGGGCAAGACCCATTTGGCGATCGAGCGTCTGCTCGCGCATTCCTCCGGCATCATCGGATTCCCGCTGCGGCTGCTGGCGCGCGAGAACTACGACCGCATGGTGGCCCGGAAGGGCGTGGGCAACGTGGCGCTCATCACCGGCGAGGAGAAGATCATCCCGCCCGGCGCGCGCTGGTTCTCCTGCACCGTGGAGGCGATGCCGCTGGATCGCCACGCCGAGTTCGTGGCGGTGGATGAGATCCAGCTCTGCGCCGACCCCGATCGCGGGCATATCTTCACCGAGCGCCTGCTGCACGCGCGCGGGCTGGTAGAGACGATGTTCATGGGGGCGGAGACGATCCGCCCGCTGATGCAACGGCTGATACCGGGCGTCGTGATCGAAACGCGGCCACGCCTGTCGCAGCTGACCCATGCCGGCGCCGCCAAGCTGGTGCGGCTGCCGCCGCGTTCGGCCGTGGTGGCGTTCAGCGCGGCCGAGGTCTACGCGATCGCCGAGATGATCCGACGGCGCCGCGGAGGGTGCGCCGTGGTGATGGGCCGCCTGAGCCCGCGCACGCGCAACGCCCAGGTGGCGTTGTATCAGGAGAAGGAAGTCGACTTCCTGGTGGCCACCGACGCCATCGGCATGGGGCTGAACATGGATGTGGACCATGTGGCGTTCGCCCGGATGTCGAAGTTCGACGGCCATCGGCCCCGCCTGCTCACGGCCGCCGAGGTGGCGCAGATCGCCGGGCGCGCCGGGCGCGGCATGCGCGACGGCACGTTCGGGTCCACCGGAGATTGTCCGCCGATCGAGGACGAGATGGTGCGCGCGGTGGAGGGGCATAGCTTCCAGCCGCTGGAGCAGCTTTTCTGGCGCAACAACAATCTGGATTTCAGCCACATCGACGGCCTGCTGGCCAGCCTGCAGACGCCTTCGAACCTGCAGGGCCTGGTGCGCGGCAACGACGCGGCGGACCTGGAAACGCTGGGCCACCTGTCTCGCGAGGCCGAGATCCGCGGCATGGCGCGCAGCCGCTCGCGCCTGAAGCTGCTGTGGGAAGCCTGCCAGATCCCGGATTTCCGCAAGATCACCGATGACAGCCACATCCGCCTGTGCGCCCGCGTGTTCGGCCATATCGCCAAGGAGGGAAAGCTGCCCACCGACTGGATCGCTGGCCAGATCCAGGCGCTGGCCCGCGCCGATGGCGATATCGACACGCTGATGCAGCGCCTGTCCTCGATGCGGGTGTGGTCCTACATCACGGCGCGGCCTGATTGGGTGCCGGATCCCGCGCACTGGCAAGGCCGGGCCCGCGCGGTGGAGGATCTGCTGAGCGACGCCCTGCACGAGCGCCTGACCGCACGCTTCGTGGACCGTCGTTCGGCGCTGCTGATGCGCAAGCTGGAGGCCAGCGAGGCGGATGACCTGATGTCCGCCGTCACCCGCCGGGGGGAGGTTGTGGTCGAGGGCCATGCGGTGGGGCACGTGGAGGGGTTCGACTTCGTGCCCGACCCCAATTCCACCGGCGACGAGCGGCGCCTGGTGATGCGGGCCGCGCGGCGGGCGCTGATCACCGAGATGCCGCGACGCGTGGCGCGGCTGGAGGCGGCGCAGGATGCGGCGTTCGCGTGGCTGCCCAGCCAGCGCATCGCCTGGGAGGGGGCGGCCGTGGCGCGGCTGCGGCCGGGTTCCAGCGTGATCCGCCCGGCGGTGGAGATCACCGCCAGCGAATTCCTCGACGGCCCGCAGCGCGAGCGCGTGCGCCTCAGGCTGCAACGCTACCTCGACCAGCACGTGCACGACGCGCTCACGCCCCTGTTCGCCGCCGCCGCCCTGGCGGAACGCGACGGCGCGCTGCGCGGACCGCTGCACCGGCTGATCGAAGGCCTGGGCGTGGTGCCGGGCGCCACCGAGGACGATATTCCGCCGGCGCTGCGCGGCCGCCTGAAGGCGCTGGACGTGCGGGCCGGCCGGTTTTCGCTGTTCTTGCCGGCTTTGCTGAAACCGCGCGCCCGGACCGTGCGGGCCGCCCTGTGGGCGTTGGGGCGCGGGCTGCCGGTGCCGGAACTGCCGCCGCCCAGCGCCATCGCCTTGCCGCCGCCGGCGTGGCCAGACGGGTTCGCGGCCGCGCTCGGCTGGGTGGATTGCGGGCCGGTGTTCCTGCGGCTGGACATCGCCGAGCGTATCGCCGCGGAACTCGCGTTCGCCGCGCGGGGCCGCCCGGTGCC
Organism: Rhodospirillales bacterium; assembly: GCA_025362815.1. Taxonomy (GTDB): domain Bacteria; phylum Pseudomonadota; class Alphaproteobacteria; order Acetobacterales; family Acetobacteraceae; genus CAIQQQ01. Next base: position 8,084 of record JANYFG010000044.1, read on the forward strand.
GGTGCCGCCCGATCTCACGCAGCGGCTGTCCATCCGTGCCGATCAGATCCCGGCGGTGCTGCGGGCGCTCGGCCTGCGCGTGAACCCGGCCATCACCCTGGCCGAGGCCGAGTTTGGCCCGCCGGCGCCGCCCACCCTCTCCGCCATACGCCGCAAGCGCGCCGATCCGCCGCCGGTGGCGAGCGCCCCCCACCGCGAAGGCCCCTTCGCCGCCTTGGCCGCGTTACGCCGTTGAGCGGCGAGGACCAGGCGTGGCAGCGGCTCGACAAATGGCTGTGGTGCGCCCGCTTCATGAAGCAACGCTCTGACTGCGCGCGGCTGGTGGCGGAGGGATTTCTGCGCATCAACCGGCAAGCCACTGAAAAACCCCATGCCAGGCTGCGCGTGGGCGACATCGTGACGCTGCCCCTGCGCGGCGACGTGCTGGTTGTCGAGGTGGTGGCGCTTGCCACGCGGCGGGGGCCGGCGCCGGAGGCCCAAACCCTCTATCGACAGATCGCGTCGCCCGAGCGGCCTTGCGCTGCGGGAGATATGACGGCATATCGCGAAGGTTGAGATCCCCCGAGACGTCAGGAGTGTGCGATGACCTACGTGGTCACCGAGAGCTGCATAAAGTGCAAATATATGGATTGCGTGGAGGTCTGCCCGGTGGACTGCTTCTACGTGGGCGACAACATGCTCGTGATCCATCCGGACGAATGCATCGATTGTGGCGTGTGCGAGCCTGAGTGCCCCGCCGAAGCCATCGTGCCGGACAGCGACGACCGCGCCAGCGCCTGGGCCGAGCAGAACCGCACCTATTCCGGCACCTGGCCCAACATCACCCGCAAAGGCGAACCCCCGGCCGACGCCGACGCATGGAAGGACAAGCCAGACAAGGCCGCCCTGTTTTCGCCGGAACCCGGCGTCGCCTGACCGGGCCGGCTGATGCGGCGCTGACCGTACGCTGTTTTTCGTGACTGAACGCGCGCCAGCCATGCATATCGCATTGCTGGCGCCGCGCGTTTTTGCCACGGCGCGCATGACGACGTGTCATTTTTGTGATATGCTCTGAGCTCAATTACGGCGCGTCGGCGTGTTATCGGCGTCGCGGCCTGCATTGAGCTTGTCCGAAACCGTCCAGACCGCCCCGCCGGAGCGATCCCTCCGGCGCCGCACTGTTTGGCGGCCCAGCCACCCCCAGCCGGAAGGCGACCGCGCGCATGACCGAGACCGCAGCCCCCGCCGAAGCCCCCGCAGCAGCACGCGGCGACGCCCCCGATAGCCCCGCGGTCGCCACACAAGCCGCGCCCGAGCCGGTCGAGGACGTGGTGGAAGCGCCGCCCGCGCCGCGCACCGCCGCTGAAACCCGCGCCTCGTATTCGCAGCAGGGCATCAACGGTCGTCCCGCCCCAATTTCCCGCGCGTCCAACAAGGACGAAACATTTTCCGAGGCGGATTACGTGGTTTATCCCACGCATGGCGTCGGCAAGGTCGAGAAGATCGCTGTGGAGGACATCGCGGGCCATAGGCTGGAGCTGATCCACATCACTTTCGAGGAAAACCGCATGACCTTGCGGGTGCCTGTGGCGAAGGCCCGCAGCGCCGGCCTGCGTCGCCTGTCCACCAAGAAGGCTTATGACGAGGCGCTGGCCACATTGAAGGGTCGCGCCCGCGTGAAGCGCACCATGTGGTCGCGCCGCGCCCAGGAATACGAGGCCAAGATCAACTCCGGCGATCCGATGGCCATTGCCGAGGTGGTGCGCGATCTGCATCGCAACGCGGGGCAGCCCGATCAGAGCTTTTCCGAGCGCCAGATCTACGAGGCGGCATTGGACCGCATGGCCGCGGAGCTTGCCGCGATCGATCAGACCGACAAGCCGACGGCGCTGACAAAGCTTGGGACGTATCTCAAAACTCCGTAATCCGAGGGTCCGAAGTTTCGTTGTCTGCCGGTCCCCGAAGTGGGGCCCGGCAGACCGAATAAAAGTCTTTGGGGCTGGCCTAGATAGCGCGGAAAAGCGTTATCTATCATATGGTTACATCACGTCGCCGTAGCAGGCTTCCGATCAGTATTCAGCATAGCTTGACTGTACAGTTTGTCGCCGGTGTTCCGGCTCGAACGGCGGCTGAGTT
>JANYFG010000003.1 GCA_025362815.1 Rhodospirillales bacterium
GGTTGAGCAACCCAAACGCATCATGATCTAAGAAAACCGGCCAAGCCCCAGGCCTGCAGAACTGAAGTCCAGGGCTCGGCCCTGGCGGGGGTCGAGGGGGCAGTGCCCCCCGCCTTCCTTCCCAGGGAGACACCGAGATGAGTGACCAGTTCGACGTTATCGTGATTGGGTCCGGGCCGGGCGGTTATGTGTGCGCCATTCGGGCGGCACAGCTCGGCATGCAGGTGGCGTGTGTGGAGAAGCGTTCCACCCTCGGCGGCACCTGTTTGAACGTGGGCTGCATCCCGTCCAAGGCGATGTTGCAGTCGTCTGAGAATTTCGACGAAGCCACGCATCATTTCGCCGATCATGGGATCGTGCTGGGTGAGATCAAACTTGATCTGGCCCGCATGCAGGCCCGCAAAAGCGAGGTGGTTTCGGCCAACACCAAGGGCGTGGAGTTTTTGTTCAAAAAGAACAAGATCACCTGGCTCAAGGGCACCGGGGTGATCAAGGCGGCCGGTGTGGTGACGGTGGACGGTGTGGATTACGCAGCCAGGCACATCATCATCGCCACCGGCAGCGAGAGCACGCCGCTGCCGGGCGTGGAGGTCGATGAGAAGGTGATCGTCACCTCCACCGGCGCCCTGGAACTGGAAAAGGTTCCAGGCCATCTCGTCATCATCGGGGCCGGTGTGATCGGGTTGGAGCTGGGCAGCGTCTGGAGCCGCCTGGGCGCCAAGGTGACGGTGATCGAATATCTCGACCGAATCACCCCTGGCATCGACAACGAGGTTGCCAAGCAGTTCGAGCGGGTGCTGACCAAGCAGGGTTTCAAGTTCAGACTCGGCTCCAAGGTCACCAAGGCGGAGAAGACCGCAACCGGCGTCACATTGACGGTGGAGCCCGCCAAGGGCGGCGACGCGGAGACGGTCGAGGCCGACATCGTGCTGCTGGCGATCGGCCGGCGCGCCTACACGGACAGCCTGGGCCTGGCGGCGGTGGGTGTTGAGACCGATGCCCGCGGCCGGGTGGTCACCAACGGTCATTTCGCGACGAACGTGGCGGGGATCTACGCCATCGGCGACGTGATCGCGGGCCCCATGCTGGCGCACAAGGCCGAGGACGAGGGCGTGGCGCTGGCGGAAATGCTGGCGGGCCAGGCCGGACACGTGAACTACGGCGTGATCCCCGGCGTGATCTACACCTGGCCGGAAGTGGCCACCGTGGGCAAAACCGAGGAGGAGCTGAAGGCCGAAGGCGTCGAATACGCCGTGGGCAAGTTCCCGTTCACCGCCAACGGCCGCGCCCGTGCGATGGGCATGACCGACGGCTTCGTGAAAATCCTGGCCGACAAGCGTACGGACAAGCTGCTCGGCGCCCATATCCTGGGGGCCGACGCCGGCACGCTGATCGCCGAAATCGCGACCGCGATGGAGTTCGGCGCCTCATCCGAGGATGTGGCCCGCATCTGCCACGCGCATCCGACGTTGTCCGAATCGGTCAAGGAAGCGGCCCTCGCCGTCTCCGGTCGCGCGCTGCACATCTAGGACCACCGCATGACGCCAACCCCGCTTGCGATAACCCCGCTTGCGATAACCATGGGCGATCCCGCCGGCATCGGGCCGGAGATCACCGTGGCGGCGTGGCAGGCGCGGCGGGACTTCTATCCGTTCGTCGTGCTCGGGGACCCGGCGCTTTATCCCGGCGCCAAGGTCGTGGGATCTGCCGCGGAAGCGGTCTCGGTGTTTGCCGAGGCGTTGCCCATTTTGCCGGTCACCCTGGCAATGCCCTCGGTGGCCGGCAAGCCGGAGGTGCAGAACGCGCACGCCGTGGTGGAATCGATCGTGCGCGCAACGCGGCTGACCCAGGCGGGTGAGACCGCCGCCATGGTCACCAACCCGATCAGCAAGGCCACGCTCTACAGCGCCGGTTTCGAGTATCCCGGCCATACCGAATATCTGGCGGCCCTGACCGAGGTGGCCTTGCCGGTGATGATGCTGGCCTGCCCGCAGTTGCGGGTGGTGCCGATCACCATCCATGTCTCCCTCCAGCGCGCCATCGTGGCGCTGACCCGGGGCTTGATCGTGGAAACCTGCCGTGTGACGCACGACGCCTTGCGCCGCGACTTCGGGATCGAAAATCCGCGCTTGGCGATCGCGGGCCTCAACCCGCATGCCGGCGAGGACGGCGCGATGGGCGACGAGGAAGAGCGCATCATCCGCCCGGCGATGGACGAACTGAGCGCCCTCGGCATCGACGTCACCGGCCCGTGGCCGCCGGACACGATGTTCACCGCCCGCTCTCGCCCGCATTACGACGTGGCGATGTGCATGTATCACGACCAGGCGCTGATCCCGATCAAGACACTGGACATGGATGGCGGCGTGAACATCACGCTCGGCCTGCCGATCATCCGCACGTCGCCCGACCACGGCACCGCATTCGGCATCGCGGGGCAGGGGCTGGCCGATCCATCCAGCCTCATCGCCGCCATCGACCTCGCAGCCGCCTTGGCCGAACGAAAGGACCTCATCGCATGCTGAGACTGGGCATCAACGTCGACCACGTGGCCACGCTGCGAAATGCCCGCGGCGGGCCGCACCCTGACCCCCTGTCGGCCGCCCAGATGGCGATCGCCGCCGGGGCCGACGGCATCACCATCCATCTGCGCGAGGACCGCCGGCATATCCGGGACGCCGACGTGGCGGCGATCCGGTACGGCATCGATGCGCCCTTGAATTTCGAAATGGCCGGAACGGACGAGATGGTCCGCATTGCACTGCAAACGCGCCCCAATGCCTGCTGCCTGGTGCCGGAAAAGCGCACCGAGGTCACAACGGAGGGCGGGCTGGATGTAGCGGGGCAGCATAACACGCTGCGCCCGATGATCTCGGCCCTGCGCGCCGCAGGTATTCGGGTCTCGTTGTTCGTGGATGCTGACGCGCACCAGCTGACGGCCGCGGCCGCGCTCGGCGCCGATATCGTGGAGTTGCACACCGGGGCCTACGCGCATGGCCGCGCCGGGGAGCTGGACCGATTGATCGCCGGCGCCACCCTGGCCCACGGCCTGGGGCTGGAAGTCCATGCCGGGCACGGCCTGACCTACGACAACGTGGCAGCGGTGGCAGCCATTCCAACCGTGATGGAACTGAACATCGGCCACTTCATCATCGGCCAGGCGATCTTCGAGGGGCTGCCGCAGGTGATCGGCCGTTTTCGCGACCTGATGAGCATCGCACGAAGCTGAACAATCAGCCGGAACCAGTTATCGATCAGCGACTTATCAACATGATCCCATGCGACAAAGACGCCTTGCCGAGAACGGCAGGGCGCTTTGGGCACATCTTCAATTTCCATCGAAGGAAATAATCCATGTTTCGCAATCTGATTATCGCCGGCGCCGTTGCTCTCACCTTCGCAAGCGTGCCGGCTTTCGCACAAGGCGGTGGCCAGGGCGATAATTCCGAGGTGACGTTTTGCCGCACGAAGATCGAGCAGGCCGAACTGAAGTATAAGTCCGGCACGGATACGATGCCGGCTGCTTCCGCCAAAATGATCGAAGAGGCGAAGGCCGCTATGGCGGCAGGCAACGCCACCAAGTGCACGGTGATCATGAAGGACTACAAGTAGGCCTTCGGAACAGACATGTTTGATTTTCTAGCTGATCCATCACGATCAGCTGGAATGTAATGTGTTTTATATTTGGCGGCTCTGACGTTATGTCATTGCCGCCAAATTTGTTTTTGAAACTCTTTTCATAGCTCGGCGTTGATACCTCAGAAACAGAGCGCGAGCCGGCATCGCCGGGAATCTCTGACAACAGGCTGTCAAATGCTCAACCAGGAAGGAACACAATGAACTACAAAATCGCAGCGACTTTCGCCCTCGCCGTCATGCTCGGCGCGGCGCCCGCCTTCGCCCAGGCCAGCGGCGGCGCGGCCGGTGGTTCGGGTGGTGACACGGGCGGCGGCAAAGCCGGCGGCGGTGGCGCGTCCGGAACCGGTCTCGTGAGCCCCAGCACGGGGACAACGACCGGCAAAAGCCCCACCGGCTCAGGCACGACCACGAGCAGCGGGATCAACACACCGGCAACGACGGTGGGCGGCAGCGCGACACCCGGGTCGGGCGGCGGCACGCCGGGCACCACGGGGCCCGCACCGGCGAAGACCCCGGGCGGCTGAATTCTCGTCGAGCGGCATGACGATGAACGGCGGCCCGGCTTGGGTCGCCGTTTCTATGTCAAGGCCTCGGTCTCGAACACCGCCATCTGCTGCAGTGATTTCAAGGGATGATAGTGGCCGGGCTCGATGGCGTGCACGCCGATGCGGCGTCCCGCCAGAATGAGCTGATTCAGCGTCAGGCTGATGAAGAAACGGCCGTCCACATGGTCGTCGGCGCGGATCATATCCTGGGCCGCGGTGATGAAATCCGCGCCCGTGCGATACCAGGTAAAGCCCGCGCTGGCGTGGCGCGAGATCGGGTGTTTTTCGGCGGCCTCTACGACCAGACCCGCTTCAAGCCGGACATGCGCATAGCGCGGGTGGATGGATGCAAACACCACAACCCCCGCATCGAGGCGTCTTGCTCTGAAATCCGCGATCACCGCGCTGAAATCGACGTCGACAAACTCGTTGCCGCTCAAGATCAACAATTCTTGGTCAGGTGCTATCTCCTGCACGCAGAGCAACGCTGTGCACGCCGCCCCCGCGGTGTCACCGTTGATGGCAACGACCGTGGCATCAGGTGCTGCCAGCGCGATCACGCGATCAATGCGGTGGCGAAGAATATCCTCGGCCCGCGCCGCGAACACGAGGTGCGACACGATGGGCGCGCAGGCCTGCACCAACCGCTCCACCAGCAGCATGCCGCCGTTTTCCAACAAAAGCAGCGGCGGGACCTCGCCGTTGGGGGCGCCGGCGCCGAGCACGAGAACGATCACGCTGCCATATTCGCTTGCTGAAGCGTCATGGCCTGGGCGATGGCGTCGTAGGTGACGTCGTCCACGCCCGACACCTGCAACACCTGCGCGCCCGCCTCGCGCGCCGCGCGGACGCCGGCGGCGTGG
>JANYFG010000009.1 GCA_025362815.1 Rhodospirillales bacterium
GTGCGCCGAAGCGGCGTCCCACTGCACCGAGACCACGTCGCCGGTGCTGAAGGGCATGCGATCGAAGGCATCTTCCGGCACCAGCGAGACAAGCTCGCAACCGTCCTCCGCCCGCAGGTTCGCCTGGATCCAGGCGCCCTGGTATTCCACGTCCAGCACCGTCACGGGGGTACCGGCAGCGCCCGGCGCCTGGATCCGCATCCGGTCGCTGCGCACGGCAAGCGGACCCTGTGGCGTTTCGATCACATTGTGCCCGCCCATGAAGCGCGCGACGAAGGCGGTGCGTGGCCGGTTGAACACCTCGCGCGGCGTGCCCGTCTGTTCGATGCGCCCCGCATTCATCACCACCACCAGATCGGCCAGCGCCATCGCCTCCTCCTGGCCGTGCGTCACATGGATGAAGGTGATGCCCAGCTCGCGCTGCAACCGCTTCAGCTCGGCGCGCATCCGAATGCGCAAAAACGGGTCGAGCGCCGAGAGCGGCTCATCGAGCAGCAGGATCTGCGGCTCGGTGATCAACGCCCGCGCCAGCGCCACACGCTGCTGTTGCCCACCGGAAAGTTGCGCCGGCTTGCGATCAGCGAACGCCTGCATCGCCACCAGATGCAGCAGCTCCATCGCCCGCCCATGGCGAACCTCCTTCGCCACACCCCGCATCTTCAGCGCGAATGCCACGTTGTCGCGCACGTTCAAATGCGGAAACAAGGCATATGACTGGAACATCATCGCCGTTCCGCGCTGTGCCGGCGCCAGATCGGTCACGTTGTGGCCACCCAGGATCACGTCGCCGTCGGTCACGCTTTCGTGGCCGGCGATCATCCGCAGGGTCGATGACTTGCCGCAGCCGGACGGGCCAAGCAGACAGCAATAGGTGCCCGCCGGGATGCGCAGATCGATCGCGTCCACGGCCACGGCATCACCATAGCGCTTGGTCACCGCAACCAGATCGAGCTCGGCAGGTGGCCGCATGGAATGCACAGCTTTCCAGATTCTGTTCCGACACGAAGCATCTTTCATGCCACGCTCCCCCTTTCACCACCCCCGCCGCCCGGCGGGTGTGACGGCGAGCGGGCTTTGGGCCATGCTGGCGCCAACACCCATCCGGAGCTTCGAATATGAGCAACCCGACAGGCGACAATCCGACCGACTACACCCCGCCCGCGATCTGGACCTGGAACAAGGCCAACGGCGGCCGCTTCGCCAGCACCAACCGCCCCATCGCCGGCGCCACCCACGACAAGGTGCTTCCGGTCGGCCGTCATCCGCTCCAGCTTTACTCGCTGGGCACCCCCAACGGCGTGAAGGTGACGGTCATGCTCGAGGAGCTGCTGGCGCTCGGCCATACCGGCGCCGAATACGACGCCTGGCTGATCAAGATCGGCGATGGCGACCAGTTCGGCAGCGGCTTCGTCGACATCAACCCGAACTCGAAGATCCCGGCTTTGCTCGACCGCAGCGGCCCCACCCCGATCCGGGTGTTCGAATCCGGCGCCATCCTCATCCATCTCGCCGAGAAATTCGACGCGTTCCTGCCCACCGAGCCCGCCGCCCGGGCGGAATGCCTGTCATGGCTGTTCTGGCAGATGGGCAGCGCGCCCTATCTCGGCGGCGGCTTCGGCCATTTCTACGCCTATGCGCCAACCAAGATGGAATACCCGATCGACCGCTTTGCCATGGAAGCCAAACGCCAGCTCGACGTGCTGGACCGCAGGCTCGCCGAACACGAATACCTCGCGGGCCCTGACTACACGATCGCCGATATCGCGGTCTGGCCGTGGTATGGCGGCATGGTGAAAGGCTGGATGTATGGTGCGGCCGAATTCCTACAGGTGCAGGAGTACAAGCACGTGCTGCGCTGGGCCGATGCCATCCACGTGCGACCCGCCGCCCAACGCGGCCGCATGGTCAACCGCATGAGCGGCGAGTTGTCGAGCCAGCTGCACGAGCGTCACGCGGCGTCCGACTTCGACACCAAGACGCAGGACAAGATCGCGCCCGCTTCATAGCGCACGCCACATGTCCCTCAAGCGCGCCGGTCTCGTCAGTGCCTTCGCCCTGGCGCTGACCGGCGCCCTCCTTTGGGCCACCAGGCTGCCTCTTGCGAATTTCGCCATCAAAACGCTTCTCGAGCGCCAAGGCATGGGCCCCGTCGCGCTGGAGGTCACCCGGCTCGATCCATCGGGCGCCCATTTTACGAATATCAGCCTGCACGGCGCCGCCATTCAGGCATCGGGCCTCGATGTCACCTACAACCTCCGCGACCTCGGCCACGGTGTCGTGAGCGCGGTCGTGATCGACAGCCTGCTGGCACGCCTCGACGCCACTGGCGACTCCATAAAACTCGCCGGCGGCGATGCCATGACAGTCCCCGGCGGCCAGACGGGCGGGACAGCATGGCGTGTCGAATCCGTCAAATTGAATGACGCGCATGTGTCGCTCGCCACGCCCACCGGGCCGCTCGACGCCAGTTTCTCCACCACCCTGGCCATCGGCGGCAGCACGTTCCGCACCAACGGCCTCACGCTCGATCTGTCGATGCCCCCGGTGGGCGGCCTGCATATCGTAGCCCCCAAACTGGCGCTGACCACCCCGGCCCGCGGCGGCATCGCGCTCGCATTCGACGATCTGGCCGTGCGGTCGAACGAATATCCCTGGGGCCTTTCCGCCATGGCAGGCGCGCTCACGTGGAGCGGCGGTGCGCTGGCCGTCACGCTCACGGCGGGCCTGCTCGCGAACGCCCAATCCCCCGCCATCGTCGTGCCGCTCGCCGTGAGCGGCAGCGCCACACTGGCGGGCCCGCTCGCCAGCTTCGATCTGCACGGCCGTGACAGCAGCGGCGTGATCGACCTCACCGTCGCCGGCACGCACAACCGCACATCCGGCGCCGGGCACGCCACCATCGCCAGCCACCCCATCACCTTTCGCACGGGCGGGCTGCAACCGAAAACCCTGCTGCCCGCCGTGAGCGGGCTTCCCCCGCTGGCCGGCACGGTGTCCGTCTCCGGCGGCGTGTCGTGGCGCGACGCCGGCCTTACCCCCGCTTTGGTCGTCCACGTCACCGATGCGGCATTGGCCACACAGGGCATCGATCTCAGCAAGCTGCGCGGCGATATCACCCTGTCCGGCCTGGCCCCGCTCGCCACCGCAAGCGGCCAGATCCTGCGCGCGGTCATCACCAGCCCGGGCTTGCCCCCTACCGAGGCGGCCTTGGCCTTCCAGCTTCTGCCCACACAGACGCTGCACGTCCAAACCCTCGACCTCGCCGTGGCGGGCGGCCAGCTTTCAACATCGCCCTTCGACCTCGACCCGCAAAACCCCAGCGTCGACACGCTGCTGTCCCTGCACGCGGTGGACATGGCAAAGCTCCTGGCTCTCATCGGCGTCGACGGTCTGGACGGCACCGGCCACCTCGGCGGCGCCATCCAGCTACGCACGACGAAGGGCAAGCTTACCGTCACGAGCGGCCACCTGGCCGCAACCGAGCCTGGTGTGCTGCATCTGCGCGCCGACAGCCTGCCCAAGGAGATCACCGATGCCGGCGAAAGCGTGGCGCTGGTCGTGCAGGCACTGGCCGACTTCCACTACGATACGCTGTCCATCGACATCTCGACCGGCGCTAACGGTGCCGAAAAACCCGATTCAGGCGAGTTGGCGCTGGCCCTGAGGGGGAACAACCCCGCCTTGCTTGAAGGTCGCGCCTTCAATCTCAATATCAAGCTCGCAACCAATTTCGACCGCCTGATCGACATCGCCTTTAAAAGTATGCAAGCCGCACAAGCGCTTCTACAGCAGGCTGCAGGGAGAACCCGAAAATGACCACCGGCTTGCGCGCCTATCCCTGGGCGCTGGGGCTTTTGCCGCTGATGATGGCGGCCTGCTCTCCCACCGTGAAACTGCAGGCGCCCAGCGAGCCCATCACCATCAACCTCAACATCAAACTGGATGCGGATGTCCGCCTCCGCGTGGAAGAGAAGGCCAAGCAAGATGTCGCAACCAAGCCGATTTTCTAGCCTGCGCCGCACCGCGCACGCCCTGCTGGCGGCTGCCGTGCTGGGCCTTTCACCGCTCGCCGCCCACGCGCAGGCCCGCCCGCTCGATTCCCTGCGCGCCCAGGGTGTGGTCGGCGAGCGATATGACGGGTTCGCCGCCGTGCACGGCGCCGCCAGCCCAGACGTCACCGACCTGCTGGCCCGCGTCAACGCCGAGCGCCGCACCCTCTACGAGCAGAACGCCGCATCGCAAAACGCCCCCGCGGCGGCGATCGGCAGGGTCTACGCGCAGGAAATCATGAAATCGGCGCCGGCCAAAACCTGGTTCCTCTCCGAATCCGGCCAGTGGGCGCAGAAATAACCCGGTCGCGCCGCTCAACTTGGCTGCTCACCCGGCAATCTCTACCCACCCGCCACGACGGGCACTTTCGGCGATGGCCTCCAGTCCCAACGCCACGTCGACCGATTCCGCCTCGCTCGCGCCGTTCCACAACGCGGCGCCGTCGCGGATCATGCGCGCGAAAGACTCCCCCTCCGCGCGAAATCCGTCTCCGCCTTCCAGCTCAATCGTCTCGAACGGCACGCTGCCGGGTATGCCACGCTTGATCCGCAGGCTCAGCCCACCCTCCGCCGGCGCGTGGTTGGCATAGTTGGTCTCGATCACGCCCGTGGACCCCACGATCACGGCATGGCGGTGAAACGCGGTGGACATCGTGCTGCTTAACTGCCCGATGGCGCCAGACGGAAATTCCAGGATCGCCACCACCGTCTGATCCACGCCTGCCGCGGTGAACCGCCCCGTCGCGAAGGCGCGCACAGGCCGCTCCCCCACCGCGATGCGCAACATGCTCATCGCATACGTGCCGGCGTCGAGCAGTCCGCCGCCGCCCCGCAAGGGGTCGAGCCGGATATTGGCGGGGTCGCCCAGCGCCGCGCCGTCCGGCGACAGCAATCCAAAGCCGAACGCCGCCGTCGCAAGCTGCACCTTGCCGATGGCGCCTTCGGCCAACAGCGCGCGGGTGCGCAGCGTCTGCGGTTGCGACATATACGGATACGCCTCCACCACGTGCACGCCATGCGCCCGACCGGCCTCGAACATCGCCCGCGCATCCTCAGCACCCACGGCCATCGGCTTTTCGCACAGCACATGCTTTCCGGCCTCGGCCGCCTTGATCGCCCATTCGGCATGCATATCGTTGGGCAACGGAACATAGATCGCCTCGATCGCGGGATCCGCGAGAAGCGCCTCATATGAACCATGATGCCGGGCGATCCCCATTTCGGTCGCGAACGCTGCGGCCTTGTCGGCACTGCGGCTCGCCACCGCCTCGACCGTGGCCAGTGCCGATCCCGCCATGCCGCGAATGAAAGACCGCGCGATGTTGGCGGCCCCCAGAATGCCGTAGCGGACGGGCGACATCGCAACCATGCAAATCTCCTGCGTGAAAGCGCCCACCGAAAGCGCCATGCCGCAGCAATAGACCACCTGAAACACCTTGTAAGCAGCTCTGCAATCGATTACACGCTAAGCATAAGAAATCAGCAACCGGCATCAAGCCGGTGCAAGCAGGGGAATTGCCCATGATCCGTTCGGCCACGGCCCTAGCCGGAATCCTCACCCTTCTCGCCACCACCGCCCACGCGCAGGCACCTTCCGCCACGCCCGCGCGCGCCGAGGTCATCCATTGGTGGACCTCCGCCGGCGAATCGGCCTCGCTGAAGGTCTTCGCCGACGCCTTCACCAAGGCCGGCGGCACCTGGGTGGACAACGCCATCGCCGGCGGCGCCAACGCCCGCGCCGCCGCCATCAACCGCACCGTGGGTGGCGATCCGCCCACAGCCATGCAGTTCAACACCGGCAAACAATTCGACGACCTGGTTGAGAACAATCTGCTCGCCAATGTCGATGCATTGGCCAAGGCCGAGAACTGGGCCGCCGTCATGCCGCCGCCGATCCTCGCCGCCGTCACGCGTGATGGCCATCAATACGCGGTGCCGGTCAACATTCACGGCCAGAACTGGTTCTTCTTCTCCAACCCCGCGCTCGCCAGGGCCGGTGCCACCAGTCCGCAAAACTGGACAGATCTGTTCACGGTTCTCGACAAGCTCAAGGCCGCCGGCATCACGCCGTTGGCCTTCAGCGGCCAGAAAACCTGGGAGCGCGGCCTGTTCAACACCACGCTGGTGGGCGTGGGCGGAGCGGACATGTTCGCCCGCTTCTGGGGCAAGCGGGACGTGGCGATGCTCAAGACCGCCGAATTCCGCAAGGTCATCGATACATATCGCAAGCTGCACGCCTATGTCGACGCCGGCAGTCCCGGCCGCAACTGGAACGATGCCACCACGCTGGTCATCCAGGGCAAGGCCGGCATGCAGGTGATGGGCGACTGGGCCAAGGGCGAATTCACCGCCGCCGGCCAGATCGCGGGCAAGGATTACGGCTGCACCGTGCTATCGGACAGCGGCACCAGCTACCTGATGGGCGGCGACGTGTTCGCCTTTCCCAAGCCGAAAAATGCCGAGGTCGCCCGCGCCCAGTCCATTATGGAAAAGGCGATGACCGACCCTGCCACCCAGGCCGCCTTTTCAGCCAAGAAAGGCTCGATCCCGGCGCGCCAGGACGCCGATGTCTCCGGGCTCGATGAGTGCGCGCGCAAGGCCCATGGCTGGCTGCAGGACGTGAAGGCGCAGGTGCCCGCCAACGAGTTGCTGTCGCCGCCCGCCGTCACCGGTGCCATCGAGGATCTCGTCAGCCAGTTCTGGAACGACCCCAGCATGACGCCCGAGGTGCTGACGGCCAAGATCGGCGCTGTTTTCAGCCAGTCGTTCTGATCCGATGGTGGCTGCGGCCAAACGGCTTCGGATCGGGTCCCGGCTGCCGGCGCAGATCGCGCTGGCGCCGGCGCTGCTCATCGCGCTGGTGCTGTATTGCGGCACCACAAGCTGGACCGTGTGGATCTCGCTGACCAGCTCTCGCATGTTGCCGAACAGCGTGTTCGTGGGGCTGCGGCAGTACGACGTGCTGGCCAACAACGACCGTTGGCTCGCGTCGATCGCGAACATCGCAACCTTCGGCGCCCTGTTCATGACGGCGGCACTCACCATCGGCTTTCTGCTCGCTGCCATGATCGACCAGAAAGTGCGCGCCGAAAGCCTGCTTCGTTCGGTTTTTCTGTATCCCTTCTCGATGTCCTTCATCGTCACCGGCCTCGCCTGGCGCTGGATGCTGGACCCCACGCTGGGTTTTGAAAAACTGCTGCACGACATCGGTTTCGCCGACGCGCATTTCGACTGGATCGTGCGGCCGGACAGGGTGATCTACACCCTCGTCATCGCCTCGGTCTGGCATGCGGCGGGATTGGTGATGGCCATCATGTTGGCGGGATTGCGCGGCGTGGACCGCGAGATCTGGAACGCGGCCCGGGTGGATGGTCTGCCCACCTGGCGCATCTTCGTCTTCATCATCATTCCCATGATGCGCGGCAGCTTCGCCACCGCTTGCGTGCTGCTCGCCACAAGCGTTGTCAAACTCTACGATCTCTCCGTGGCCATGACCAATGGCGGCCCCGGAATCGCCTCCGAGGTGCCGGCCAAGTTCGTGATGGACTACCTGTTCGAACGCGGCAATCTGGCGTTGGCCACCGCAGCGGCCACCACCATGTTGATCACCGTGGTGGTGGTGGTGGCGCCCTGGTATCATTGGCAAGGCCGCAAGGCCCGCATGGCCGGTATCGCGTGAGCACCCCACGCGCAAGCCGCCACCCCAGCGGTCGCAGGCCAAAGCGGCTCAGCCCTAGCCGCGTCGGGCTTTACGCCTTCCTCTTGATCACAGCTCTGTTCTTTCTCACGCCGCTCTACGTCATGCTGGTCACGTCGCTGAAACCAATGGCCGAGATCCGCCTCGGGAACATCATGTCGCTGCCGGCCGCACCCACCCTTGATGCCTGGACCACGGCCTGGTCCAGGGCCTGCACCGGGCTGTCCTGCAACGGCATCAGCGCCGGGTTCTGGAATTCCATCCGCATCCTGGTGCCCAGCGTCATCGTGTCCATCATGGTGGGCGCCACCACCGGCTATGCCATGTCGTTCTGGCGGCCGCGCGGCGCCAAGCTGCTGTTCGCGGCGCTGATGGTGGTTGCCTTCATCCCCTACCAGGTCTTCATCTACCCGCTGGTGCGCATCTTCTCCCAGGTCGGCATCGCCAACTCGCTGGCGGGCATCGTGCTGGTGCACACCGTCTTCGGCCTGCCCACGATGACGCTTCTGTTCCGCAACCATTTCGCCTCGCTGCCGCTCGAGCTATTCAAGGCGGCGCGCGTCGATGGTGCCGGATTCTGGCGGATCTTTCTGCAGATCATGATGCCGATGGCGGTGCCCATCGCGGTTGTCGCCGTCATCTTGCAGGTCACCGGCATCTGGAACGACTTCATCCTGGGCCTGGTCTTCGCCGGGCGGGACAATCTGCCGATGACGGTGCAGCTGAACAACGTCGTCAACACCACGCAGGGCGAGCGCACGTACAACGTCGACATGGCGGCCACCCTTCTCACCGCCCTGGTGCCGCTATGCGTCTATTTCGTCTCCGGCCGCTGGTTCGTGCGCGGCATCGCCGCCGGTGCCGTCAAAGGATGACCGTCATGAACCAGGCCCCCAACCGCAGCAGCGTCTCGCTGCGCGGCGTTGAAATCGCCTACGGGCCGGTGCGCGTGCTGGACCGTCTCGACCTCGAGGTCGCGCAATCCGAATTCCTCGTGCTGCTCGGCCCCTCCGGCTGCGGCAAGTCCACCCTGCTCAACGCCATCGCCGGTTTGACGGAGGTGGATTCAGGCGAAATCTGGATCGGCGGCCGCAACGTCACCTGGGAGGAGCCGAAGGATCGCGGCATCGCCATGGTGTTTCAATCCTATGCGCTCTACCCCCGCATGAGCGTACGCAAGAACATGTCGTTCGGTCTGGAAGTGTCGGGCATGAAACGCCCGGATGTGCAGCGCCGCGTGACGGAGGCGGCGGCGATCTTGCAGATCACCGAATTGCTGGATCGCAAACCCTCCGAACTCTCCGGCGGCCAACGTCAGCGTGTGGCGATCGGCCGCGCGCTGGTGCGTGACGCCGGGGTGTTCCTGTTCGACGAACCACTGTCAAATCTCGATGCCCAGTTGCGCGCCGAACTGCGCACTGAAATCAAACGCCTGCATGCCCGCCTGGGCGCCACCATGATCTTCGTCACCCACGACCAGATCGAGGCGCTCACTTTGGCCGATCGTATCGCTGTGATGCGCGACCGACGTATCCAGCAGCTCGGCACCCCGCACGACGTCTATATGCGCCCCGCCAACAAATTCGTCGCAACCTTCGTGGGCTCGCCCGCCATGAGCTTTCTGTCCGGCCACATCACCGAAGGCCGCGTTTTCGAAACATCTACGCTGCGACTGGACCTGTCCGGCTACGCCTTCACCGCGCCGCCATCGGTCGGCATGCCGGTCGATCTCGGCATTCGCCCCGAACACGTGGTGTTGGCGCCCGGCGAGGCCGCGGCGATCCCCGCCCGTGTCGAACTGGTGGAGCCGATGGGCAGCGATCTGCTGGCCTGGACGCGTATCGGCGAGGCCGCGCTGACCGTTCGTCTTTCGGCCGAAACCCCGGTGGCGCCGGGCGATATTCTGCCGCTCATGTTCTCCACACGACGCCTCAACCTGTTCGACGCACAGGGCGAGCGTCTCTAGATTTATCAGCACCACACGGGATCCTTGAAGATGAAACCGGTAATTTCCTATCAGCTCTACTCCTCGCGCAACTTCCCCGACCTCGCCCGCCAGGCGCGCATGGTCGCCGAACTCGGCATCAAGAACGTCGAGCCTTTCGGCGGCCTGTTCAGCGATCTCGGCGTGCTGCAAAAGGCCATGTCCGATCACGGCCTGTCCGCTCCCACCGCGCATGTCGGCGCACCCTCCTGGCGCCATGATTTCGATGGCGTGGTGACCAAGCTGAAAATACTGGGTGTGCGTACCGCCTTCATGCCGGCGGTCCCGCCTGAGGAACGCAGTCAGAGCCTGCAAGCCTGGAAAGCGCTCGGTCAGGAACTGTCCGGCTACGCAAAACGTCTTGCCGATCACGGCATCCGTTTTGGGTGGCACAATCACAGTTTCGAAATGGTGAAACTGGAAGACGGCTCGATGCCAATCGAATGGATCCTGGGCGAAGACGAGAACGTGCTTTGGCAATGCGACATCGCCTGGGTGGTGCGCGGCGAGCAGGACCCGGCCACGCTGATCAAACGCTACAGCGACCGGATCGCCAGTTTCCATGTGAAGGATCTCGCCAAGCCCGGTGAGAACGCCGACGAGGATGGCTGGGCCGATGCCGGCCACGGCATCATGGATTGGAAGTCCCTGGTCCCGATCATGCGCGCCACCCCGGCCGACGTGTGGGTGCTGGAGCACGACAACCCCAGCGACGACCACCGCTTCGCGCGCCGTGCCGCGGCCGAGGTGCAGTCATGGTAAGCCGCAAACTCGGCGTCGGTGTCATCGGCACCGGCGTCATAGCCGGCGTCTATATGCAGAACATGCCGATGTTCGCCGGCATCGAGCTTCGTGGCTGCGCCGATATCCGGCCCGATGCCGCGCAGGCCCAGGCCGCCAAATACAACACGCGGGCGATGACGGTGGATGGCCTGCTGGCCTCGCCGGACATCGATCTCGTGTTGAACCTCACTATTCCCAACGCGCATTTCGAAGTCAGCCATGCGGCGCTGACCGCGGGCAAGCACGTGTTCTCGGAAAAGCCGCTTTGCACCACCGTGGCCGATGGCAAGCGACTGGTGGCGGAGGCGGAATCGCGCGGCCTCAGCCTGGGCTGCGCGCCGGACACGTTTCTGGGCGCCGGTGGCCGTCTCGCGCGGGCGATGATCGATGACGGCAAGGTGGGAAAGATCCTCGCCGGCTCGGCGTTTCTCATGTCGCACGGGATGGAGCACTGGCATCCCGACCCGGAATTCTTCTTCAAGCCCGGCGGCGGCCCCATACTCGATCTTGGCCCCTATTACATCGGCGCGCTCGTGAACCTGCTCGGCCCGGTTGCCAAAGTGCAAGCCCTGTCCTCAATCGGTTTCGAAGAGCGTGTGGTCACGGCAGCGGGCCCCCGCACCGGCGACCGCATCAAGGTGCAAACCCCCACCACCATCATAGCGCTGCTGCAATTCGCCGCGGGCGCGCAGGTCACCCTGGCGATGAGCTGGGATGTGCATCGTCACGGCCACCCCGCCATCGAGCTTTACGGCACCGAGGGCTCCTTGCGCGTGCCCGATCCGAACTTCTTCGGCGGCGACGTTGAGTTCACCGAGGCGGGCGGCGACTGGCAGGCTGCCAGCTCGGCATCGATGGCGGCTGGCAAGCCCAACTGGCGCTCACCGAATTGGCCCCCCACCCGCCCGGACCAAGCCAATTACCGTTGCCTCGGCATGGCCGAGCTCGCCCGCGCGATCAGCAACCGCACGCCGCATCGCAGTTCCGGTCGGCTGGCACTTCATGTTCTCGAAGCCATGTTCGCCGTCCTGCAGGCGGCCGAGACCGGTGAGGCGGTCCATGTCGGCACGCCGATCGAGCGGCCGGCGTCGTTGTCCGAGGCGGACGCCGCGTCGTTGTTCGCGGTATCGTAGGGGCAGAAGATGAAAACGATCAAAGGGCCAGGGATCTTCCTGGCCCAGTTCGCCGGCGATGACGCCCCGTTCAACTCGCTTTCCGGAATGGCGCGCTGGGCCGCCGATCTCGGCTATCGGGGCGTGCAGATCCCGACCTGGGACACGCGCCTGATCAACCTTGAAACCGCCGCCGAAAGCCAGACCTATTGCGATGAGCTGATCGGCACGCTCGCAGAAGCGGGTGTGGCGCTCACGGAACTTTCCACCCACCTGCAAGGCCAGCTGGTGGCCGTGAACCCCGCCTACGATCTGGCGTTCGACGGTTTTGCGCCTGAAGCGGTGCGCGGCAGGCCACAGGCGCGCCAGCTTTGGGCCGTGCAGCAATTGCTCCATGCCGCAAAGGCATCTGCCAAACTCGGCCTTTCCGCGCACGCTACGTTTTCAGGCGCCCTCGCATGGCCCTATGTCTACCCGTGGCCGCAACGTCCCCCCGGCCTGATCGAGACAGCGTTTGACGAACTCGCCAAACGCTGGCGGCCGATCCTTGATGCGTTCGATGCGCAAGGCGTGGATGTCTGCTACGAAATCCATCCCGGCGAAGACCTGTTCGACGGCACCACATTCGAGATGTTCCTCGATCGGGTCGGCCAACACCGCCGCTGCAACATCCTCTACGACCCCAGCCATTTCCTGTTGCAGCAACTCGACTATCTCGCCTTCATCGACATCTACCACGACCGGATAAAGGCCTTTCACGCCAAGGACGCAGAGTTCAACCCCACCGGCCGCCAGGGCGTCTATTCCGGCTATGCCGGCTGGGCCCAACGCGCCGGACGTTTCCGTTCGCTAGGCGACGGGCAGGTTGATTTCGGCGGTATCTTCGCCAAACTCACGCAGCACGGCTTCGACGGCTGGGCCGTGCTCGAATGGGAATGCTGCCTCAAGGACAGCGCCCAGGGGGCCGCCGAGGGCGCGCCGTTCATCGCGGCGCATATCATCGATGTCGCCAGCCGCGCCTTCGACGATTTCGCGGCGTCCGGCACAGACGATGCGGCGAACCGGCATATGCTGGGCCTGGCCTGATGCGCCGCCGCCTGCGCCTGGGCATGGTCGGCGGCGGGCAGGGGGCCTTCATCGGCGGCGTGCACCGGATCGCCGCCCGGCTCGACGACCGTTACGAGCTGGTGGCAGGCGCGTTCTCATCCGATGCCGAACGCGCGTGCGCCAGCGGCGCCGATCTGCGCATCGATCCACAACGCGCCTATGCCGATTTCGCCGATATGGCCGAACGCGAACAAGCCCGCCCCGACGGGATCGACGTCGTCGCCATCGTCACGCCCAACCACCTGCACCACGCCCCCGCCGTGACCTTCCTGCGTGTTGGGATCAACGTGATCTGCGATAAGCCGCTTTGTCACACCCTGGCCGACGCACAGGATCTGGCGCGCGTGGCACAGGCCAGCCAGGCGCTCTTTGCCGTCACCTACAACTATACCGGCTACCCGCTGGTCCGCCACGCCCGCGCGATGATCGAGGCCGGTGAACTCGGCGCCATCCGCGTGGTGCAGGTGGAATACGCGCAGGACTGGCTTTCCACTGCGCTGGAGGACAGCGGGCAGAAACAGGCGTCCTGGCGCACCGACCCGGCCCGTAGCGGTGCCGGCGGCTGTATTGGCGATATCGGAACCCACGCCTTCAACCTCGCCGAATTTGTCACGGGACTTCGCGTCGAAGCGCTGGCGTCCGACCTGTCGAGCTTCGTGCCGTCCCGACGCGTGGATGACAACGCCCAGATGATGCTGCGCTTCTCCCAAGGCGCCCGCGGCGGGTTGTGGGCGTCGCAGGTGGCGGTGGGCCACGAAAATACGCTGCGCCTGCGCGTGCACGGCGAGAAGGCCGGACTGGAATGGATGCAGGAGCAGCCGAATGTCCTTCGCATCACCCGCCTCGGCGCGCCGCCGCAGCTGATCACCCGCGGTGGCCCCGCGGCGTATCCACAGGCGGCACGCGCCACACGCATTCCGGCCGGCCATCCCGAAGGCTACCTCGAAGCCTTCGCCCAGCTTTATTCAGACTTTGCCGATCAGATCGAAGCCCATGCCGACGCCGTCCCGCCGGACCCAGCCTGCCTGCTGGTGCCCGGCATCGAAGCCGGCCTGCGCGGCATGCGCTTCATCGAAGCCGCGCTGTCGTCCAGCCGGGCCGATGGGGCATGGAGAACCATCTGACACGTGCCTTCGGCGGCCCCACAAGGTGATGCGGAATGTCTTTCGCATATAAGTTCTCTAGGGCTGGCTGTGTGACCCTCATCCCCGGCGCAGACGCCGCAATTCGGCCACCACCGCGGCATTGTCGCTCTCGCCCTCTCCGGCTTCGATACAGCCGGCCAGAATGGACAGATTGAGGCGGGCGGCGGGGAGGGACTGGCCGACGCGGTCGGCCAGTTCGAGAATCAAGGCGAAATCCTTGGCCGACTGGATGATCTTGCCCTGGGGCGTGAAGTCGCCGGTGACCATTTTGGGCCCTTTGGTGTCCATCACCTGCGAGTAGGCGGCGGACGCGCGCAACACCGGCAGAAATCCCGCCGGGTCCAACCCCAGGCGTTCGGCCAGCACCAGCCCCTCCGCCAGGGCCAGCCGGTTGAGGCCGAGCACGAGGTTGACCGCGAGCTTCGCGCGCCCGCCATCGCCGCTGCCGCCAACCAAATGCCTGCTGGCGAACAGCGCGTCCAGCACTGGTGCGGCGTCGGCCACTAAAGCCGCATCGCCGCCGAGCAGCGCCACGCCCTGACCGCGGCGAACCTGATCGCTGGTGCCTGAGACCGGCGCCTCCAAAAAACGCAGCGGCGTGCAACCTGCCGCCAACACGGCGATCCGGTCGGGGTCGCAGGTGCTGGTGCAGATCACCGTCAACGCGCGGCCGAACGATGCCAGGGCAGCCACCGTGGCCTCCACCTGATCGGTGTCGAACAGTGCCAGCACAATCGGGTCGCAGTCATGCGCCATCTGCGCCGGCTTTGCCGCCACGGCGCCCATCGCCACCGCCGCGCCGCATTTTGCCGGATCGATATCATGCGCCTGCACGGCAAACCCGGCATCCAGCAGCCGGCGAACCAGCACGCTTCCCATCAGCCCGAGACCGATAACGCCGATGCGGAGGGGGCAGGTGGGCATGGATTGTTTTCACTTCTTGTTGCCGTGGACGAATTGCTATCACATGATAATCAAAATCGGATGCAGGGCACGCCCCGGCGCCGCAAAAACAAAACGGAGGCCGGCCTTGGCGAGACATATGGAAGTGGCGGTCATCGGCACCGGCTGGTGCGGCGGCATTCGGGCCGAGACCTTGGCCCGATCGGCGCTGGTCGACCGGCTTCATATCGCCGAAATCCGCCCCGACCGTCTTGCCGAAATGAAGGCGCTCACCAACCCCGCCACCGCCACGCTCGACTATCAGCAGATCGTGGCGAACCCCGCGATCGAAGTCGTCTATATCTCCACCACGCCGGAGCCCACGCATTACACCATTGCGCGGGACTGTCTGAAGGCCGGCAAGCACGTGCTGCTGGAAAAGCCGATCGCCATGGAGTTCTGGCAGGCGGATGAGCTGATCGGGTTGTCCAAGCAGAACAACGTGAAGTTCACCATCGGCTACTCCCAGCGCTTCAATCCGAAGGTGGCCTACGCGAAGAAGAAGATCGCCGATGGCAGCCTGGGCCGGATCGTGAGCGTGATGGTCAGCCGCCATCTGTCGCGCTCACTGGGCCAAAAGATCGCGGCGCGCGTGCGGATGTCGCCGGCGGCGATGGAGAGCACGCATGATCTGGACCTGGTGTTCTGGCTGCTGGAGCCGGCCAAGCCGATAAAGGTCTATTCGCAGGGCGGCTATGGCTACATGCAGGCCGTCAACGGCTCGTACGACGTGATGTGGTCCAACGTCACGATGGACGACGGCACCCTGGTGGTGATCGGCGGCGGCTGGAACCTGCCGCCGTCCTACCCCAATTTCTGCGCCACCTGGATCGAGATCACCGGCACCGAGGGCTCGCTGTTTCTCGACGACACGCACCGGGATCACTGGATGAACACGGTGAAGGACGGCACAACCTACCCGATGTCCACCATGCCCGGCGAGCAGGTGGACCATGTCTTCGCTGGCCAGATGGGGCCGGAGACGATCCATTTCCTCGAAAGCGTGCTGATGGACCGCGCGCCGATGGTCTCGCCCGAACATGCCCGCATGGTGATGTCGGCCTATACCGCCGCCGATCTTTCCGCGGCCACCGGCGATCCCGTGGAACTGCCGCTGTCCAACGCCAGCCTGTCCGCCATCGCCGACATGAAGGCGGCGGACCTGGTGGCGGCCGATCTGATGGCAGCGGGCAAGATGGCGGCGCTCGCCCCATGAACCTGCCGGAGACGATGCGCGCCTGGGTGCTGGGCGATCCGGACGAGATCCGGCTCACCACCAAGCCGGTGCCCCCGCCGGGCCGGGCCGAGGTTCTGGTGCGCATCGATGCCGTGGCCATCTGCGCCACCGATCTCGAAATACTTCACTACGGCTCGCCCGCCCGGATCGAGGGCGGCCTGCCGTTCAACAAGAATTTTACTTTTGGCCACGAATACATGGGCACCGTCGCCGCCCTGGGGGCGGGCGTCGATGAATATCGCGTGGGCGAACGCGTCACGGTTGAGATCCATGCCGGATGCGGCCAGTGCAAGCGGTGTCGCCAGGGGATGTATACCTCCTGCCTGAACTATGGCCGGCCGGAGAAGGGCCATCGCGCAAACGGCTTCACCACGGATGGCGGGTTCGCCGAATTCGCTGTCAACAACATCAACACGCTCGTCCGTGTCCCCGATGCGATGTCGGACGCCGAGGCCACGCTGGTCGTCACGGCGGGCACGTCCATGTATGGGCTGACCGAACTTGGCGGGCTGGTGGCCGGTGAAAGCGTGGTCGTGACGGGGCCGGGGCCGATCGGACTGCTCGCGGCCGGCGTGGCCAAGGCGCTCGGCGCGTCGCCCGTGATCCTGACGGGCACGCGCGACAACCGGCTGGCGATCGGCACGAAACTCGGCGCCGATCACGTCATCAATTCGAAAACCACCGATGCGGTGGCCGAGGTGTTGCGGCTCACCGGCGGCATCGGGGCAGACTACGTGGTGGAATGCGCCGGCACGCCCGCCGCGCTGGACGAAGCGGTGCACATGGTCAATCGCGGCGGCAAGATCTGTCTGGCGGCATTCCCGCATGGCCGGGTGGATATGGATGTGGCGCATCTGGTGCGCAACAACGTGTCGCTGTTCGGCATACGCGGCGAGGGCCGCTGCGCCACCCATCGCGCCATGGCGTTGATGGCATCCAAACGTTTCGACGCGACGCTGATCCACACGCACAGCTTTCCGTTCGACGAGCTCGAGACCGGCCTGCGCTACGCCCGCGATCGGGTGGACGATGCCATCAAGGTGGTGGTCACACGAACCTGAAAGGATACGCGTCATGTTGAGCACGAACACGACCGACCAGGCGCCGATCGCGGACCCACGCGCGCACCCACGGGCGCACTGGCCGGATCACATGCGCCATGCTTACGAGGCCGGCCGCATGAGCGGGCAGGTGGGCAGCGTGCTGGTTTCGGAAACCGATCGCGTGCGCGTCTGGCACCTCACCATCCCGCCCGGCAAGGCCTGCGGCTTTCATCGCCATGTGCTGCCGTATTTCTGGACGAGCCTATCCGACGGCGCGGCACGCGGCTGGTTCGAGGATGGAAGGATCGTCGATACCGTGCACACCGTGGGCGAGACGAAGCACCTGCACTACGGCCGCGACGAATATCTGGTGCATGCCGTGGAGAATATCGGCACCACCGAACTGCGCTTCACGACAGTGGAGTTTCTGGATGGTGAGAACGCCAGACTTCCCATTCCGCCTGAAGTTCGACTGTCCTAGACAGACGTCGCGCAAGACCTGAGATAGAATAGCGTTCAACGAACCAAACGCTCGACAACAGGGCGGTGGCTGCCAAACGGTGGGAACCAAGACCAATGAAAACACATATCTCACGGCGTCGGATCCTGGCCACCACCGGTGCCGCACTGGCGCTTCCACATCTGGCCCGCGCCCAGGCCTCGCGCGTCCAGGCTACCCGCGCCGTCACGTTCTTCGTGGTCAACAACATGTTCTCCACCCCCGCCTACGTGGCGGCCGAGAACGGCTACTGGGCCAGCCGGGGACTGGATGTGAAGCTCCGGATCACCAGCAGCGGGCGCGAGGTCGTGCAGGCGCTGCAGGCGGGTGAGGCGCAGCTGGGCCATGTCGCCTTCTCCACCACCACGGCGGCGGCCCGCGCCTCCGGCAACCTCATCAAAGGCGTGATGCCCTATTACAACGCCGCCGAATACGTGGGCAAAGCCGGCGCCATCGGCGTCATCGGCCGAAGGGATCGTGGCATTGTCGCCAACGATCCGAAGTCACTCCACGGCAAGACGGTGGGGCTGCTCACCGGCAGCATCACCGAGGTTTATCTCAAGGAATGGATCCGCAAAAGCGGGCTCGATGCCAGCAAGATCAAGCTGGTCAGCGTGCCCGTCGAGAACATGCCGGTGACGATTTCGCAGGGTCTGGTGGATGCGGTGTGTCCGTGGGAGCCCTACACCTCGCAGGTGGTGCGCGAACTCGGCGCCAACGCCGTCATCCTCAGCCGCGGGGCATCCGGCGTGATCTCGGCCGTGCTCGGTGCCTGCGCCAACGAGGTCTGGATCACGAAGAACTATGACAGCGTCATCGACTTCGCCACTGGCCTTGCCGAGGCGGCGCAGTTCGTGCGCAAGAACCCGAAAGACACGGCCGAGATCCTGACGCGCTATCTGGACGGGCTGAACGTGAAGGACGCCGAAAGCGGGATCGGTTTTGGGGACTGGGACACGCGCTTGTCCCCCTGCACCATCCAGGGCCTGTTGGAGACCGGCAACAACATGGCGGCCACCGGCATCATCAAAACGTCCAAGCCTTTCGTGGCCACCGATTTCTACGACCCCACCGTGCTGGACAAGGTGATGGCCAAGTCGCCGGAGCTGTTCGCCGATCTGCCGCCGCTGCCGGCCACGCTTGCGGCGTGCAAGGGCGCGCTGTCCTGATGAGCGGCGCCGTCGACAAGATCGAGGTGGCCGGCTTCCGCCATTTCTTCCAGTCAGAAAGCGGGCCCGTGCAGGCCACCAGCATCATCGATCTGCGCATACAGGCGGGCGAGTTCGTGACGCTCGTCGGCCCGTCCGGCTGCGGCAAGACCACGCTGCTCAAGGCCATCGCCGGCTTCATCAAGCCCTCCGAAGGCCGTATCTTTTGCAACGGCCGCCCCGTGACCGGGCCGGGACGGGATCGCGGCGTGGTGTTCCAGGAGCTGGCCATACTGCCGTGGCGCACCGTGCGCCGCAACATCGGCCATGGGCTCGACATCGCCGGTACCAAACCTGCCGAGCGCGACAGGATCGTGGCGCGGCTGATCGACCTCGTGGGGCTCAGGGGCTTTGAGGACCGCTACCCGCACGAGCTTTCCGGCGGCATGCGGCAGCGCGTGGCGGTTGCCCGCACCTGGGCGGCGGACCCCGACGTGATCCTGATGGACGAGCCGTTCGCCGCCGTCGACGCCATGACACGGCTCACGCTGCAGGAAGAACTCGCCCGTCTCTGCGCCACCACGAACAAGACGGTGTTCTTCATCACGCATGGCGTGGAGGAGGCGGTGTTCCTCGGCGACCGCGTGCTGGTGATGACGCGCAGGCCCGGCCGCATCAAGGCGGAAATCGCGGTGCCACGGCGCACGCCAGGCGGGCGGGACTGGGAAAGCTTTACCGCCGATCCTGAAATGCAGGCCATCTGCGAGCAGGTGCTTCGACTGGTGCGCGAGGAGCGTGGCGCCACGCTGGTCGCCGGTGACGGCGCAAGCGTCGTGCCCGCCGCATGAGCATCGCCACCACCGCGAACGCGCCGCCCCAGGCTTTTCCATCGGCCTTGTCGGCCGTGTTGCGGCCTTTGAAGGGGCTGCGGATCGTTCTGCCGTTCGCGATGGTGGTGGCGATCTGGTGGGCGATCAAATGGCATTGGGCGTTGGACGATCGTGTGCTGGCCTCGCCGGCGCAGGTCGCCATCGCGGCGCTGCAGCTCGGCAATCGCGGCATCCTGGCCGATTACGCCGCCACCAGCCTGCGCATGATGGGCATCGCGGCGCTGATCTCCGCCCTCATCGGCGTGCCGCTGGGTTTCGCCATCGGCGCCAACCGCGTGGTGGCCCGCGCGCTGGAAGGCACGCTGCGATTTCTGCAGGGCATCTCCGGCGTGGCCTGGCTGCCGCTGGCGATCATCTGGTTCGGGTTCTCTGACACCACGAAGCTGACGGTGGTCATCTACACGCTCGTTGTGCCCATCATCGTCAACACCATCGTGGGCGTGCGCGCCATTCCAGAGAACTACGTGCTGGCGCTGCAATCCCTCGGTGCCTCGCGGCTGCGCATCATGTGGGACGTGTATCTGCCCGGCGCGCTGCCCAGCATCGTGGTCGGCCTCAGGCTCGGAATGGGCTATGGCTGGCGCGCGCTGATCGCGGCCGAAATGCTGGTGCGGCGTGGCGGACTCGGCGATCTCATCTTCGGCGCCCGCACCTTTAGCCAGATCGACCGCATCATGGTGGGCATGGTGCTGATCGGCACGCTGTATATCATCGTCGACCGATTGCTGGTGCAGCCGATCGAGACCATGACGCTGGCCCGCTGGGGAGTGCTGCGCAAATGACCGATACGCCGCGCACGCCCGCGCGCGCCAGGCTGGGCAGGCTGGTCTGGCGGCTGCTGCCGTTCTCGCCCATCCTGATCTTCGGCGCCGCCTGGTCGATCTACTGGAACGTGGCGCATCCGCCGCTGGCGGTGATGCCGTCGATCGCCAACGTCGTCGGCGCCGTCATCGAGCTTGCACAGTCCGGCTCGCTTCTGACCGACATTCTGGCCAGCCTGTGGCGGCTCGGCCTGGGCGCGCTGCTCGGCATCGCGATGGGCGTGGCGGCCGGCTTCGTCACAGGGCTGAACAAGCCGCTCGCCACGTTCCTCAACCCGCTGCTGGTGTTCTTCAACGCCATTTCGGGCATCGTCTGGCTGCCGCTGATGATCGGCTGGGTGGGGATCGGCACGGGGCTCGCCGTGTTCCTGATCTGGAATTCGGTGTTCTTCATCGTGTTTCAGAACACCGTGCTCGGCGTGCAGCTCGTGCCAGAGGTGCTCGAACAATCGGTGCGTACCCTGGGTGCCGGGCGGTGGGAGACGATCCGCAGCGTCACCTTCCCCGGCGCCTTGCCCTATATCCTCAATGGGGTTCGCTCCGGACTCGGTTTTGGCTGGCGCGCCCTGATCGCGGCCGAGTTGGTGGGCGCCACAACGGGGCTGGGGCAGATGATCTTCCGGGCCGCCGATTTCAGCCGCACGGACATCATCGTGGCCGGCTGCCTCATCATCGGCATGATCGCCATGGCGATGGATCGCTGGCTGCTGCTGCCGATCGAGCGCCGTACCGTGCAGCGCTGGGGCATGGTGGCGCGCAGCGAAGGCGGCAGGCCCGGATGAGCGCTCCCATCATCCGGCTGCTCACCGGCGCCTTTCTGATCATTGTCATCCTGTTCGGCCAGGCCCTCTACGGCGCGGCCACGTCTGGCACGCGGTTGGATCCGGCCTTGCGCGGCGCCACCGGCCCGTCCAGCGTCGTCGTCGTGTTGGATTTCACGCCGGAGCGGTTTCACAACGAGCGTCTGGCCGCCTATGGCGTGTTCGCCGGCCGCGACGGCGCGGTGGGTCGCATCCGGCTGCGCAATGTTAGCCCCGACGATCTGGCAGCGTTGTCCCGCCTCGCCTGGGTGTCGCGCGTCGAGGCCGTCCGCCCACCGGTGCCGCGCGCGCCTTAGAGCGTGATGATTTTGAGTAGAAGCAAAATCATCACGCTCTACTCTTGTTCGATCGATCATGTTTTTGCGTTCGGGTTAATCAACCCAAACACATCATGATCTAGAGCCTGATGATTTTGAGTAGACAAAATATCAGGCTCTAACTTGTTGTTTTATCGATCATGTTTATGCGCTTGGGTGGAGCAACCCAAACGCATCATGATCTAGCGGTATATAAGCTGTTTGATCGCGGGGCGTATCGCACATGAACTTTCCGACCGCGCGGGAGGTTATGATTGCACGGCCATCATCTCGTGGCCCAAAGGTCCATTATGACGATCCTGCAAGGCAAACGCGTTCTGGTCGCCGAGGATGAGCTTCTCGTGGCCATGATGATCGAGGATATCCTCCTCGACCAGCAATGCGAAGTGCTCGGCCCCTACACAAATATCGCCGATGCCATGACGGCGGCGCGCGCCGAGACGATGGATGTGGCGGTGCTGGACGTTAATCTGCGCGGCGAAAAGATCTATCCGGTGGCCTACACCTTGGCTTCGCGCGGCGTGCCGTTTCTGTTGCTGTCCGGCTATGGCAGCGACGCGATACCGCCGGATGAGCCGAGCTGGCGCGCCTGCGCCAAACCCTTTACCCCCGATGACCTGACCCGCATGCTGGTCGAACGGCTGTCGGTCTAGATCATGATGCTTTTGGGTTGCTTCACCCAAACGCATTAACATGATCGATAAAACAACAAGTTAGAGCCTGATGATTTTGTCTACTTAAAATCATCAGGCTCTAGATAAGAACCGCTCGCAGCGCCGCATCGAACCTGCGCATCGCGGCATCCCGCACCGGTTCTGAGGCCTCGACAAACCCCACATGGTCCATGTCGTCCGGCCCCACTATCGCAGCCCCGCTGTCACGCAGAACGGCGAGGCAACGCGTGTCTTCCCCCGCGGCCAGGCCGCGCTGGAACAATGTTGCCTCGGCCACCGCCGTCTCCAGCACGCATCGCATCTCCTGGGGGAGATTTTCAAGCCAGGCAGTGTTCACCAGCAAAAGCGCCACGCCGAAGAAATGCGCTGTCAGGCTATGGAAGCGGTGCGTGTGATGCAGGCCGAAATTCACCGTGTTGCTCAACGGATTCTCTTGCGCGTCCACCGTGTGAAGGCGCACCGCATCGGCCAGATCGGCCACGTCGATCGTGGTCGGCCGAAACCCGAAGGACGCGAACGTCGCCTGATGCAGCGCGTTGTCGAGCGTGCGGATCGACAGTCCGGCGCAATCCGCAGGGGTGGCGAGCGGATGCAGGCGATTGGACAGATGGCGAAATCCGTTGTCCCACGCGGCAAACATCGTAAATCCCGTCGCATTGCGCACACACCGCGCCAGATGCCGTCCGAGCGGGCCGTCCAGGCGGCGATAGGCGTCGGCGCGATCGCGGGCGGCGAACGGCAGGTCCAGCGCGGCCAATGCCGGCACGCGCCCGGCCAGATAGCTCGATGCGAAATAGCAGAGATCGAGCTGTCCGGCCTCGACACGGGCCAACAGGTCGATCGCCTTGCTGCCATCGCCGGTAGTATCGGGCGTGACGGCCAGCCTGAGATCGCCGCCCGACAAACGCTCGATCGCAGCCGCCAGATGAGCCAACGCCTTGGTATGGACGGAGGCGCCGCCCTGATAGCCGCCGGCGTGAAACGTCTGGCGGCTCATTCGCCCGGCGTGCCCGCCAGCGCCTCATACATCGGGTAAAGCCGGGTAAAATCGTCCTCGCCGTGCCCGGTCTGCATGGCACGCTGTAAAAGCGAGGCGGTCAGCCGCGTGTAGGGCGCGTCTTGCTCCAGCTGATCGGCGAGCGCTTCGGCCATGCCGAGATCCTTGGTCAGGTTCGAGACGGTCGAGCGGCCATCGAACAGGCCGGACAGAACATGGTTGGGAAACCGGTGTTCGCTGACATAGCTGCGAGCGTTGCCGGCGTTGATCACGTCGATCACGGTGGGCAAGGCCAGTCCCGCCCGCTCGGCGATACGGCAGGCCTCGGCCAATGCCAGGAAATTGGTATGGCAGACCATGTTGTGGACCAGCTTCATGGTGTGGCCGGCCCCGCTGTCGCCCACGCGGAACACGTGGCGGGCGATGGCTTCGAGCACATGATGCACGCGTTCGAGCGCGGTTTCCGGCCCGCCCATCATCAGCGTCAGATGGCCCGAATCAGCCCCCATGGCGCCGCCGGACATGCCGCCATCGAGATAGATCCTGCCGTGCGACGCCGCACGCCGGGCCAGGACCAGCGTGTCTTCGGGGCTCGATGTCGTGAGATCGATGAGGATCTGCCCGTCCTTCTTTTGCGCCAGCAGCGTGTCGAGACAGGTTTTGATCTCGCGTGACGACGGCACGACGAAGATCACTGCCTCCGCCGCCCACGCCGTATCCGCATTCAGCGAAATGCCGGCGGGAAGACCGGGGCTGTCGCGCGCGGTCTCCGATACGTCCCAGGCGGCGGCGAGAAGCCCGGCGCGATGCAGGTTGGCCGCGATGCCGCGCCCCATCTGGCCCAATCCGATCACGGCTGCCCGCATGCGCCTCGCTCCCGTTTTGCGCAGGTTAGCATCTGTGCCCATTCAGGTGAAACGATGCGTGATCCACGCGTCCTGGGCGGGCGCCTACCCACGAGGATGGGTGCGGCGCCACACGTCCATCAGCTGCGTGGTGTCGACTGCGGTGTAACGCTGGGTGGTCGACAGGCTGGCATGGCCGAGCAGATCCTGGATGGAGCGGAGATCGGCGCCTCCGGCCAGCAAATGGGTGGCGAAGGAGTGCCGGAGCGCATGCGGCGTCGCGTGCTCGGGCAGGCCGGCCAGAGCGCGGTACTGCCGCAGGGTCCGCTGCGCCACGCCGGGGTCGAGACGGCCGCCACGGGCGCCGATGAACAACGGCGCGGCCGGGCTGCCCTGCGGGTGAACGCGCAGCCACGCCTCCATCACGTTGCGCACGGCGGCCAGCACCGGCACGATCCGCTGCTTGGAGCCTTTGCCTGTGACCACCAGCGCCGTGTCGCTGCCCGCCCGCGGCGCGTCTCGCACATCCAGCGCCAGCGCTTCGGCGATGCGCAGGCCGCTGCCGTAGAGAAGGCTGAACAACGCTACGTCGCGCAGCGACAGGTCGCCGTCCGTGATCTCGCCGATGTCGCGGGCCACCGACAAAGCCTGTGCCGGCGACAACGCCTTCGGCAGCGGCTTGCTCGGGCGCGGCGCCGCCAGCAGCGCGAGCTGCGGGTTGTCCACGCCATGGCGGCGGGCGAGGAACCTGAAAAAGCTGCGCACCGCCGAGACATGGCGCGCCCGTGTGGCCCGGCCCCGCCCATCCGCCGCGGAATGCGCCAGCCAGGCGCGAAACTCTGCCGCACGCAACGCGCCCAAGGCGGGCAGATCCGGCTCGCCGCCCTGGTGGCGGGTGATAAAGCCCAGGAAATTCGAGAGATCGGCGCCATACGCCTCCACCGTCAGCGGCGAGGCACGACGTTCCAATGCGAGAAACGCGAGAAATTCGACCCTGGCGGCTTCGCCCTGCATCAGCGCCACAGGCAGGCGGCCACGGCGCGGCCCAGGAACGCCAGCGGCGCGGTGCCCTGGCAGGGGTCGAGCATCGCCGCATCGCGTGATGCCAGCGCGAGCAGGCACGGCGGCCCTTGGCCTGGCACCAGGATCAACGCTTCGTGCCGGGCCAGCAGCATCGCCTCGCCATGCACGAGGGCGGCATGCTCTGGATCGGTCTCGAACACCACCCGGGCGGCGCGCAGCAACGACGCGATCGTGCCAGCCGGAAGCGTGCGCAGACCGGGGCGTTCGGCCTCGATGCAAAGGCAGGCGGCATCGACTGCGAGCAGCGACGGCAGCTCGTCGGTGATGCATTCGATCAGCGACGATGTTTGCATTAACGCCAGCACCGCCTCCTGCACCCGCGCCGAAAGCCCCGCGATGGCACGCCCCGCCGCCAGCACCACATCGGCCTGCTCGGCCAGCGCGCTGGCATGCGCCCGCTCGGCGGCCAGCATGGCGGCCATGTGATCCGCCAACGGCGCCCCGTGCACGCGCGAAGGCGGCACGAGGCTGCGATACAGATCCGGATTGTCGGCCAGAAACTGCGGATGCGACTGCAGGTAGGCCGTCACATCCGCCGCATCCATGGCCGTGTCCGAAAACGGCATCCTGAGGCCAGCTCTATGGGATCAGACGATCGACTGGCCGGTGCCGGCCCAATCCTTCAGGAACGCGGCAAGCCCCTTGTCGGTCAGCGGATGCTGATATAGC
This sequence comes from Rhodospirillales bacterium, assembly GCA_025362815.1. Lineage (GTDB taxonomy): Bacteria > Pseudomonadota > Alphaproteobacteria > Acetobacterales > Acetobacteraceae > CAIQQQ01. The sequence continues at coordinate 25,864 of JANYFG010000009.1, forward strand.
GCGCGCAGCACGGCGGGCGGCAGGGTTGCCACATGCGCGCCCAGCTTGGCGGCCTGGATCACGTGCATGGTGCTGCGAACGGAGGCCACGAGCACCTCGGTCTCCAGCGCCTCGTAGTTGTCGTAAATCTCCAGAATGTCGGAGATCAGCTCCATGCCCTCCTGGCCGATGTCATCGAGGCGACCGACGAAGGGGCTGATGAACGTAGCGCCGGCCTTGGCGGCCAGCAGCGCCTGGGCGGCGGAGAAGCACAGGGTGACGTTGGTCATGGTGCCCTCGCCCGACAGGGTGCGGCACGCGCGCAGACCGTCCGGCGTCAACGGCAGCTTCACGCACACGTTGGTGGCGATCTTTCGCAGCACCGCGGCCTCGCGCATGATCTGGTCATACTCAGTGCCGGCGACCTCGGCGCTCACCGGGCCTTCGACGATCCCGCAGATCTCGGCGATCACTTCGCTGATCTTGCGGCCGGATTTGGCGATCAGGCTGGGGTTGGTGGTCACGCCATCGAGGAGGCCGGAAGCGGCCAGCGCCTTGATCTCGGCCGTGTCGGCGGTGTCGACAAAGAATTTCATGCTGCGCTGTCCTGTCGTTTTTGAGGCCCGCCGGGGCGGGCTGGTCGTTTTTGAGGCCCGCCGGAGTGGGCTGGTCGTTTTGGGCCTGCCGCGGCAGCCCGGTTTCAGGCAGATCATACCCTATGCGATCAGCGAATCCCAGGCAGGGCGAACAGGGCGGCCTTCTTCCGGCACCTGTGCAGGGCACGCGGGTGCCCGTGCAGCTGCCATATCCGTTCGCCGGCCCGTTCGACTATCGCGTGCCGCATGGCATGCTCCTGGCCCCCGGCGACCTCGTGCTCGTGCCGCTCAACCGCCGCGAGGAAGTGGGCGTGGTATGGGACGGCGAGGCCGATGGCCGGGTGGGCGACAACCGGCTGCGCCCGGTCTCTTCTAAAATCGACGTGCCGCCGATGCGTCAGGATCTGCGCCGCCTCGTCGACTGGATCGCAGCCTACACGCTGAGCCCGCCCGGTGACGTGCTGGCGATGGCGCTGCGGGTGAACGCCCTTCGCCCCGACCAGCCCTTGCTCGGCTGGCGGCTGGCCGATCCCATGCCACAGATCCGCGCTACCCCGCAGCGCGCGGCTGTCATGGCCGAATTGGCCCGCCTGCAGCCCCGCGCCGGCCCGGAACTGGCGCGCGCCGCCGGCGTGTCCGGCGGCGTGGTGCGCGCGATGGCCGATGCCGGATTGCTGCTGCCCGCGCCGTTGCCGGTGCTGCCCGGGTTCCATCCGCCAGACGCGGCACGCCCTGGTCCGGCGTTGTCTCCCGATCAGGACCACGCCGCCGCCGCCCTGCGCGCGGCGGTGGTGTCGCACGAATTCTCCGTCACCTTGCTCGAAGGCGTCACCGGTTCGGGCAAGACGGAGGTCTATCACGAGGCGATCGCCGCCTGCCTGCGCGCGGGACGCCAGGCGCTCGTGCTCCTGCCGGAAATCGCCCTGTCCTCGCAATGGCTCGACCGCTTCGCCGCCCGGTTCGGCACGCCGCCCGCGGTCTGGCACTCCGATCTCTCAAGCCGCACCCGCAAGCTCACCTGGCGCGCGGTCCAGTCCGGCGAGGCCACCGTCGTGGTCGGCGCCCGCTCGGCGCTGTTCCTGCCATTCCCCGATCTCGGACTGGTGGTGATCGACGAGGAGCACGAGACGGCGTTCAAGCAGGAGGACGGCGTGGTCTACCACGCCCGCGACATGGCCATCGTCCGCGCCCGGCTGTGCGAGGCCACCTGCATCCTGGCGTCGGCCACCCCCAGCCTGGAGACGGTGTCGAACGTCGAGGCCGGGCGATACCAACGCCTGCATCTGCCCAAGCGCCACGGAGGGGCCGCGATGCCCGAGATCACGTTGGTCGACCTGCGCGATCATCCGCCGGAACGCGGCGACTTCATCTCGCCCCCCCTCATCGCGGAGGTGAACGCGGCCTTCGCGCGCGGCGAGCAGGCGATGCTGTTCCTCAACCGCCGTGGCTACGCGCCGCTCACGCTCTGCCGGCGCTGCGGGCATCGCTGCCAGTGCCCGAACTGCACCGCCTGGCTGGTGGAGCACCGCGCGCGGCGACAGCTGCAGTGCCATCATTGCGGCCATGTCGAGCCCATTCCGCTGCTGTGCCCGGCCTGCGGGGCGGAGGCCAGCCTCACCGCCATCGGCCCAGGGGTGGAACGCATCACCGAGGAGGCGCTGCGCCTGTTCCCCCACGCGCGCACCTTGGTAATGGCCAGTGACACCCTGCCGGGGCCGAGTGCCGCGGCGGAGGCGGCGCGCGCCATTGAAGCCCGCCAGATCGACCTTATCATCGGCACCCAGATCGTCGCCAAAGGGTGGCATTTTCCGCACCTGACGCTGGTTGGCGTGATCGACGCCGATCTCGGTCTCGCCGGCGGCGATCTGCGGGCGGCGGAGCGCACCGTGCAGCTGCTGCACCAGGTGTCCGGACGGGCAGGGCGGGCGGAGGCGCCGGGCCGCGTTCTGCTGCAAACCTTCACCCCCGAGCATCCCGTGATGCAGGCGCTGAAAGGCGGCGATCTCGACGCGTTCATGCACAGCGAGGCGGAGCAGCGAAGGCCAGGCCACTGGCCCCCCTTCGGCCGCCTCGCCGCGCTCATCGTCAGTGCCGACACCGCCGAAGCCGCCGATGCCACGGCGCGCGACCTCGGCCGTATGGCGCCGCATGGCGAGGGGCTCCTGGTGCTCGGCCCCGCCCCCGCGCCGCTGGCGATCCTGCGCGGCCGTCACCGCCGCCGGCTGCTGCTCAAAACTCGTCGCGATATCGCGGTGCAACCGATCCTGCGCGCCTGGCTGGCGCAGATCTCCAAGGTGGGCTCCGTGCGGGTGGATGTGGATATCGATCCGATCAGCTTTCTCTGAGCCCGAAAAATAGTGCTCGCGCTCACGGTGTCCCCCGGTTGCGGGAACGACTTCGTTGCGTGACGATTGCTTCCTGATCACCCGTCCCGAGGCGTTATGCCATCCGATCATGCTTCCCCCGCCGATCCGCCGCGCGTTCGCCGGTTCGCCATCGTGCTGAACCACTCCGCCGGCGCGCTGGTCGGCAGCGACGACCCGATGGAAGTGATGCGAAAGGCCTTCGCGCTGCACGACGTGATCGCCGATTTCATTCCGATGGAGGCCGGCGCGCTGCCCGCCCGCGTGACGTTGGCCCGCGATGCCGGGGCAGATGCGGTGGTGGTGATCGGCGGCGACGGCACGGTGGCCTGCGCGGCGCAACTTCTGGTGGGCACGGACACGCCGCTCGGCATCCTGCCGTCCGGCACGATGAACATTCTGGCCCGCGACCTCAAAATTCCGATCGGCGATCTCGACGCGGGCATCAAGGTTCTGGCCGACTTCCACGTTCGTGCCATCGACGTGGGGGAGGTCAACGGGCGGGTTTTTCTGTGCGGCTCCATGGTGGGGTTGCCCACGGTGCTCGGGCAGGTGCGTGAATCCGGCCGCGGCAAATCGCTTCTGCGCAGTTGGGCCCGTTACGCCGGCGCGGCGCTGCGGGTGTTTCGCACGTATCGCCCGTTGCGGCTTGGGCTGCACACCGCCGGGCGGCACTGGAAGGTGCGCTCGCCCGCGCTGATGATCACGCCCAATCCGCTGGCCGATAAGGTCACGCACCAGATGGGCCGCACGCTGCTCGATGGCGGCATGCTGGCGGCCTATATCTTTGCCCGGCTGAAACTGATCGACGCGGTGCGGATCGGCGTGCCCGCCATGCTCGGGCGCTGGTCCGGCGACGAAGCGGTGGAGGAGCTCAGCCTTCCGGAATTGACCATCACCGGGCACCGGCCCTCGATGCGTGTGATGAACGATGGGGAGGCGATGCTGCTGGACATGCCGCTGCGTTACGTGATCCGGCCCCGCGCCTTGAACGTCCTCGCCCCGATGCCGGCCACAAAAGGGGAGCTGGCCGCATGACCCGAATCGCGCATCTCACCGACCTGCATTTCGGCGCCGAGGACCCGGTGGTGGTGGAGGCGCTGGTGGAGGATCTCAACGCCGACCCGCCGGACCTGGTGGCGATCAGCGGCGACCTCACCCAAGGCGGCCATCACCGTGAATTTCGCCAGGCCCGCGCCTTCATGGACCGGCTGCACGCCCCCACGCTCACGGTGCCCGGCAACCACGACATCACGCCCTATGACCTGTGGGAGCGCTTCACCAATCCGTATGCCCGTTGGCGCGCGGAGGTCGGCACGCCCACGGAGCCCGATTGGTCCGACGAGACGGTGGCGGTGCTGGGCCTCAACACCGCCCGACGTGCCGGCTGGCATTGGGACTGGTCGCGCGGCCGGGTGACGCACAAGAGGCTGGCCCGGCTGGTCGCGCGACTGGAGGCGGTGCCGGAAGGGCGCGTGCGTGTGGTGGTGGCACATCATCCGCTTCTGCCGCCGGAAACCGAGCCGGAAACCCAGGTGGCCGGCGGCGCGGCACGGGCGCTCGAGGCGTTCGCCCGTCAGGGCGTGGCACTCGTGCTCGCAGGCCATCTGCATCGCGGCTATGCCCGCCTCGCCGCGGTGGGGGGCGGCCCGCCACTCGTGGTGCAGGGAAGCACCGCCACCTCGGTGCGGTTGCGCGGCGAGCCGAACGCCTATAACCGGATCACCATCCTGCCGGGCGAGCCGATCGGGATCGAGGTGCGGACATGGGAGGGCGGGCGATGGCACACCCGCGTGTCCACCCCGGCCGACCCGGCGTCCCTCGCGGGCGAGCGGGCGGGCTCCGCCGTGACGATCACGCATGCCGAGGGCTCCACCGGGTGACCATTCCAGACGACGCGCTGCAAAATCTGGCGCCGCTGCCCTACGACGTGCTGCGCCCCCAGATCCAGGACGGCGACCTCATGCTGTGCTCGGCCCATGATCTCGGCTCCCGCGCGATACGCTGGGCGACGCAAAGCCCCTGGAGCCATGTGGCGATCGCCTTCCGGCTGGAGGAGCTGAACCGGGTTCTGATCCTGGAAGCGGTGCAGAAGATCGGTGTTCGCGCGGTGCCGCTGTCGGACTTCATCGCGCGTACCAGCAGCGGCACGCACCCCTATCCCGGCCGGATCGTCATCGCCCGCCATCGCGACGTCGGAGCCGCGGCCCACGGTGCCGCGTTGATGAGCCGCATGCAGGAATTCGCCTTCGACCGTCTGGGCGCCAAGTTCTCCAACAGCGAGAACGTGAAGATCGCGCTCCGGATCATGCTCGGCCGCCTCGGGCGCCCCATGCCGCACCGCCTGGCGCCGGACGATGACTACATCTGCTCGGAATATGTGGCCGGCTGCTACGAAAGCGTGGGCCTGAAGATCGAGTGGGACGGGCGTGGGTTCATCGCGCCGTCCAACATCGCCCGCGACCCGCGTGTGGACGCGGTGGCGCAGATCCAGACCACGGATCTGGGCGGGCGGCCCTCGTAACGACTGGTTCCACATTTCCGGGGCCTAGCGGCCGGTCCAGCCGTTGCGCCGCCAAACACCCCATGCTAGACGCCGCGTCGTCAGTGAAATCAATGTGACTGACGCCACATCCCACGATCACGCGCACCGAAGTGCCACGATCAAGCAGACGGAACCGCACTCTTGGCCTCTGGCGCGTCGACGATTTCCAGCGGCGGTGGGCTCACGGACCGGTATGCCACCGCTCTGTATTCCCTCGCCAGTGACCAGAACGCACTCGACCTGGTGGTCGACCAGATGGACGGCCTCGGTCGCCTGATCGATGAGGCGCCCACCCTGCGGCGCCTGCTCGAAAGCCCGCTTATCGACGTGAATATCGCCCAGAAGGCGATGCATGCGGCGTTGGTCGAGCAGGGCTTCAGCAAGATCATCACCGATTTCGTGGGTGTGGTGACGGCCAATCGCAGGCTCGCGGTCCTGCGCGCCATCGTGACGGCGTTTGCCGCCCTGGTGGCCCAGAAGCGCGGGATCGTGCTGGCCGAGGTCACATCCGCCCATCCACTCAGCGACGTGCAGGAACAACAGCTGCGCGCCCGCCTGATCGAGGCTGGCTACGGCCAGGTCAATATCGCCAAGCGCGTTGACGAAAGCATTCTCGGCGGCCTGATCGTCAAGATCGGGGCCCGCCTCTACGACACGAGTATCAAGAGCCGTCTGCAGCGCCTGCAGTACGCCATGAAGGGAGCCGCCTGATGGAAATCCGTCCTGCCGAGATTTCGGAAATCCTCAAGAAGCAGATCGCGTCTTTCGACACGGAAGCGAACGTGTCCGAGACCGGTCAGGTGCTGTCCGTCGGTGACGGCATCGCCCGCATCTTCGGCCTGCAGAACGTGATGGCCGGCGAACTCGTCGAGTTCCCGTCCGCCGGCCTCAAGGGCATGGCGCTGAACCTCGAAAC
>JANYFG010000036.1 GCA_025362815.1 Rhodospirillales bacterium
CGCGCTCAAGCGAATGAAGTTTTTTGGTTCTTTTGTTCACAAAAGAACACTTTTAAACTCATTACTTTATATATCCTGACCTCGATCAGTAGCGCTTATAAGGCAGGAACTTCCCGCTCAGCGTCATTTTAACACGGTCGCCTTTTTGGTCGGGCTGGCGTTCCAGGGTCATGTCGAAATCGATGGCGCTCATGATGCCGTCGCCGAATTCCTCGTGGATCATGTCTTTCCAGGTGGTGCCGTAGACCGAGATCAGTTCGTAGAAACGATAGATCAGCGGGTCGGTTGGCACGGCGGTGGGGAGTGAGCCGCGGTATGGGGCCTGGGCGAGGAGGTCGGCTTCATCGTCGGACAGGCCAAACAGGGCAGCGGTTTTGGCGGCGGTCTCGGGGGTCATGGACATTTGGCCGAGGCAGGCGGCGCAGGTCCAGACCGGGGCGTGGCCGAGTTTTGCGGCGATGTCGTTCCAGGTCCAGCCGTGTTGCTTTTTGATTTTCAGCAGCTTTTTGCCGAGGGCGGTTTTGTCGTCGTTCATGGTGCCAGGCTCTCCAGGGATTTGTTGTCGGCGTGTGGTGTGGCGGGGGAGATTTCGGGGACGTTGCGGCCTGTCCAGTCGGCGGGGCGGGTTTCGGCCAGCACGCGCGAGCGGGTGACGAGGAAGTCTACGATGTGGTTGCGCAGCGGGTAATAGCCGGGTTGGCGGTGAAGGCTGGCGCGGTCGCGGGGACGGGGGAGCGTGTTGACGACGATTTCGGCGAGGCGGGCGTCGGGGCCGTTGGTCATCAGCAGGATGCGATCGGCCAGGAGGATGGCTTCGTCGACATCGTGGGTGATCATGAAGGCGGTTTGCCGGCCGCCGCCGACGAGGCCCACGACTTCGTCTTGCAGGGCGCCGCGGGTGAGGGCGTCGAGCGCGGAGAAGGGTTCGTCCATCAGGAGCATGGCGGGTTCGAGGGAGAGGGCGCGGGCGATGCCCACGCGTTGTTTCATGCCGCCGGAGAGTTCGGAGGGTTTTTGGTGGGCGGCGTCTTTGAGGCCGACGAGTTCGAGGGCCTGGTGGGCGCGGGCGAGGATCTGGGCGCGGGACCAGGCGGGGTGGCGGGAGCGGAGCGCGAAGGCGACGTTTTCGAGTGCGGTGAGCCAGGGGTAGAGGGCGTGGGATTGGAAGATGACCGCGCGGTCGAGCGAGGGGCCGGCGATTTCGTGGCCGTCCATCACCAGGGCGCCGCCGTCTGGGGCTTCGAGGCCGGCGAGGATGTTGAGAATGGTGGTTTTGCCGCAGCCGGAATGGCCGATGAGGCAGCAGAACTCGCCGCGTTCGACGCCGAACCAGAGGTCGCGGAAGACCGGGCGGGTGCCGTAGAGGCGCGAGATGCCTTCGATGGAGAGGTAGGGGCGGGTCATTCGTTCATTCGCGCCATGTGACGCCGCTTGCGGCCAAAGCGAGAAGCCGGTCCAGCGCCATGCCGACGAGGCCGATGAGGAGGATGCCCATGAGGATGTCGGCGAGCGACAGGTTGTTCCACTGGTTCCAGACAAAGTAGCCGATTCCCGTGCCACCGACGAGCATTTCGGCGGCGACGATGACGAGCCAGGCGATGCCGATGGAAATGCGCATGCCGGTGAAAATGGTGGGCGCGGCGGCCGGCAGGATGACATGGACGGCGCGTCGCCAGGCGCCGACCTCGAGGGTGCGGGCCACGTTCAGCCATTCCCGGCGGACGCCTGCGACCCCGAAGGCGGTGTTCACCAGCATGGGCCATACTGAGCAGATGAAGATGACGAAGATGGCGGACTGCGCGCTGTCTTTGATCGTGTAGAGGGCGAGCGGCATCCAGGCCAAGGGGGAGACGGGTTTCAACACCTGGATGAAGGGATTGAGCGTGGCGCCGGCCAAGGGGGACATGCCGATGAGGAAGCCCATGGGGATTGCCACGATGGCGGCGAGGCCGAAACCGAGCAGGACCCGGGCGAGGGAGAAGGCGAGTTGGGTTCCCACGCCTTTGTCGTTCGGGCCTTTGTCGTAGAACGGGTCTGCCACGGCTGCCATCAGCTTGCGGCCGACATCGATGGGCGTGGGGATGGCCGACTTGCCGGTGGTTGCGGCCACCCCCATCAATTTGGCATACTCAGGATCCAGCCCCGCCGTGGGCGCGCTGTCGCGCACCGCCAGTTGCCAGGCAATCAGAAGCAGGGTGAGCAGCACCACCGACAGGAAGGGCGCCGCCATGCGGGAGCGGCTGAACGAGCTCATATCAGCTGCGTTTGATCGGGAAGCTGGCGAGATATTCTTCCGGTTTGGACGGGTCGAACGTCTTGCCCATCACCACGAAGGTTTTGGTGTTGGTGGCGGGCGCGGTGAGACCCAGGGCTGTCATTTCCTTGCGGGCATCGGTGGCGCGAAGAACGCTGCTGGCCACGCCCGCGTAGTCGAGATCGCCCTTGACCTGACCCCAGCGCTTCATCTGCGTCATGATCCAGACGCCGAAGCTTTCCCAGGGGAACGGGTCGTAGCCGGCGCGCAGCGGCTGGCGGACGATGTTGCCGAGACCGTCGGCGAAGATGCCGGTCATGGCCTGTTCGACGACGACGGGGGGCTGGTTGAGGTAGTTGGCGGGCGCGATGGCGTTGGCGATTTCTTTACGGTTTTCGGTTTTATTGGCGAAGCCGGTGGCATCGATGATGGCGCGGGACAAGGCGAGGAAGGTGTTTGGGTTGGCTGTCACGAACTCTTTGGAGATGGAGAACGAGCAACAGGGATGGCCGTCCCACAGGTCGCGCGAGAGGATGTGGATGAAGCCGATGCCGTCGAACACCGCGCGCTGGTTCACCGGGTCTGGCCCGAGGAACCCGTCGATATTGTCGGCGCGCAGGTTGGCGACCATCTCGGGCGGCGGGATGACGCGGAGCTGGACGTCGGTATCGGGATCGATTCCGGCTTCGGCGAGGTAATAGCGCAGCAGGTAGTTGTGCATCGAAAAGTCGAACGGGATGCCGAAGCGCAGGCCCTTCCACGTTTTAGGATCGCGGCGGTCCTTGTGCTTGAGGGCGAGGACGATGGCCTGGCCGTTGATGTTCTCGATGGCCGGGATCTGCCAGTCCTGCCTCACCGCGCCAAGGCCCATGGAGATGGCGATGGGCATGGGCGAGAGCATGTGGCTGGCGTCGTATTCCTTGTTCAACGATTTGTCGCGGATGATGGCCCATCCCGCGGTTTTGATGACCTCGGCGTTCAGGCCATATTTGGCATAGAAGCCCATCGGTTGGGCCATGATGATGGGGGCGGCGCAGGTGATGGGGATGAAGCCGATTTTGAGATTCGGATGCTCGATCCCTTTGGGCGCGTCTTGCGCGAGGGCTTCGGCCATGCCGAGGGGGAAGACATCGGCGAGCGCCGCGGCGGTGGTGGCGGCGCCGAGGGTTTTCAGCAGGGCGCGGCGGCTGCGGGCCTGCGGGAAGGCGGCACGCAGAACCGCGGTTCGAACGATCTCGCCCATGCGCTGCTCACCCGTGGCGGTCGATGCGGACACGCCTTGGGTGCCGCAGGTGCAGCCGGCGGCGTGGGAGGCGATCGGGTCGAACGGGCTGCAGCGCAGGGTCATGCTTGGGGCCTTGTGGTGTTATTAGAAAGTGAAGGATGTTCTTTTGTGAACAAAAGAACCAAAAAACTTCATTCGATAAGATGCGTTATGCGATTACCCGCAACACGTATCTCATCGAATGAAAGTCTTTTTGCTTCTTTTCTTCAGAAACAGAAGGCGCTTGGATTGCTACTCCGCGGCAGCAGACATGGGCTTGGCCGCAAAAGGCAGACCAGCCTCGATCGGCAGCTCAGGATTACGGCTCCACTCGTTCCAAGAACCAAAATACATGCGTACGTCAGTGATCCCCGCCTCTTTGAGCGCAACGAGCGTGTTGGAAGCCCGGGCACCTTTGAAGCAATAGAGGAACACCGGGGTTTCTGGCGTAATCCCGACGGTGGCGCATTCGGCGAGGATCTCGTCCTTGGACTTGAACATCGGGCCGGCGGCGGTGGGCTTCATCATCCGATACCATTCGAGCCAGACGGCGCCGGGAATGCGGCCCTTGCGGGGGGCGTAATCGGGGCCGTAGGGCGAGGAACTGGTACCGACCCATTCGTCGACATCGCGCACATCGAGCTTGGCCACGCCGTCATCGCCCACGGCTGCCAGCATCGTTTCGTAGTTGATGATGACGTCCTGGCCGGTGTCGACGACCGGGAAGGTCTTGGGCGTGACAACAGGGACCTCGGTGGTCAATGGCAGGCCGGCCGCTTTCCACGCGGACAGGCCGCCGTGCAGGACTTGGGCATGGGGGTAGCCAAGAAACTGCATCAGGAAATAGCCACGGCACGACATGCCGAAGCCGGAGTTCATGCTTTCCTCGACGAACACCGCCGTCTCGGCACCCGACAATCCCGCGGCGCCAAAATGCGTGGCAAAGGTGGCTTTCAGTTCGTCCACACCCTCTGGCGTGGACATGGCGAGGAACGTGAACACTTCGAACAGATTGACGGCGCCTGCGATGTGGCCGGCGGCGTAGGCGTCCGGGCTGCGTGTGTCGATCACCACCACGTGCGGGCTTGGAATCATCGCCGCCAGATCGGTGGGGGAAATCAGGACCTTTTCGCTCATGCGCTTCACTCCGTTGGGGATTGTGGGGTCAGGCAGGCAAGGCCAGGCGTATCCCGTCCAGCGCCGGTGTAATGCGGATCTGGCAGCTCAGACGCGAGGTGGGCGAGAGGTTGAAGACGGCGTCCAGCATGGCTTCCTCGTCGTCTGAAACCGGCGGGATGCGATCCGACCATGCGGGATCGACGATCATGTGGCAGGTGGCGCAGGCCAGCGAGCCGTTGCAGTCGCCGGGCACGGGGAGCTCGGCGGCGCGGGCGATCTGCATGACGCTGTCGCCGGGTTTGGCATCCAGTGTGTGCACCGTGCCGGCGGTGTCGGTGATGTGGATGGTCGGCATCAGTGTTGCGCCAAACCGGCCAGTTCCTTGCGGAGATGGCGGATGGAGGGGGTGATGATGGCCACGAAATAGCTCTCGCGGAGGCGGCGGTTGACGGGCGACCCCTGCAGGTAGCCTTTCGACCCCGCGTGCAGCAGGGCGGACTGCGCGGCATCAAGCGCCATCTCGCTGGTGCGCAGGCGGGCCGTAAGCACGCGTTTGCGAAAAGCGGGGCCTGCCTCGGTGGGGGTGGCGGCGACGCTGAGGATTTCGGCCAGCAGATTGTCCTTGGCATCCTCGTAATAAGACGGGCCTCGCGGCAGGTACTGGTTGCTGCTGGCCTGGCTGCGGTTGGCATCATGCATCAGTGCGATACACGCCTCGATCACGCCCAGGCCCATGCCGGTTTGCAACAGAATGACGCCGGGCAGGATGCGTTTGACGGCATCGCCGAGCGGGTCGGCCAGCATCATGTCATCCGCGATGAACGCCTTGCGGAAGAGAACGGAATAAGTGCCGGTACCCTCCAGCGCGATGAAGCGCGCATTCTGGCGGATCTCCACCCCGGGCTGGCCGCATTGCACCATTGCAAACATCTGGTGCGCGGCATCGTCGGCGTCCTGGATGACGGTAGCGAACCAATGGCCCGGGCCGAGATTGGAGACCCAGGGCAGCACGCCAGACACGATGTAGCCGGCGCCCATACCCGCCGGCGCACGCTGGGCGCGCAGCTTGAAGCCTTCCAGGCCCGACAACGTCTTCATCGGGTTGGACATGCCGGTGCCGGCCATCACGGCGCCGGTTGCGATGCCGCCTTGAAGCCGGTCACGCAAACCGGTATTGTCCGTGTTCTCCAAATACCAGCCGCTGGCGTCCTGACACCACGTGCAGAACGCCGTCGACATACATTCGACGCCCACGCTCGCCATCGTTTGGATGGCCACCCCGAGATCCCCGCGATCCAGCAAGGTGTGCGCACCCAGATGCGACGAGAAAAGACCAGCCCGGCCGAGGCTTGCCAGGGTGTCGCGGGGATACAGGCCATCGTGGTCGATCGCATCCACCTGGCTCGGCAGTTCGGCCCGCGCCCGCGTGCGCACCCCCTCGATCAAGACGCCGGCATCGATCGACGTGGCCGTGAGGGAAGGCAGCGAGGCGAGCGCGGCCGACATCATGCGGCGTCCACCGACAGGGCCACCGGTTTGGTGAATGTGTTGGCCACCGGCGACCAGATCTTGGC